>JABFVM010000269.1 GCA_013362785.1 Streptomyces sp. | reverse complement strand
GGAGGCCAGCCGCTCCGCGGCCGGGGCGTAGCGCTCCGCGCTACGACGCTTCGCGGCTCACTCGTCCTCCGGGAGATCGCGGTAGACCCTGCAGGGGACGCTGGGTGCAGGTGAGCGGTCGACCACGACCGCGTTGTCGGAGTCGCCGCGGAAGGCGAGCCGTACGACGGTGGGCAGGTGCTGGCCGCACGTGGCCGTCCCTCCCAGGGAGGTCTGGACCCAGAACTCTGCCGGCATCGGCACGCCTTCTCGACAGCCGATCGCTTCGCGGAGGGTTCCCCGGAACCGCTTCCCGCCGGCGTCGACCACGCGGGCCGGGGTGCAGCCGGGGCCGTCAGTGAGCCGTGGGGGGCCGGATGCGCGGTCGTGGTACTCGGTCATGAGGTGGCCTTTCCGGGAGGGGTGGGGAGCAGGGGGCGCCAACCGGACACCGTGCGGCGCGGTGCGGGCTCGGAGGCCGGCGCGGGCTTGTCCTTGGCGTCGTGTTCGGCGCGCAGCTGCAGCCGCACCCAGTGGTCGCGGAGGTAGACGCCGGCGGCGCAGCGGATGCGGGGAGGCTCGGTGGGGTCGCAGTCGTCGCAGTCGCGTAGGTGCGCCTGCAGGTCTGCCTTCGCCTCCTGCACGGTCAGCGCCAGGTCGACCGCGGCGCACTGGATGAGGAAATTGATGGTGTCGTTTTCGCTCAAAGTGACACCAGCTTCTTTGAGGTACGCCTGACGTCGCTGGACGATGGCGGGTTCAAGGTCGCTGGATCGGAGGGTGATTCGTCGGGTGTATCCCTTTGTGGGGCGTGCCATGGGGTTAATGGTGTCACGTTCCCGGGGTTTGTGGTGTCGGTTTCCCCGAGTTTTTGGTGTCAGTTTTGTCGACGCGTCGACAATCCCGCCGGTTTCTGGTGTCACAATCCGTGTTCGGGTCGGACACGTCACAACACAGCCCCCCGACCTGTCCACCGGGGGGCTGTGCCTATACAGTTGATCGCGGAGCAGGGGTGGGGCTCAGTGCCCTGTCCCCGGCCGATCCGGCGAAGAGGATGCGCTCTGGACCGGATCGGCCGCCATCTCCGGGAAGATGCGGCGCATCAGCGCCTCTTCCCGCGGCAGGATCTCCTCTTCGATAGCCGTCTGCAGCTGGTCGACCAGGAACCCTATGTACAGGGCGTGCGTCGCCAGCCGCTTCACGTCCGGGTGCAGGCAGAAGGCGCAGAAGCCGTACTTCCGGCAGTACCGGCGCTCCCGCAGGATCCACCGTTCCCGGCGTGCTCGCGGCCTCATCAGAACCCCACCAGGTCCATGGTGCCGGTGCACTTGCGGTGGTACAGGCGTTTGCTGAACGGCTGCTCGCACTTGAAGCAGCCGGGCGCCGGCGGGGTCAGGATGCTCTCGTGGTCGAAGATGATCTCTCCGGGGTCACGGCCCTCCGCCATGGCGCGCGCCATCTGGTCGCTGATGCGGAAAGCCAGGGTGGCAATCCACAGGTGCTCGCCGGGGCCCGGGTCCTTCATGCGGCCCGCGATGGCCTCTGCGTCGATCCTCTCGATCATCAGTCCTCCGGGCCGACGTCGAATCGGCGATCCCAGCCGGCTTCCAACAGGGCGTAGATCTCGGGGGTGTCGGCCAGCGTCTCCTGGAACTGGCGGCCGATGTGCTCCAGCTGGCCCTTGATGCCGGTGGTCACGGCCGGATGGGTCAGCATGGCCTGGCACGCCAGGATCAGGGCGAACATGTCGCCGTGGGTGATGGTCACTTGGACAGGCGGCTTGCCGTCCCAGCGCGCGTACGCGTCCTTGAGCAGGCGCACGCTCGCCTCTTCGTCAGGGCTCATCAGTCGAGAAACTCCACTCTCACCCCGTACCCGGGGCGGTCTTCGAACTGGACGTCGTCCTTGTACCTGGCCTTGACCGCGGCCTCGAAGGCCTGCGCGGCGGGCTCGGGGCCGTGGTTGGCCCAGGCCCGTACGGTGCCGGCCAGGTTCAGGCCGTCGAGCTTCACCGTGCGGTGGGCCTTGGAGAGGTTGGCGGGCTCGCCGTTGGCCTTCGAGCCGCCGTTGTACATCGTCTTGGGGGAGTTGGCCCACCGTACGACCGCGGTGACTTTGGCCTTGGTGGGCAGCGGCTTGCGGCGGATCGCGGCCGCCAGGTGGGGGCCGGCCACGAGGCGGGCGAAGGCGCCTTCGAGCTTGCGCAGGCTCGCCGCGGACGGGTGGCGCTTCTTGGAGCGCCAGAAGTCCCATGTGGACGGGCCGAGCCCGGCCGCGCGCGCCGCCCTGGCGCGCGCGGCGGACGGGCTGTCGCCCTGTTGGGCCAGGGCGCGTTCCAGGCGCCCCATGCGGGCGTGAAGCCCCCGCCAGCTGGTGGCGGGGGACTTCGGTTCGCCCCACGGGTAACGCTTGCTCAGCGCCTCGTTGAGGGCTTCAGCGAGGTTCACCGGGGTCCTTTCCCATCGCGGCCCGGGTGAGCCCCTGCATGCTCTGCTGGATGACGCGGAGGCGGCGCGGGCTCACGTAGTACGCGCCTCGGGGGGAGAACAGGTACCAGACGAGGCGGAGGGCGACCATGCCGATCAGCCAGCCGATCAGGCCGCCCACTATCCCCACCAGCAGCTGCTGATCGTCCATCAGTCCTCCGGCTTGTGCGCGTATGTCCTCTTGACCTTGAAGGCTCCCATGCTGCGGCCCGACTGGTCGTAGCGGAAGGCTTTCGTGGCGGCGTTCAGGCCGCTGTTGAACTCTTCGGCGATCACCGTCAGTTCGTCCACGTCGGCCATGGACAGGACAGTGCGTCCGGTCGAGCCGTAGCGCCAGGCCTTGCGCCAGCACGAGGCGGCGAACTCCGCCTGGATCGCGCGGCCCCAGTCCTCCCGGTTGGTCCGGCACTTCTCCCCTGTGAGCATCATGGACACGGCGGAGGCGTAGCCCGTCTTGAAGGCGGCGTAGTCGGTGCACGCCGGGCAGTCGCACCGGTCCGGGGCGGGCTCGCCGGGGTGGGCGTGGCCGACGTTGTCGAGGAACCTGGTCCGGTACGTCTTCAGCTGCTCGTACCACTTCTTGAAGTTGGCACGGTGGACGTGGTCGGTCTCGGGGTTGCGGGCGGTCCAGGAGTCGACCACGTCGAAGTGAATGCCGATGCCTTCGTCCATCAGCTCCCACAGCAGGATGAGCGTGGGGTGGGCGATCCACAGGGTGTCGGCGTCCTCGATCAGGTCGGAGTTGCCGAGCGGGGAGACGATCGAGGAGTGCAGGCCCCACGGGAAGTTGGTGATCCGGTACAGGCCCGGGATGATGTCGCGCTTGGTCTCGAACCACAGGGCGCCCGTGTGGAACAGGCGGTTGTGGGCGATCTCCACCGAGCTGATCGCACCGAGCCACGCGCCGTTGACGTCCAGGTCCAGGAGCTGGGTGCCGGCCGCGGGCTGAAGCGGCTTGGCCCAGTCCCACGTGGGGACGTAGACGCGGCCGGCCGGGCCGGGGATCGGCGCGCGCCAGTAGGGGGGGCGGCCGTAGCGCAGCGGCGGGGCGGTCTTCTCCAGGATGGAAAGCGCGGCGAACGTCCGGGCGGGAGCAGGGGTGTTCGTCATGGGTCAGTCGGTCCTTTCGTCTTCGATGGTGGTCTGCCCCTCCGGCACGCTGGGCGTGACGTCGGGGAGGTCGATTCCGGACTCGCGGAAGCCGTAGCGCAGCAGGGTGCGGATGGCGAGGTTCCGACTCATGCCGGGGAACTGCGCCTGGAAGGCGGCGATCATGCCCGCCTCTTCGTCGTCGTAGCGCAGGCTCGTGTGGTGGGGGAGTGTCTCCTTGGGCACACTCCGTACTGTACCTGATTGTGTTCGTTATGACTACAGGAATGGGGAAAGCCCCCGCCGGGGCTTCTGCTGGCCCGGCGGGGGCTTTCGAGCGGGGGACTGGGGGTACCCCCGCGGCTCAACTACTCGTACGTCTTCAGGGTCACGCCCATCTGCTGGCCGATGGCGGAGGCGGTGAGGATGCGCTCACCGGCCATGAAGCACGGTTCCGTGATGCGCTCCGGCTCCGTGTTCGTGGTGACCAGGGCAACCCCGTAGTACGGGAACCGGTACGTCACCGGCGCCCCGTCGGCGTTCCCCTCGAACACCCCGCACGTGTAGGCGTGGTCGGGGACGATCGCCAGCATGGTCTGAGGGAGCACCGGGCGGACGTCGAGCAGGGACAGGCACAGCTGCAGGTCGACCACGGAGACGGGCCGGCCCGCGTTCTGTGCGTCATCGACCAGGCGCCGGACGTTGGCGATGATGGTGGCGCTCTGCTCGCACCGGGCGTGCAGCTGGGCGGCGCGGCGCAGCTGCTGGCTCATCGTGGACTGGACGAACTCCAGCATGCGCCACGACACCCAGTGCTGAGCGTGTGCGTCCGCCTCGGAGCGCCGGTAGCTGTCCAGCTGGGTGTCTTTCTGCCTGAGTTCAGCGGCGTGTACGGCGGTGATCCGGTCGACGGTCGCCTGTTCCACGTCGGACCCGACGATCTCGCGGACCATCTGGTGGAACGGGGGCTGGGAGCGGGGGTGCAGGGGTGTGGGCTCAGTGACGGTCATGCCGTACGCGCCTTTCTGATGCGAATGGTGCGGGTGCGGATGTAGTACCAGATGGCAGGGACGGTGACCATACCGGTCACAGCGCCGCCAACGTGTTCGATCACGACATGCCTCCCTTCTTGGGGATGAAGCGGAACGCGACGCCCTTTCCGGAGATGACGCGGGTCTGCGCCTGCAGGCCCCGGCGGTAGCCCTGCTGGTAGACGACGAACTGGAACGAGCCGTCCTTGCAGGTGTAGTCCACGCCGCTCACGGCGAGACGCCAATGGCCGTCGGTCCATTCCTTCCAGGGGTACTTGGACTTACGGCCGTGCGGGTCACCACCCCGGGCACTGCTGGGGGGGTCGATGATTTCGGCCATGTCCGGCATGCTGGCACCAACCCCCCTGGTTTTACAAGCGGTTTGTACTATCCCGCAGCGCGGCTTCCCCACCAGGCCTTGGAGAAGGGGGGCTTGGCCGGAGGCTCCTTGGCGGCGCCGGCTTCCTTGTCCTTGGGTGGCTGGCCACCCTCACCAGCGCTTTCCTTGGGGGCGTCCTCGGCAGAGCGGCGCGGAGAGGGGGCGACGGGGGAGCTGATCAGCTGGTCCAGCTTCTTGCCCAGGCCGGCGATCTGGGAGTCGAGCGCGTCCAGCCGTTCGCCGACCTTGTCGCGCTCACGGTCCGTCAGGCCCGGCTCGTTGAGCTTCTCTTCGAGCTTCTCGGCCTCTTCCTGCTTCGCGTCCAGCTGCTCAGCGACCTTGCCAGCTTCCGGCGGCACGTCGCCAGGTCCCGCGCCCTGGGGGTCCTTGGCGTCATCGGTCTTGTCCTTGTCGGTCATCGGACTATGCCTCTCTGTACCAGCCCTCGATGGTGATGATGGCGCCGGCGTTCAGGTCGACGCCGGTCAGGTTCGCGCCGCCCCGGGTCAGGCGGTCGATGACGGCTCCCGCGCCGCCCGTGAAGCACAGCGCGGAGTACTCGCCGGCGCCGGGCCCTCCCAGCGCGCTGCCGTGCATGTGGAACACCTGCCGCGTGGTGCGGTCGATCGCTGTGGGGGTGTTGACCTGGACGTTCGCGGCGCCGGATCCGGCGACGTTCACCACCAGGTAGGCGGAGAAGAACACCATCTTTCCCAGCCGCTGCCACCAGCCGGTCTGCGTCGAGAAGGTGGCCGCGCCGCCCCCCGTGACTGCGGGGACGTACGTGGTGAAGGCGTTGGT
The DNA here is from genome assembly GCA_013362785.1 of Streptomyces sp. Taxonomy (GTDB): domain Bacteria; phylum Actinomycetota; class Actinomycetes; order Streptomycetales; family Streptomycetaceae; genus Streptomyces. Next base: position 12,266 of record JABFVM010000269.1, on the reverse strand, counting down.
GGCGTACGTGGTCGCCACCCCGCTGTTGTCGACCACGAACCGGTCCGCGCCGTTCAGCTGGGTGCGCAGCATGTTGCCGGTGTGCCCGGCGGCCGTGTTGACCAGGAGTGCCGAGTTCGCGCTGTTGGATCCGCTGGCCACTACGCGGCCGTCGTTGTCGACAAAGAAGCGGTCCGAGTTGTTGACCTGCAGCCGGAACAACAGACCCGTGTGCCCGGCGGCCGTGTTCACGCGCAGAGCGGAAACGGCGCTGGACTGGCCATTGATGACGAATGTGGTCTCGTCGTAGACGATCGCCGCCGACCCCGCCGACATGTTGATGTTGGCCTGCGACGAGCCGTCGTTGTTCTGGCTGCTGATCAGGATGCTCGCGCGGTCCGTGGCGCCGTCGACGGATGGCCCCTGGATCTGCAGCGTGGCGTACTCGTTGGCGGCGCCGGAGTTGCCGACCGCGGCGATGATCGTGGAAACGTCGTTCTCGATCGGCCGGTTCGTGGGGAACTGGATGTAACCGGCGGTAGCAGTGCTGCCGATCTCCACCTGTGGCATGCCCGCCGGGCCGATGATCACCGCGTCACCCAGGCCTGTGCCCCGGATCACGATGTCGTTGAACTCCGCGGATCCGTCGGCGTCGATCGACCAGCCGGAGACGCCGGCCACGAAGTTGGGGGAGCGGATCGCAGGCCGTACGAGCGTCGTGCCTCCGACCACCGAGTTGCGGAACGGCATCAGTACACCACCCTGTCTCCGAACACGCTCATGGTGCCCACTGTGCCCGCGATACCGCCCGTCCAGCGGGCGATGAGCAGCTGGCCTTTCTCCAGCCACAGATCGGCGTCCGTGGCGTCCTGGGAGCCGGTGTACGTGATGTCGTAGACGTTCCCGGGGTCGACGGAGTCGGTGTAGACCGCGCACACCGGGATCGGCGTGGTGGTCGGGGCCTGGTTGGTGACGACCGTGATCCGGTTGACGTGCCAGCGCTCCGTGCCCGAAGGCTGCAGCTGGCACTGGCCGTTGCCGGAGGCGTCCAGGGTCACCTGCCGGAAGTCGTTCAGCCGGTACGTCGTGGTCACGAGGCCGGCTCCACCATGAACCACGCCACCGTCGACGTGTCCGTTCCGCTGCTGCTGGTGATGGTGAACGACGTGCCCGCCACCCGCGCGGACACCCGCAGGAAGCCGACCGTGCCCCCGTCCGCCTGGGACGTCAGCTGGATACGGGAGTTCGCCGTCACCTCCGTCGTGTTCACCGTGGCCGCCCCGGCGACCAGGGTGGCCACCCCGGAGCGGGCGTTGGCGCCCTCCCGCACGAACAGGCCCCCGCCGGCCACATCGAGGACCAGGTCGCCTTCGGTGACGAAGGTGTTCGTCGTGTGCAGCCGTACGGAGCCGTCCCGGAACAGGGCGACATCGGGCGGCGCGTCGCCCCCGCCAAGCTCCACACGGCCGTTGGCGTTGACGACGAGCTGGTTGAAGGCGTCGTCGTCCACCTTCACCGTCAGGACGTCGTCGGTGTCGGTCTCCCCGACGATCGCGACGGGGCCCGGGTCGACGGTGACCGAAGTCGGGGTGAGGGCCACGCCGTTCTGCACGACGGGCACGTAGGTCGGCGATGGCATCAGTCCGCCCACTGTTCGGTGATCACGGAAATGTCCGTGGTGGAGGTGACCGAGGCGGCCCAGTACTCATCCGTCGTGGCGATCACGAACGGGACGACCGCGGGGATCCTGGCGCCGGCGAGCGCGTTGGCCTGCGTCGTGCCGATGCGGATGTCCTGGGCCAGGGCGATGATGGTCGCGCTCTTGCGGCGCGGGTCACGGCCCAGGATCCGCTGCCCGGCGGTGGCGTTCACCGCGCCGACGGTGTAACAGGCGCCGGCGCGCGACGGCAGTTCCTGGGTACGTACCGGCTCATCCAAGCACACCGGGATCGCCTTGGCGTAGACGTCCTGTTCCTGCAGGATGTCGCCCGGCTCCTGGTCGAACTCCGGCACCGGGGTACCGCGTCCCTGCGGGGTGCCCTGGCCCGGTACGGGCAGAGGGGTGCTCATGCTGCTGCTCCTTCCGCAGACGGCTTCGGCTTGGGTGCCTTCGGCGCGCGGGTCACCGGGGCCGGCTTGCTCGCGAACTTGCGCACGGTCCCTGCCGGCGTGCTCGCCGCCGCGGCCTCCATCAGGGGGCGGGCGACGAGGACCAGGCCGCCGACGACGAGAGCGGCGCCGCCTACGACGTAGGCGATGCGGACCCAGTTGGCGGGGTCCGACAGCCAGTCGCCGGCCTTGGCCAGGATGTCGCCGATTCGAGTCAGCTGGCCGACCGCGTCCCCGGCGGAGTCCAGCGACTCCGGCGGGGTCTGCCCCGTCAGCCACTCCCACACCGACGGGGGAGGCTTCGCGCCGTCGTCGGGCCAGACGTCGAACGGGTCGTTCCAGTCCTTGAAGGGCTCCCAGTCCGCCTGAGTGACCGTCACCGCGCTGGACATGTACTTCTTGTAGGCGCCGTTGGTGTAGGTCGACCAGGCCTTCAGCCCCTGGCCGTCCTGGATCATCTTCGCCGCGCGGGCGTTGACGAACGGGTTGAACAGGTCGCTGTTCTTGCTGATGCCGAACTGCTTGCGCCGGGCCGGGCCCATGTCCCCGAGCATGTTGATCTGCCACAGCCCGTAGGAGTCATCCGGCGGGGTGGCGTTGTGCGCGTTTGTGTTCCCGGTGGACTCGGCCATGGCAATCGCCGCCATGGTCTTGGGATCCTTCATCCCGACCGAGGCGGCGAGAACCTGTAGCTGACCCTGGGTGAGCTGCATCAGATGGTGACGCTGTACCCGGCGTTGAGCGGGGCCGACTTGCTCATGTCGTCGGCGTCGGCGATCCCGGACGGGGTGGACCCCACCTGCTTGAGCGGGTTCATCGCCGTGGACGCGCGCTTGGTGACGGTGTCGACCTGGTCCGCATGGCGGGTGGTCCAGGCCATGACGACGACCATCGTCCCGCCGACCACGAAGATCGTGGGGTCCTTGGCGAGCAGGGAGATACCGGCGACCACGGCCGCACTGATCCACGACGCGGCGCGCTCGGAGGCCTGGATGTCGACGTTGTTGGACTCCAGCGAGCGCACGTCGGCAACCGGCGGGGTCATGTTGCTGTGGATCCCGTAGACGACGGTCGCCGTGGCCAGGGCGACCCCCAGGGACACTTCCGGCTTGAGCATGAGGGGTCTCCTACCTCTTGGTCTTGAAACTGATGGGGGACGACTGCGGGCCCGGCTCGCGGTTGGTGGTGTCGGCCGCCACGGTCACCTTCTGCGTGGTGTTCGGCTTCAGCCCGCGCAGCGTGTACGTGGTGGTGTCGGCCGCGCCGTGGGCGACGCCGTTGACGTACAGGCGGTAGTACGTCGCCCCGGTGACCTTGTTCCAGCGGATCACCGCGGACGTGCGGGTGATGGACGAGGCCTTGACCCCGGTGGGCTTGGCGAGAGAAACCTGGGCGGTCTTCGCGGTGTAGGTCGACGACTTCGGGCCCGTCTTGCCGAGCGTGGAGATCGCCGCCACCTGGAACCGGTACGTCACCCCCGGCTGCAGGCCGCGGGCCCAGAACTTCGTATCGAAGCTGTCGCCGATCGGCTCCGAGCCCAGGTCGGCGCGGAAGATGCGGTAGTGCACGGCGCCGGGGACGGGGTCCCACTGGAAACCGATCTGCGTCGTCGTGGTCTTGTCCCATGCGCGCAGGTTCGCCGGAGCGCTCATGGTCGTCGGGCCGACCTGGGGGATGACCGTCCACGGCCGGTTCTCCGGGGGCTGGCCGAACGCTGCCATGGCGGCGCGCGCGATGGCCTGTTCGGAGTCGTCCAGCGGCCGGCGGTCGATGAACTCCCCGAGCGCCTCGGACACCGCGATGGGGTCCTTGCCCTGGTTGGCCAGGAACTGCACGGCCGCCTGGGTCCACTCCGCGTTGGTGTCGATGACGTCCCCGGACGTGCCGTCCGTCGTGGATCCGGCCCACTGGACGTTGCCCGAGGCGCCCCCGGCACCGACCACGCCGGACGGCTCCAGGCCCTCCCCGACGTCGGAGGTGGCGTAGGTGGTCTCGTCGCCGCCGGCCGCGCCGGCGGAGTACCAGCGCCACGCCACGTAGACGCCGACGACCCCGATCGCGCCCCACACGTACACCTTCTTGACGGGGCCGACCTTGGGGATGTTGATCGTCTCTGCCATCAGAAGCCGCCGATCACCGACGACGCGGCAGCCGAGTAGACGGACTGCGCTGTCAGCGGGTCGTCCGGGTTCGGGGGGTCCTTGGGCAGCGCCGGCGCCGTGACCATCGTCGGCACCATCCGCTGCTGGGGGCCCGGGGTGTAGATGTCGCGCGGCTGCAGCATCTGCGTTCCGATGGTCCGCTTGATCTGCGCGAACACCTCGTTCGGCCACGAGCTGTAGCGGTAGCGGCCGTTGCGCCAGCCGTTGGGGTTGTTCACCGCCAGGGAGTTGATGCCGCGGACGTACTTCTGCCCGCCGGGCCCCTCCGCCTGATCGACCGAGGCAGAGGGCCCGTCCGGGTTGATCTCCTGCCGTGGCTGAGAGCCGGTGAACATCGGGTCGGGCCAGAACAGCGACCGGATCCACCCGCGGTCGCGGCGGCCGTCGTGCGCGCGCGCGCGCATCGACGTGGCAGCGGGGGCGCCGGCGCCGTCGGGACGTCCGGCGCCCCCGGCCATGGCGGCCGCCCCCCGCGCGCTGAGCACGGCGGTGGACGTGTGGGGGTTGCCGCGGCTGTAGTCGATGTGCCAGGGCGACTCGGAGTCGCCGCCGGCCGGAGGGGTGCCGGCGGACGTCGCGGGGGTGTCCAGCAGCATGCCGTGCCCGGCCTCCACCACCCGCTCGAAGTCGGTCCCCTGGAACTCCTGGCCCGTCCCGGCCGGGACGGACTGCATCTGCCGCTGGAGTTCCGGGGCGCCCTCGTTCACGCCGTGGCGGGGCGACGGTGGGGGGAGCTTCAGAGCGTCCGGCTTCTGATTCAGCCGGACCAGGTTCCCGGTGTACGGCATGGGTCACCTCACTTCAGCTGGTCACGCGCTTGGCGGTGGCCAGCATCCAGTTGCCGATGGCCAGGCCGATAGCCAGGCCGGCGCCGAAGATCACGGCATTCTGCAGGTTCTTGGACAACTTGTCTCACCTCTTCGGCGAAGCCATCGCGGTCGCCAGGCTCCCGCGGAACAGGTTCGAGAAGGCGTTGATCACCTGGGGTGTCTGCCTCCCCGGGAGAATGAGCGTGGTCACCATCGCGATACCGACGATGCCCATGGCGATCTTTTCTGCAGTGCCCACCGGGCACCTCCTATCGGGCGTTGAACCACTTCAGTGCGGACTCAGCAGGACTGGGAACGGACGGATCCACCCGGGTGAGCACAACGGCCGCCAGGGCGAGATAGGCGACGTACACCGCGCCGCGCCCGGTGGCCTTCTCGGCGAGCGCGAACAGGCCGGCCGCAACCCCGGTGGCGATCGGGATCCGCCAGTCCATCTCACGGCCGTTGAACACCGTGCGGTTCAGCACGGTGATCCCGCCGATCGCGAGCACGGGCCCGGTGGTCTGCGCCATCAGTGCATGACCTCCCGCCGGTAGGCCAGCTCGGCCGTCATGGCCAGCCGTCCCAGCTTCATCGCCGACCAGGCCGCGCTCTTCTGCACCCGCAGCCAGATCGCCGCGCGTGCCTCGGGGTGCTCGGCCAGGTAGGCGTGCACGATCAGCGCGGCCGTCACCAGCTGCGCCACGCCGTCGACGTTGATCCGTCTCATGCTGGTGCACTCCTCGGAGGGGGAACGGTGCCCGACAAGGAGCCCTTGTAACGCAGCACCGTGAAGGCCTTGTTGGGGAACATCACGTCGTTCACGTCGCCCTCGACCACGTTGCGGCGGGTGTTCTGCTGGCCGATCGCGGTGTCCGGCCCGGTGAAGATCGCCATGTGGGACGTGGTCACGGCCAGGTCCCCTGCCTTGGCCTGCGCCCGCGAGATCTTCGTGAACCGGTTCGAGGTGAGGTAGGACGCGGTCGTGGATCCGCCGGGGGGCGTGATCCCGATCTTCTTCAGTGCCTTGCCGACGAACGATGAGCAGTCGGAGTAGCCCTCCTGCCACCGTCGGGCCTGGCTGTACCGGTCGTTCGCGTAGGTGCGGGCGGCATCCACCAGGGCGTTGCCCGCCCCGGCGCCAGACGTGCCACCCGCGTCGCCTCCTGACCGATAGGAGGCGGCGGCCGCCTGAAGGCCGGCATTCCGCGGGGTGATCCCCGACGGGGTGCCAGAGGCGATATCGCGCAGCGCTTCCACCGGGTTCGTCCCCTTGAACCCGGCATAGACCAGCAGACCGCCGAAGGTGGCGATCGCCAGTCCCACACCGCTGATACCGCCCTTGGCCGCCATGGGTCAGCGCACCATCCGGACGATGCGCGGGGCGAGCAGTCCGAGGACGATGCCCACGGCGAGCGTGCTGTAAGGCTTCAGGATCGACATGGTCGACTCCTCCGGGAGATTCGGTTACCGACTGGAAACCTACGGTGGCGTAGGTCAGCGGCCGCCGGTGAGCGACTTCGGGTCGCCGTTGGCCGGCCAGATGTAGTTCACGAAAACGTTCAGGGTGTGCGTGCCGGAGCCGCCGATGGTGCCGCGCACCACCAGGGAGGTCGCCGACGTCACCGGGAGGTAGCCGAACCGGGACTCGGCGCCGGGGGCCAGGCCGTAGTCCAGCGTGAACGGCTCGGGGTAGACGCCGTTGTCGCGGGTCTTCGCGGTCGCGGTCGCTTCGGTCGCTCCGTTGTAGCCCCAGTACTCGCTGATCATGTTGCGCCAGATCAGCTTCAGGCGGTCGATCGGCACCGTCTTGTCGTAGTGCAGCTCGAACGGGTCGGGGAAGTCGGTGTCGCCCGTGCTGCGGGAGCCGGTGGAGTCGCGCAGCTCGAAGATGAGGTTGCGGACCAGGCCGGAGAAGGTGTTCAGCCGCTGGTTCACGGCGCCGGCCGACAGGGTCAGCGTCTGCTTGTCCCAGTACTGCACGCTGTTGAGCGCCGGCGGGTTGGGGTCCGCCGGGGACTTCATGTAGTCCTGCTGGTCAGAGTCCATCCAGCCGTACTGCTCGATGCGCGTGCGGATCGAGGGCGCGTTGGTGGGGTTCGTGCTGTACACCGAGTCGATGGTGTTCAGCGTGAGGTCGAGCTTGTAGACCGCGGAGGCGGACTTGTTTTCCAGGGCTCCCAGGCCGTCGCGGGCGACGATCTCGATGGGCACCTTCAGCACGAAGGTGAAGCTGCCGCCCGTCGCGCCGGCGCCCGTGGTCACCGAGTAGACGTTGGAGTTCTTCGCGTCCGAGTCGAAGCCGTACCCGCCGTACTTCTGGATCAGGTACAGGTCGTGCCCGGTGAGCGGGCCCACGATCGGCTTGTTGTTCGTGTCGGAGAACTGGACCGTCTGGTAGACGATGAACGGCCCGTCCTCTTCAAACGCCGTGGCGGCCGCGTTGCCCGCGGTGGTGGCCTGGCACAGGATGTACAGGCCGCGGACGTACCCGTCGGTGTCCAGCTGATACGTCGGCAGCCTCGTCGTGGACGTGGCCAGCGTCGTGGTGTTGTCGTACGTCTGCTGGTCGATGCGCCGCGTGCCCGTGATGAAGGGGCGAAGCGCAACCGTCTGCTGCTTCCCCTTCGCCTTCTCCGGGGCGGGCTGGGTTGCTGTGGTCATGATGCTCCTCTGCCCGGGTTTTTGAAGGTCACGGGCGCTCTACCACATGACATCACAGGCTGACAACGTTGTCACGCCGCTTCAATGATGCACATCGCGTAGTCCGCGCGGCGGATGTAGAGCCAGTGGTACTTGGGCAGCGTCCGCACGATCGCCTTCACCAGCTCGGGGTCCACCCCGCCGATCTCCGCGTAACGGTCCTGGACCGTCTTCGTGGGGTCGTAGCAGATGAAGATGTGCTCAGGAGCGGAGTACATCTCCGGGGACACCCAGGCCGGCCTCTGCGTCGCCCCCCACAGCCCGCACTCCATCGAGCGGCCCTTGGTCCACACGTGGACCAGGTCGCGCTGCAAGTGCAGCTCGCGTTCCAGCGACACGACCTCGTCGGCGAACACGATCCGCGGCTGCTTGGAGTGGTAGGAGTCGCGCAGCACGGACTGGAAGATCTCCCGGTGCCGGAGTTCGTCACCCTCCCAGTCCCTGGTATGCATCGGCCAGACGATGTACCCCGGCTGCTTGCCCGGCTTCCACACCGACGGCACCGGAGGCCACATCCGGACCACCCGCCAGTCCAGCTTCTTCTGCCAGCGCCGCACCGTCTTGTCGCGCGGCTTCATCACCAGGACGAGCGCGGGCATGTCCACCGTGGCGGTGTGCTGCAGCAGCTGGAACGCCAGCTCGGTCTTGCCCGACCCCGTACGCCCGATCCACGACACGTGCTCGCCCGGCTTGTACTCCCACGCCTCTTCGAAGAACTCCTGGCGGGTGAGGGAGTCGACCTTGGGCAGCGGCGCCGCGCCCGTCCCGGCCGCCATCAGGCCACCCGCTCCTGCTGCCCGACAACGTTGTCAGGGAACACCGGAACGGCATAGCCGTGCTCGAACTGCTGCGGCTCCCCCGTCGCCATCGCCCGATCCATCGTCTCCCCCAGCCCGAGCGCCGCTTCCAGCACCTCCTTCGGCGTAACCCCTGGGATGCGCTCTACGGCCTCCCGGGGGAGCATGTCGTGGTTGTGGAGGATCTGGACCGCCAGAGGGACCACAGCGGCGATTACGGCCCCGTACGGGCCCACTGAGAGGATCCGCTGCAGCACCATCGCGACTTCCGGCCGCTCCTGGGCCAGAGCGTTGAGCGCCTCGGCGATGTTCTCACCGTGCTGCGACACCGCGATGGCGTCCAGCGGCTGGACGAACGCGAGCGGCGCGGCCGCCAGCTGGAACATGCCGTTGATGCCGGGCCGGAAGTCGGGAGCCTTGGGACGGCTCCCCGCGCGCGGTGTGGCCTTCTTCGGCCCGCGGCGGGGGGATGTGGCCGCGCGCGGGGATGCCTTCGGTCCGCGCTTCCGCGCGAAACTCCCGTCACCCTTCACCACAGGGTTACCCTCCCCGTCGGTCTGGTGAATCTCGGGATCGAACTTCTCTGCCGTCTCTTCCATCACATGCTCCTAGGGACGATGTGCGTTCCTGCGTCGGACAGCCGCGCGCCCTGGTCGTACAGACGCTCATTGACCGTCAGGTACTGGTGGATTTCACCGATCGCCATTTCGCCGAACGGCGGGAGGCAGATGTACGCGCACTGCCGCTCGTGCAGCTGGAACCGCGTAGCCGTGACCTTGTCGCGGTACAGCTTCCCGTCCGAGCCTCCGTCGGACAGCCGCACAGCGATCCACCACCCGGCGACCTGCGACCCGAAGTCGGCGTAGTGCTGGTTGATTTCGTCGTACGCACGCTTGGTGCGGTCGGGGTACTTTCCGCTGCGGAACGACGCGAGCGGATCCGCTGGCGCCTTCACGGTGTCTCGACTTGCGGGTATCGGGTGACCTCCGCGATGCGGTGGATGGGAATCTGACGACGCGGGAGAGTCCCCCCGCCGGTCTCGTCTCCTGCCGGGTAGATCTCCAGGATCCCGCCGCGCGAGTCGGTGACGTACCAGCCTTCGTCATACCGGATCCGCTCCCACCGGTCCTGACGCGCCGTGTCGTACTCAACGACCCAGTACACGTCGGTGCAGCCCTCCGGCCGCTCGTGCGCCTCATCCCTGGTCGTGAACTTCACTCTCCAGCTCCCTCTTCGCGGCGAAATAGGCGTGCGAATAACACAGTGCCGTACCACCAACCCAGGTCACGGCGTAAATCCCGAAGCTGACTGCTGCGGAGTCGCTGTACCGGTATCCCTCGGCATGCGCCTGCACCGCTTCACCCCAGGTCTTCACTTCCTGCGTGCTGGGGTTGTCCTTGTGCGGCCACTTCCACGTAGCCGGCCGCGGCAGGAGAACGATGCAGTGTGCGCAGTACGCGCTGAGTTCATGCATGGCTGCTCCGGTTGATGGCTGCCACAGCGACGATCAGGGCGACGGTGGACACGATGCACACGGCGACAAGCGCGGCGGTGTTCCACTGCACGCTGGTCCCGATCCGCTGGGCCGTATCGCGTACTTCTGTGGCTGCTTGTTGCGCCGTAGCGCGAAATCTCATGAACTTGAGTGTAGGCCCGAGTTTCTGAGTATGGTGGGGTTGTTCCGGCTCCCCCCTGGAACACCGCGATGAGTTGAGTTGCTACCGCAGTACACCCCCCGGGAGAAACCCCCACGGCGACAGTCGGTGGGGGTTTCTTCATGCCCTCTGCCGGTGCTTCTGCCGCCAGTAGATGAACTCAGCGCCGGCGAACCCCATGAGGGATGGGATGGTCACCTGCAGGAACCCGTAGACCTCCGGCGGCATCCCACCGTGGAAGAACAGACGGTCAACGGCCCACACCACGAATCCGGTCGTGGCCGACGTCATCGACGCGGCTGCTACTTGGGGCCCGGGTCTGCCCGGTTCTATCTGATCAGCCACGCCAGTTCCGCCAGTTCTCCAAGTCCTTCACGCGCTCGGTCAGCTGCTCCACCACCTCCGTCAGTTCCTTGATGGTGGAGGGGGCCTCCGGCGGCTGCGGGGGCTCCCCGGGGGCGCCGGCCTTCTGCAAGTCGGCCACGAGCGCCTGGACCTGACGCCGGATCGAGGGGTGGGGGGCCGGATCGGGCTTGCCCGGCTGCCAGTCGGCGTGCGCGATGACGCTGCGCTCGGTCCAGTTGTGGTGCTCGCAGATCACGTACGCCACCAGCGCCATGGTCTGCTGGGCTTCCCGCGTGATCGGGGTGGAGCCGTCGGCCTTGGTGATGAACGAGAAGCCGTAGAAGTGCCGATTCCCGTCGGTATCAGCCTGGTTGTCGGGCGGGAGGGTGGCCGTTTCGGCGATCACGGCCCGCAGGACGTCACCGTCGCCCTTCCCCGCGTGGTTGACACGCCCCCACCCGACCATGTGCAGGGTGCCGTCCGGGGCCACCAGGCCCGCGTACAGCGGCCCAGGGAGGTCGCTGGACCCCTTCTTGGCGTACGCCACGTCCGACTTGACCTGGCCGGATCCCGCGTTGTGGTGCAGCAGCACGCCGTGTACGGGGCCCCAGGGACCCTGCTTGTTTCGGTTGTGTGTCTTCCAGCCGGCTTGCTCCTGGACGTCGACCCCGCGGGCCTTGACCAGGGAAAGGAACCGGTCTGCGCTCAATGGTTCTGCCATGCACCAATGGTGGCACGCAAGACACGTGTGGCGAAGGGATGATCCTTCGAGCCTTACGGGTGTAATGTGCCGTCACAGCAGAGGGCCCCCGGAGAGACATCACCTCCCCGGGGGCCGGGCTCCCCCCGGGTGGAACTGGGTACGGGGAGCCGAGAGGAAACTTGGAAACTCGATCGGCTCAGACCCACCGGGGTTCTGCTCGCAGAAGAGTAGCAGCGCTGGATCGGAATTCACGACATCTTCTCGGACACCCCGATGAAACTCACACCCCCAGGGGGCGCACGCTCGCTCGCGCGTGACGTACCGAAATTACGCGTGCGCAACGGGTGAGAAACTCTGTGCGTTTCCGCAGGTCAGGGGCTTGCGCGGAAATTAACTCCGCGCATGTGAGGAGTTTCTGTGAAAGATCACGACGCCGAACTCGGCGAACTGGCGTACAGGGCGCATAACGCATCGCTCGGCCTGGTCGCCGGCGACATGCCGCCGTGGCCGGAACTCCCCGATCGTGTCCAGCTGGCATGGGAAGTTGCCGCGGCCTCCGTCGCACGCCGCGCCCGAGGCTCCCGCTCGTGACAGGCCGGCTCGTCGCCGTCGACGGCCGTGACGCCCTAGCCTGCGTCCTGATCTGGCCCGGGAAAGACGCCCGCCACGTCTCCATCGAGGCGTCCGCCCGTGGCATCTCCAAGGCCTCCGCAGCGCTGATCCTCCGGCGCATCGCGGACCAGTGGACCGCTGAATCCCAGGAGGCGCCGGCGACCGACTCCTAACCGCGTACCCAGTCTCGCGCGTCCTCGTCGTCCCGGCGACCCGGGGTGGCCGCGCCATGCTGACGTACCCATAGCCCCACCCCCCTGACACGCGAAGCGCTGCGCCGGAGCAGGGGTCAGCTTCCGGGAGACGACAGCCCCCGCCCGGGAGCCCTGAGTCATGCCCTACCGCCGTCTTCTCCGACCAGTCCTGAGCTGGGGGGGGGGGGGGGGGGGGGG
>JABFVM010000155.1 GCA_013362785.1 Streptomyces sp. | reverse complement strand
GATGCCGGGCATCTTCTGTCGCGCTGATGCCGGGATCCGTTCGGTACGCCGTTGCCGGGCGCCGTCCGTATCGTCGTCGCCGAGCGCCTTCCGTCACGCAGTTGCCGGGGGGCTCCGCTCCTCCGTTGCCGGGCGCGCTCTGGCCTGCCGTTTCCGGGCGCTCTCCCCGCTACGCCGCTGTCGGGCGCGCTCTGGCCTGCCATTGCCGGGCGCTCCCGCTACGCCGACGCTGACACCGGCGCCGCGATGTGTTCGATGCGGGGCTTGGCCAGCCGTTCGTAGTCGGCGCCCGAGATGAGGAGCGAGCGGTCGAGGCGGGCGGCGTTGAAGTACAGCTTGGGCTGGGACAGGACGTCGGGGTCGGCGACGAGTTCGAGGTCGGGGTCGAAGCTGAACGGCAGCACGGTGCCGGGGACCGCGCGGGCCAGCCGCTCGGCGGTCTCCGCGTCGCTGAAGCCGACGTAGCGCGCGGCGAACAGCGCCCGGACGGCGTCCAGGTCCACCCGCCGGTCTCCCGGCACGACGGCGAGGACATGGCGCGTCGTGCGCCGGTCCACCTTGACCCGCAGCACGATGCACTTCGCGGCCTCGGAGGCCGGGTGCCCGCGTAGCGCGCAGACGGCCTCGGTGGCGCCTTCGGGGGCGTGGTCGATGAGGCGGTAGTCGACGGAAGAGGAGTCGAGGAGGGAGATCAGGTGGTCGTAAGTGTCGTAGGCGTGTCCAGGCATTCCGAGTCCTTGTCGAGAGCCTTGTCGAGAGCCCTGTCGAGGGCCGTGGTGGGGGTCTTGGCGGGGGCTGTGTCGGGAGCGTGGGGTGAGGGGGGTGGGGGTTCGGGTGTGCCCCGGTGTGCTCGCTCCACCGTCTGCCCCCAGTACGTACCGGCGACCATCAGGGCCGCGCCCAGGCCGGTGAGCGGTGTGAGGTGCTCGCCGCCGAGTGCTATGCCCACCGCGACGGCCCAGACCGGTTCGGTGCCCAGCAGCAGGCTGGCCCGGCTGGCGGAGGTGCGTTGCACGGCCCAGGTCTGGGCCAGGAAGGCGAACACACTGCAGAACAGGGCGAGATAGACGAGCTGGGCCCAGGTCGCCGGGTCGGTGTGGACGAGCGTAGGCAGGTCGTGGGCCGCGGCCGGCAGGAACAGGACCGTGCCGACGAGGGTCTGCACGGTCGTCAGCTGCAACGGGCGGATCGGCCGCCCCGCGGTGAACCGGCCGACGAGTACGACATGCACGGCCCGGATCAGCGCTGCGCCGAGCATCAGCAGGTCGCCGAGGCGGGGCGCGTGGAAGCCGTTGCCGGACATCAGCAGCCCGACGGCCAGGACGCAGACGGCGGTCGCGGCGAAGAAGGAGCCGGGCAGGGTGCCGCGGTGGCCGCCGCGGTCGAGGAGCGGGGTGAGGACGATGGTCAGGCTGATGATGAGACCGGCGTTGGCGGCGCTGGTGTGGGCGACGCCGTACGTCTCCACGAGCAGGACCGCGGCCTGGGTCACGCCCAGAGGCACGCCAACCCGCAATTCGGCACGCGTCCACCGGCGCGACCGGTGCGCCCCGCGCCCTCGGCAGGCGACGACGCCGAGACAGGCGAGGGCGGACAGGGCGTACCGGGCGAACAGCACCAGCAGGACGGGGAGCGCGGCGGTGGCCGTCTGGGCGGACAGATAGCTGGAACCCCAGACGATCGCGACAAGGAGGAGTACCGCATCGGTACGGCGGCGGGCGTCGGACACCCGTCCACGGTGCACCGGGGGCGTCCTTGAAGCCCAGTACCACTCTCTAAAACGATCATTTAGCAGCACTACATCGTCGACCTACACTGACGCGATGGACGAACGGCAGTTGAGGATCCTGCGGGAGCTCGGCGAACTGGGCAGTGTCACGGCGGTCGCCGAGGCGCTGCTGGTGACACCGTCCGCGATCTCCCAGCAGCTACGGCTGCTGCAGCGCGCGATCCCGGTGCCGCTCACCGAGCGTCAGGGGCGCCGCCTGGTGCTCACCGACGCCGGGCAGGCGCTGGCGGGCGCGGCCGTGGAGGTGGAGACGGCGCTCGCGCGGGCACGGCACACGGTCGAGGAGTTCGTCGGGCGGCCGGACGGGGAGGTGTCGGTGGCGGCGTTCCACAGCGCGGCCACCGCGTTCTTCCCGCTGCTGCTCCGTGCGCTGGCCGGCCCGGGCGGGCCGGTGCCGAGGCTGGCCGACGAGGACGTACCGCAGGAGGACTTCCCCCGACTGACCCGGGACTACGACATCGTCCTCGCCCACCGCCTGGACCACGCCCCGCCGTGGCCGGACACGGTGACCGCGACGACGTTGCTGCGCGAGCCGCTGGACGTGGCCATGCCCGCCGGCCACCCCCTGGCCGCGAAGCGCAGGGTCACCCCGCGCGACGTGGCCGACGAGCCGTGGATCACCGTGCACGACGGCTTCCCGGTCCTGGCGGTCATCGAGGCGATCGCAGCGGCAGCCGGCCGCCGCCTCCATCTGGCCCACCGCATCAACGAGTTCGCGGTGGTGGCAGAGGTCGTGGCGGCCGGAGGCGGCATCGCCCTGATGCCACGCTGGACGATGCGCCCCCACCCCGCACTCGCCCTCAGACCTCTCAGCGGCGTCCAGGCGAGACGCCACATCGACGCCCTCTACCGCCCCGAACGCACCGCACGCACGGCGTTCCGCACGGTTCTGACCGAGCTGCGCCGAGCCGCGACAGCCATCCGGGAGAGCGGTGCCAACGCCTCATGGGCACGGGGGCCTGCGGGGCGCCGGTAGTCGATCCTGAACGGCGACGTGACGGCGCCAGCGTCGTCCAGACGATGGTGTGCCTCGTCCTGGTCCTGGGTGTCGCACCCGCGATCGGCTTCCGTCCGGACGCGAACCCGGTGGAGCGGCGCTCGGTCTGCGCCGGTTCGCCGAGCACCAGTCCTTCACGCCGATGAACGAGACACCTTGGGCCGACCGAATGCCTGCCGGCTGTGCACGAGCAACTCGCGCACCGAGGGGTTGTGCGCGCTCTTCCAGATCAGGGCGAGCAGCGCCGGTGTCTCGACATCATCGATGGTGCGGGCGGTGAGCCGGTCGCGGTAGCTCGCGGCCATCGACTCGCTGAGGATGGCGACGCCGAGTCCGCGGTCGGCGAGGCCGGCAATGGCATCCGCGGCGCTGGCCTGCAGCGCGATCGTGGGTTGGCGGTTCGTTGTGGCGCAAGCCTGGTCGAACACCATGCGCAGGCCGGTGCCGGGCGGCATGCACACGATCGGGTGGGCCATCACGTCGCGCAGGCCGACCCGCTTCTGTTTCGCCAGCGGGTGCCCGGCCGGGACTGCCACGACGAGCCGTTCGCTGATGATTGTCAGCGCGTCCAGCCCATCAGGGGTGGCGGTTGCGGCCCCTATGAGTGCCAAGTCGACGGCGCCGGTACGTACCCCCTCGACCAGCCGGTCGGAGGTGTCCTCCAGCAGTGAGATCTCCACGCCGGGATGCGCCTCGTGGAACGCGGCGAGGGCGTCGAACAACGGGGTGAGGGTGCAGCCGGTGACCATCCCGACCGTGAGCCGGCCCCTGATCAAGTCGGCCACCTCGTCCACTGCCCGGCCGACCGCCCCAGCTGCGGCGAGTGCGGCTCGGGCGTGTTCGAGCGCGGCCTTCCCCGCGACCGTGAGGGTGACGGTGCGGGCCGACCGATCGAACAACTCGGCGCCCAGTTCACGTTCCAGCTGGCGGATCTGGGCGCTGACGCCGGACTGGCTGATGTGCACCCGCTCGGCGGCACGTGTGAAGTTCTGCTCTTCGGCGACTGCCACGAAGTATTCCAGCTGCCTCAGTTCCATGACTGTGGATTCTAGTTACCAGAGAATCCATCTGTTGGACTTCTGATCGGCGGGCGACCAGGCTGGGAAACACCGGAGCCCGAAGTCAGGAGGAACCCCATGTCGGAGTATGAGAAGGCCATGCGGCCCGAAGACATCACCCGCTTGTTCGTCGAGCGGTCCAACGCCGAGGACGCGACCGGGGTCGCCGCGCTCTACGAAGAGGACGCAGTGCTGGCCTACCCGCCCGGTGAGCTGACGGTGGGGCGGGAGGCGATCCGTGCGCTGTGGGAGAAGGCGCTGGCGCACGGCCCCCACTTCGAGTTGGAGCAACCGCTGCCGACGCTGATCAGCGGTGACATCGCCCTCACCTCGACCCCGCCGAAGGACGGGGCAGGTGCGCGGGCGCAGGTCGTCCGCCGCCAGCCCGACGGAAGCTGGCTGCGTCTGCTCGACCAGCCCGAGTTCATCTCACCCGGCCGGTGACCCCCAAGGGCCAGTCGTACGCAGCCAGGCCGGGCCTGTAACGATGACCCGCATGATCAACGCAAGTGACCCCGAGACCCGGGCTGGGGACATCGCACACACCCTCTTCACGCCGTCCGGCGGCGTTGCCCCAAACCCTGCCG
>JABFVM010000378.1 GCA_013362785.1 Streptomyces sp. | reverse complement strand
CTCATCGACGGCCGACAGGGAATTCAGCCGCGCCGCGCGCCCGAACGGCCTTGCTCAGCAAGGCATTTGCGGGTCTCATACGGCCGGGTCGCGTGTCGCGTTTGGGGGGCGTCAAGGGTGACCGGGTGTGCGTCAGGAGCCCGTCAACGAGGGGAGCCGGGGCAGGGATGCGCCGTCGTGGCGTTCGCCCTGTCGCTGCTGCTTTCCAGCCCGGCGTCAGCTCGTGCCGAGTGGCGTGGTCTGGTCGGCGTCGAGTTGGTGGTCGGCCCAGACGTAGCTCTCGGGGAGCAGGTCGGTGATGGAGACGGTTCGGAGACGGTCGCCCGCGCCGACGACGACCTTCAGGGCCGGGAAGTAGTCGAGCAGGACCTGGCGGCAGCGGCCGCACGGGGGAACGACCCCGCGGTCACGGTCGCCGACGGCGACGATCGTGTCCAGCTCGTAGGCGCCCTGGGCAGCCGCGGTGCCGATGAGGACCAACTCGGCGCACGGGCCTCCCGTGAAGTGGTAGGCGTTCATTGCGGTGACGATCCGGCCGTCCCGGGCGCGGGCCGCGGCAGCCATGGTGTGGTTGTCGCCGCGGCATCGAGTGCGCGCGACATGGGCTGCGGCCTCGATGAGTTCGTGGTCGACGGGGTGGGGATGCGTGGTCATCTTCTCTGCCTTCGTGCGGGGTCAGGCGACGTTGGCGCGAATGACGACGGTTCGCAAGCGAATATCGGTGGTGCACGAGCGAATATCGGTGGTGCACGAGCGAATATCGGTGGTGCGCAGGCGCATTGTGGTGGTGCGCAAGCGCATAGCGGTCGTGCGCCTGTTCCAGTCAAGACCGTGTCAACGGCCCTGTGAGAGGGGCCAGGGATGCGTCAGCATTCCGGCTCGCAGGGGCGTGGCGCGGTTCGCCGAGACCTGATGGACGAAGTACCGCGCGGACGGCTGAAGGTCTACCTCGGGGCGGCCCCGGGAGGGGGCAAGACGTACCGCATGCTCGATGAGGGGCGGCGCCGGGCCGGCCGTGGGGCCGATGTGGGCGTGGCGTTCGCCGTGCACGGCGCTTAGGGCCTGTCCGGCGGATCATGCCGGCGTCGCGGGCTCTGGCACGCGCTCCCTCAGTGGGGGGCGCATCGCGTCGCCTCCCTCCTCGGCCTTGCCGCTGCACGCACCAGAGCCCGCTCGGCTTGGCCGGTCCGCACGGTTTCCTGCAGCCGGCCTGATCCGCCGGACAGCCCCACACCCGCATCGGCGAGCGCCTCACCCTCGGCCGGATCTCCGAGCCCCCGCACCGCGACCGCTCGGTCGTGATCGTGCCTGTCTCCTCGCTCTCCTCCCTCTCCCGGCGCATCTCGGAGGCCCTCACCGCCGCCGCGTCCCTGGGCGACGAGGTCAGGGCGGTCACCGTCTGCCACCCCGCCCCTGACCCCGACCCTGACCCCGA
Source organism: Streptomyces sp. (assembly GCA_013362785.1). Classification (GTDB taxonomy): domain Bacteria; phylum Actinomycetota; class Actinomycetes; order Streptomycetales; family Streptomycetaceae; genus Streptomyces. The sequence continues at coordinate 3,007 of JABFVM010000378.1, read as the reverse complement.
GGACCGGGCCGCGCTGCACGCCCTGGAGCGCTCCTGGACCGAGTGGGACCCCGGCGTTCCCCTGGTCCGGCGCACCAGCGGGCGCCGCTCACTGGGCCGCCCCATCGCCGGATACGTCCGTGACGTCATGGCCTCCGAGGCGGCCACCCCGGTGACGCTGCTGATCCCGGAGACCGAACCGGAGCGGCTGTGGCGACGGCTGCTGCAGAACCAGCGGGGCGTGGTTGTCGCGCATGCCGTCCGTATGGAAACCGGCGCCGTGAGCTGCCGGTTGCGGTTCCGCTTGTTCTGGCCCCGGCCCGCCCGTCACCTGCGGCGATCGGGTCGCCGTATGGGTTCCGTCAAGGGCGCGCGGTGGGCCGTAAGGGAGTCGTCAACGGCGGTCGAATCCGGCCATGAAGGTTGTTTGCTCATAACCGTCCCTGTCCGTCCGAACCTCACTCCAGGAGTCTGCGGTGGCCGATCTGGCCTTCGTCGTCACCACGATCGCGTGCTTCGCGCTGGTGGCTCTTGTCGCCAAGGGGGTGACGAAGCTGTGACCGCCGAGAACATCGTCGGCCTCGTCGTGGCCGTCTCCCTGCTGGGCTATCTCGTCCTCGCCCTGATCTTCCCGGAGAGGTTCTGAGACAAGGTATGGGTCCCGTACTCGCCGGCGCGCTCCAGCTGCTGGCTCTGATCGCAGCCCTGGCGCTCGCCTACATCCCGCTCGGCAACCACATGGCCAAGGTCTACTCCTCCGACCAGCACTGGCGCGTCGAGAAGTGGATCTACAAGGGCATCGGCGCCAACCCCGACGCCCAGATGCGCTGGACCGCGTATCTGCGCGGCGTCCTCGCCTTCTCCGCCGTGGGCGTGCTCTTCCTGTATCTGCTCCAGCGGCTCCAGGGCGTCCTGCCCGGTTCGCTCGGCTTCTCCTCGATCGACTCGGACCAGGCGTTCAACACCGCCGTCTCCTTCGTGACCAACACCAACTGGCAGTCGTACTACGGCGAGCAGGCCATGGGTCACGTCGTGCAGACCGCCGGTCTTGCCGTGCAGAACTTCGTCTCCGCCGCTGTCGGTATCGCCGTCGCCGTGGCTCTGGTGCGCGGGTTCGCCCGGTCACGCACCGGTGAGCTGGGGAACTTCTGGTCCGACCTGGTGCGGGGTGTCGTACGCATTCTGGTGCCGCTGGCCGCCGTCGCCGCGGTCGTGCTCGTCGCCTGCGGTGTCATCCAGAACTTCTCCGGCATCCATGAGGTCGGCCAGTTCGCGGGCGGTCACCAGCAGTGGAACGGCGGCGCCGTCGCCTCGCAGGAGGCCATCAAGGAGCTGGGCACCAACGGCGGCGGCTACTTCAACGCCAACAGCGCCCACCCCTTCGAGAACCCCACCCCGTTCTCGAACCTCTTCGAGATCTTCCTGATCCTCGTCATCCCGTTCGCGCTCACCCGCACCTTCGGCCTGATGGTCGGCAGTGTGCGGCAGGGCTACGCGATCCTCGCCACGATGGGCACCATCTGGCTGGGCTTCACCGCGCTGATGATGTGGACCGAGTTCGCCCACCACGGCCCGGCGTTCGACCTCGCGGGCGGGGCGTACGAGGGCAAGGAGGTCCGCTTCGGCGTCGGCGCCTCGTCGATCTTCGCCACGTCGACCACGCTCACCTCGACCGGAGCGGTGGACTCCTTCCACTCCTCCTACACCGGCCTCGGCGGCGGCATCGCCATGCTCGGCATGATGCTGGGCGAGATCGCGCCCGGCGGCACCGGCTCCGGTCTCTACGGCATGCTGGTCATGGCGATCATCGCGGTGTTCATCGCCGGTCTCATGGTCGGCCGTACGCCCGAGTACCTGGGCAAGAAGATCGGCACCCGTGAGATCAAGCTGGCGGCCTGCTACATCCTCATCACCCCGGCGCTCGTGCTCGTCTTCACCGCGGCTGCCATGGCGCTGCCGACCCCGGCCGACTCGATGACCAACAGCGGGGCGCACGGGTTCTCCGAGATCCTGTACGCCTACACGTCCGCCTCCAACAACAACGGCTCGGCCTTCGCCGGTCTGAACGCGGACACGCAGTGGTTCAACAGCACGCTTGGCCTGTGCATGCTGCTCGGCCGCTTCGTGCCGATGGTGTTCGTGCTGGCGCTGGCCGGCTCGCTCGCCGAGCAGCGGCCGGTGCCGGCCACCGCGGGCACCCTGCGTACCGAGAAGCCGCTGTTCACCGGCCTGTTGGTGGGCGCCATCCTGATCATCACCGGTCTGACGTACTTCCCGGCCCTCGCGCTCGGGCCGCTGGCCGAGGGGCTGGCGTCATGACCACCGACACCCAGAAGTACGAGGACTCGATGTCCACTGCCACCCCGACCCGGGCGCCGCACAGCGACGTACCCACCGGGCACAAGTCACCCGAGGGCCGTGTCGGCGCGGGCCTCTTCGACCCGAAGCAGCTTCTCAAGTCGCTGCCGGACGCCTTCCGCAAGCTGGACCCGCGGGTGATGGTCAAGTCCCCCGTGATGTTCGTGGTCCTCGTCGGCTCGGTGCTGACCACCGTTTTCTCCTTCAAGGACCCCGGTGACTGGTTCGGCTGGACCATCAGCGCCTGGTTGTGGCTGACCGTGATCTTCGCCAACCTGGCGGAGGCCGTCGCCGAGGGGCGCGGCAAGGCCCAGGCCGACACGCTGCGCAAGGCCAAGACGGACACGGTGGCCCGGCGGTTCGTGGGCGGCCGTGAGCAGCAGGTGCCCGGCACCGGGCTGCGCGTCGGCGACCTGGTCGTCTGCGAGGCCGGCGACATCATCCCCGGTGACGGCGACGTCGTGGAAGGCGTGGCCTCGGTCGACGAATCGGCGATCACCGGTGAGTCGGCGCCCGTCATCCGGGAGTCCGGTGGCGACCGCAGCGCCGTCACCGGCGGTACGAAGGTCCTCTCCGACCGCATCGTCATCAAGATCACGACGAAGCCCGGCGAGACCTTCATCGACCGGATGATCAACCTGGTCGAGGGCGCGGCCCGGCAGAAGACGCC
>JABFVM010000097.1 GCA_013362785.1 Streptomyces sp. | reverse complement strand
CTGCCGGTCAGCGCCAGCAGCCGTTCGAACCGCGACGCTCCCTCCGGCTCCGGCACCGGCTCACCGAAAACGCCCATCTTCCGGGCCGTCGGCGCCAGCTCGGCCACCGCGCCGGACAGCTCCGCCACGACCGCCTCGTCGGCGCCCGGGTAGTCCTGGCCCGTCGCCCGGGCCAGGTCCCACACATGGACGGTCAGATCGAGCAGCGCCATCGAGCCGACCAGCCGCGCGGGCATGTTCATCCCGCCGGTCCTCCCGTCCTCGGCCCCGGGCGCGGACCAGGCCGCCACCAGCCGGTCCGCCTCGTCCGCCAGCCGCTCCCGCCACCCGGAGCCCGCACCGCCCGCACCGACCCGGTCGGGCGTCTCACCGAAGTCCGACGCCTCCTTCACGGCCAGCCGCTGGAACTGCACGATCACCTGGAAGAGATGATTGACCAGGTCCTTCACGTCGTACTCGGCGCAGGGCGTGGGCGCGTCGAGCGCCGTGTCGGGAATGCCGCGCACCACCGGAACGGCCCGCTCACGCGCCATGGCGAGCAGCTCACCGATGCCGTACGTCTTCACGTCGTTCGTGTCCATGCCCCGACGGTAGGGACATCCACGGCCGCCCTTCTTGAAGAAACGCGACGCGACGCTCCGCCCGGCCCATCCTGTCTCGGCCCGTCCCGACGTACGATCCGCCCATGGAGGCACCCCGCCACGACACCCGCGGGATAGTCGACCCGCCCGGGCTGCTCAGCCACGTCCGCTTCCGCCGCCACGAGCCCGCCGAGCCGCTGCGCCGCCATGTCGAGTGGTACTGGTTCATCGACTGGGACCTGCCCGAGCCCTACGCCTCCCACATCGTCCCGCACCCGTCCGTCAACCTCACGTTCCAGTGGGACGAGGACGAGGGGCCGCCCTACGGCGAGGTCACCGGCGTCGCCCTCGGCCTCTACACCAGGAAGCTGACCGGACGGGGCCGGGTCTGCGGGGCGAAGTTCCGCCCCGGCGGCTTTCGTCCGTACGCCCCCGACGCACCAGTGTCCCGCTGGACGGGCGCGGCCCTGCCCGCCGAGGAGGTCTTCCCGCAGGCCACGCCCGACACGGCCCGTTCAGTGGTCACCCCCACCACCGACACCGCCCGCGCAGCCGCCCTGGACGCCTTCCTGCTCGCCGCCCCCTGCGCCCCGGACCCCCAGGCCGACCTCGCCATGACCCTGGTCCAGCGCATCCGGGCCGACCGCACGGTCCGCCGCGTCAGCGACTTCGCCCACGCGGAGGGCCTTTCCGTACGGTCCCTGCAACGCCTCTTCTCGGCCTACGTCGGCGTCAGCCCCAAATGGGTCCTCCTCCGCTACCGCATCCACGAGGCCCTGGAACAGGCCGGCACCCGCACCGACATCGACTGGGCCACCCTCGCCACCGACCTCGGCTACGCCGACCAGGCCCACCTGATCCGGGACTTCACGGCGACGGTGGGGGTGACACCGACGGCGTATGCGCAGGGGGTGCGGTGAGGAGACGGGAGACGGGACATGGCGCCGGGCGCGGGCAAGGGGACTGCGTCCGGTAGGGGCAAGGGCACGCCGCCCCGTACGGACAAGAGCACCCCGCCCGCCACCGGCAAGGACACCCCGCCCAGCACAAGCAAGGCGCCCCCACCCACAGCCACCGCCCCCGACCGCCCCCCGGCCCCGCACCCGCCCCTCAAGGCACCAGCACCAGCCGCCCCCGCACCCCGCCCTCCGCGAGCCGCGCATGGGCCTTGGCCGCCTCGTCGAGTACGAAGGTCTCGGCGACCCGCGTCGTCAGCACACCCTCATCCACCAACCGCACCAGCTCAGCCAGCTGCCGCCCATCGGCGCTCACCTCGACCGCGCCGGTCCGCACCCCCCGCACAGAGCCGGGCTGTGCCTGCGGAATGACGCCGATGTACGCGCCGCCGTCCCGCACCCAAGCGAGCGCCGGCTCGCCGAGCACCGCCGCGTCCAGCACCGCGTCGAAGCTCCCCGCCCCGACGGCCCCGCTCACGACCGGCGCCGCCCCCAGCGACCGTACGAGTTCCTCGTCCGCCTCCCGGGCCAGCCCGGTCACCGGTATCCCCCGATGCGCGGCAAGCTGGACGGCGTATCCGCCGACGGCCCCGGCCGCACCCGTCACCAGCAGCGACTGACCGGGCGTCAACTCCAGTCGGTCCAGGGCCTGTACGGCGGTGAGCGCGTTCAGCGGCAGCGTCGCCGCGTGCACGGCGTCGACGGTCACCGGCGCCTTGGCCGCGGCGTCCGTGTCCACGACGACGTACTCGGCATGCGTGCCCAGCGGCTTGACCATGCCGTAGTCGAGCGCGACCACCTCGTCCCCGACGGTCCAGGCGCTGCCCACCCCCACGGCGTCCACGACCCCGGCCACATCCCATCCGAGCCCGATCCGCTTCCCCGCACCCCCGAAGACCCCGGCCCGCACTCCCGCGTCCACCGGATTCAACGCCGCCGCCGCGACCTTGATCCGCACCTGCCGCGCACCGGGCTCCGGCACCTCGGCCTCCACGACCTCGACCACCTCGGGCCCACCGAACGCGTTCACAACAGCAGCACGCACAGCAACTCTCCCTTGCATTCCCAGCGTTCCTAGCGGTTCTTGCGTTCCTTGCTTCTCTCTGCTGCCGCAACCCTAGGAAGAGTTACTATCTCTCAGTAAGTAGTTACCTCAGAGTGCGTACCTACCCCGGAGGTGAGCCATGGCGACCATGACGGCGGCCCAGCGGCGCGAACAGGCGCGAGTCGAGTACGACGCGTTCCTCCGGAGCTGCCCCACCAACCAGCTCCTGGACCGCATCAGCGACAAGTGGGTCAGCCTCGTCGTCTCCGCCCTCGCCGCGGGCCCGATGCGCTACAGCGACCTCGGCCGCAAGATCGCCGGCGTCAGCCCCAAGATGCTGACCCAGACCCTGCGTTCACTGGAACGCGACGGCCTCCTCACCCGCACCGTCACCCCGTCCGTCCCGGTCCGCGTCGACTACGAGCTCACCGCCCTCGGCCAGAGCCTGGCCCAGCTCCTCACCGCGGTGAAGGACTGGGCGGAGAACCACTTCGACGAGGTCCGCGACTCCCGCGACCGCTACGACACGGAGAACCCCGACGACTGAGGTCAGGCCTGCCGAGAGCACGCGTCGGAGGCAGTCGGTGGCAGTCGGAGGCAGTCGGAGGCAGTCGGAGGCAGTCGGAGGCAGTCGACGGAGCATGGCAAGCGTGCTCGCGACGTCATGCGAAGCTGGCGGCCATGCTGATCCTCCGCTCCGCCGCCCTCTTCGTCGTCGCCGCGCTGTTCGAGATCGGCGGCGCATGGCTGGTCTGGCAGGGCGTGCGCGAGCACCGCGGCTGGCTGTGGATCGGCGCGGGCGTCATGGCCCTCGGCGCCTACGGCTTCATCGCCACGCTCCAGCCCGACGCCGAGTTCGGCCGCATCCTCGCCGCGTACGGCGGCGTCTTCGTCGCCGGTTCACTGGCCTGGGGCATGGTCGCGGACGGCTACCGCCCCGACCGCTGGGACGTGACGGGCGCGCTGATCTGCCTCGCGGGCATGGCAGTGATCATGTACGCACCGCGCGGAAACTGACGGAAACCGCCGACACCGCCAGCACCGCCGAACTCTCAGGACGGCGGGAGCAACCCCAGCTGCTCCAGGAACTCCATCTCGTCGAAGTAGAGCCGGTACTCCACGATCTTGCCGTCCCGGACGGTGGCGAAGTCCACGCCGCGGACCTTGACCTCCTTCTGGGTCGCGGGGATGGTCTCGCCGGAGGGCAGCTGAATCGGCCCGGTGTTGTGTCCGGTGAAGAACCCCTCGTCAATGGCCGTGTCACCGACCTCGTACGCGTGCACGGACTGGTACTCGCCGTCGGGGATCGCGTCCGTCATCTGACGCCAGTACTCGACGATGCCGTCGCGCCCGTGGATCTCCCCGCCGTCGGGAGTGACGGCGACCGCGTCGTCGGCATACAGCTCGCCCAGCGCCTTCAGATCCGGGTGCGTGGTCACCGCGTCCGTGAGCCGGTCCATGACCTCACGTGCCTGTCCCATGATCCACCTCCGCTCCAGGGGATCACCCATCTCATTGTCCCACCGCCCGCCCCGCCTATCCTGGCCGAACGGCCTCCGGAAACCCCGGCCCGGCTACGACAGCATGTCGATCACGCACGAGGAGCAGCCATGCCCACCGCAGCCCCGTCCGCCGCCTCCCGCATCGCCGTCATCACCGGTGCGAGCAGCGGAATCGGCGCCGCCACGGCACGACAGCTCGCCGCGGCCGGCTACCGCGTCGTCCTGACGGCCCGCCGCAAGGACCGCATCGAGGCGCTGGCGGAAGAGATCACCACGGCGGGCGGATCGGCGACGGCCTACCAGCTGGACGTGACGGACCGCGCCGCGGTCGACGAGTTCGCGACGGCCTTCAAGGCGATCGGCGTCCTGGTCAACAACGC
>JABFVM010000345.1 GCA_013362785.1 Streptomyces sp. | reverse complement strand
TCGATGATGCTGGTCGGCACCCTCACCGGCATCGGCTCGCTGCGCGTCTTCACCGAGATCTACATGCTCGGCGGCTCCACCGGCGGCCCCGGCGGCGCCGACCGCACGCTCCCCTTCTACATCCGCGACGTCGGCCTCGATCCCCTCACCGGCAACGCCGGATACGGCGCGGCGGTCAGCGTCGCCCTGTTCGCACTCACCCTGGGCCTGACGCTGCTCGCCCAGCGCCTGACGAAGGAGGACGAGGCATGACCACGGCCGTGCGGAAGCACAGGCGCCTGTTGCCCCGCTGGCGCGACTACGGCCGCCCCCGCGAACTCCTCGTCCGCTACCTGCTGTTGGTCTTCGTCCTGTTCATCACCATCGGCCCTTTGCTCTGGCAGGTGCTGTCGTCCCTGAAGGGCGCGGGCGAGGACGTCTTCGGCGCGGGAGCCTCCCTGATCCCCCACCACCCCACCCTGCGGGCCTACCGCGAGGTGTTCGCCCAGGTCCCGGTGTGGACGTACATCAGGAACAGCCTGTTCGTCGCGGTCATCTCCATCACCAGCCAGCTCGTCTTCTCCACCATGGCCGGATACATGCTCTCCAAGCCGGGCTGGAAGGGCCGCAAGCTGGTCTGGGTGCTGCTGATGGCGTCCATGATGTTCCCGTTCGAGTCGATCATGGTGTCGCTGTTCCTGAGCGTCCGGGACATGGGCCTGGTCGACAACCTCGTGGGCGTCTGGCTGCCCGGCTTCGTCGCCGCGATCAACGTCCTCATCATGCGGGCCGCGTTCCTCGCCGTCCCGCGCGAGATCGAGGACGCGGCGATGCTGGACGGCGCGGGCGAGTGGAAAAGATTCCGCCACCTGTACCTGCCCTCCGCCTACGGGGCGATCCTCGTCGTCACCATCAACACCTTCATCAGCGCCTGGGACGACTTCCTCTGGCCGCTGATCGTGCTGCGCACCGAGGAGCACTTCACGCTGACGCTGGGTCTGGCCCGGCTGCAGACCTCGTCGTTCGGCTACGACCAGCGGCTGGTGATGGCGGGTTCGGTGATCTCCGTGGTCCCGGTGCTGGTGCTGTTCGTGATCACACAGCGGTGGTTCTACAAGGGGGTCTCGTCGGGGGCCGTGAAGCTCTGAGTCGGTACGGCGGTCAGCGCCGCCCGCGCCGACTCGGCGACGCGGAACTCGACCACCGTGCCGGGCGGTACGGCCCTCTCCTCGTCGCCGCCGAGCGGGAACGTGACCGTGCGGGTCTCGCCCGGCGCCAGCTCGACGGCCTGGAAGCCGCACAGTTCGAGGGCGCGCGGCCAGACGGGCGTCCGCAGTCGGCGCAGATAGAGCTGGGCGACCGAACGGCCGTGCCGCCGACCGGTGTTGGTGATGTCGGCCTCGACCATGAGCCCGGACAGCCGCGGTGGGCCGTACGCGAAGCTGGTGTACGACAGCCCGTGCCCGAAGGAGTGCTGCGGCTCGGCGCTCTCGTCCACGTAGCCGCCGTACTCGATGTCCTTGTGGTTGTAGTGGACGGGGAGTTGGGCGGCGGACCGTGGGACGGAGAGGGGGAGGCGGCCGAGGGGCTCCGTCAGCCCGAGCAGTACCTCGGCGATCGCCTCGCCGCCCCACGGGCCGGGGTACCAGGCGGTGAGCAGGGCGCCCGCGGTGTCGGGCACGACGTGGGGGCGGCCCTGGATCAGGACGACCGCCGTCGGCGTGCCCGTGGCGACCACGGCGTCCAGCAGCGCGTACTGGGCGCGGCCCAGCCCCAGCCCGGCCAGGTCGGCGCCCTCGCCGCAGGTCATGTGGGAGACGGCGGTCCGCGCGGCGCCGTTGGCGTCGAACTCCGTGTCGGGTGTACGGGCGCTGCTGCCGCCCAGCACGAGCACGGCCAGGTCGGAGGCGGCGGCCGCGGCGACCGCGTCGGGGATGCCGGAGAGGTCGTCGCCGGTGAGGGCGCATCCGGTGGTGTGGCGGATGTCGACGCCGGGTGGGGCGAGGGTGCGCAGGGCGTCGAGGACGCTGGTGCCCGTGCCGGGGGGTTGCGGGGCGGTGTAGTCGCCCAACTGGTGGGTGGTGGTGGCCGATTGGGGCCCCAGTACGGCGATCCGGGAGACGGAGGACGGTACCGGCAGGACCCCGTCGTTGCGGAGCAGGGTGACGGCGGCGCGGGCGAGGGCCGTGCTCAGGTCCCTGCCGCCGGTCGGGCGCGAGGTCGCGCTGCCGTGCCGCCGGTCGAACAGCCCCAGCCGGAACTTGAGCCGCAGGACGCGGGCCACGGCGGCGTCGACGGCCTCCTCCGCCACCAGCCCTCGCTCGACCGCCTCCTCCAGGTGGGTGAAGCCCTCGTCCCAGAGGCTCAGATCGACACCGGCGCCGAGCGCGAGCGCACCCGCCGACACCTTGTCGCCGGTGATCCGGGCCAGCCGGTCCACGGCGAGTCCGTCCGCCATGACCAGGCCCTCGAACCCCCAGCGTTCCCTGAGGAGTTCGGTGAGCAGGGCGCGGTTGCCGGCACAGGGCAGGCCGTCGACCTGGTTGTACGCGGCCATGACGGCGGCGGCCCCGGCGCGGATGCCGGCCCGGGCGGCGGGGAGGTGGATCTCGTGCAGTTCCCGCAGCCCCAGTTCGGACTCGGCGGAGTTGCGGCCGCCGACCGTGGCGCCCTGACCGGCGAAGTGCTTGAGGACCACGGCGGCCTTGTCGGCAGCGAAGTACTCGCCGAGCTCCCCCTGCATGCCGCGTACGACGGCCTCCGTGAGGCGGGCCGCCAGGTACGGGTCCTCGCCGAAGCACTCCTCGGTGCGGCCCCAGCGCGGGTCACGGGCGATGTCCAGCGCCGAGACCAGGGCGACATGGCCACCCCGGGCGCGCAGTTCGGCGGCGGCGTGGGCGGCGGCCCGCTCGTACAGCGCCGGGTCCCAGGTGGCACCGACGGCCAGGTTGACCGGGAGGACCGTGCCGTCGAGGGCCATCAGCCCGTGCGGCACCTCCTCGACGAACAGCGCCGGGATCCCGAGCCGGCTCCGCCCGACGACATGCCGCTGCACCAGCTCGGCGAGGGCCGCGCCGTCCTCGGCACCGGGCCCGTCGCCGTGGTCGACGCCGGACCAGGCGTCGGCGCGCTGAAGGCCGTAGAGGGCACCGAGTCCCTCGAAGCGGTCGGTCTCGGCGTACAGGGCGTCGGTGAGTTCGAAGTCGCCCTCGGGGGTGCGGCAGTAGGCGTTCCAGCCGTACATCCGCTGGTTGAGCTGGCCGACCTTCTCACGCAGGGTCATACGGGAGAGCAGGTCACGGACGCGGGCGTCGGTGGGGGCGGTGGGGTCGCGGTGGAGGGGGGTGGGCGGGGCTTGCGACGGGTGGGGGGCTTGCGGGGTGGGCTGGGCCTGCGGGTGGGGCTGGGCCTGCGGGTTGGGCTGGGCTTGCGGGGGCGGCGGCAGGTCGGTGCGGTGCCGTTGGGCGGCGGAGTCGGTCATCCGTCGCGCCTCACGTCGTGCCCGTCGTGCTCCGCGTCGTGCCCGTCGTGCCCCGTGTCGCGTCCGTCGTGCCTCGCGTCGTGCCCGTCGCGCCCTGCGTCGCGTCCGTCGTCGCCCCCATCGCGTCCGTCGTCACCCGCATCGCGTCCGTCGTCACCCGCATCGCGTCCGACGTAACCCGCCTCGCGTCCCATGTCGTACCCGAGGCGGGCGAGGGCGATGGCGCCCCTGGAGCCGTCGGGGACCCAGTCAAGGGTGAGGCCGAGCGGTTGTGTCCGGGTGGTGAGGGGGCCGGTCAGTGGTCCGTCCGGGCCGAGCAGGCCGCCGGTCGCGACGATCCGCTCGCCGGGCCGGGGTTCGAGGGCGCGGACGAGGCCGGCCAGGTGGTCGGCCGCCGCTTCGAGGATTGCCTCGGCCACGGCGTCCTTGTGGTCGGCGGCCTCCGCGACGAGCGGTGCCAGTTCGGCCAGTTGGACCGGCGGCCGGTCCATGACGGCGGGGAGCAGGTGCATGCGGTAGGCCTCGTGCCGGGCCCGGGTCCAGGACGCGGTGTCGTACGGGCCCGGCGCACCGGGCGGCAGCATGTCCTCCGGCACCCCCAGCGCCCGCCCCACCGAGGCGCCCAGCGCCGTCGGCCCGCCCCGTCCGTCCGCCATGCGCAGCGCCACCCGCACCGCCTCGCGCCCGATCCAGAAGCCGCCGCCGTCGTCGCCGAGCAGCCAGCCGTCGCCGCCCGCTGTCGTGGTGCACGCGCGTGCGGTGATGCGTGCCGCGACCGCACCGGTGCCTGCCACCAGGGCGAGCCCGTCGGCGGGATGCCCCGGCGCCGAGGCGAACGCGGCCTCGATGTCGCTGTGGACCTCGATCTCGGCGGCGTCGATGCCGAGCCGCCGCAGGGCGACGGTGAGCGCGGCGTGCGCCCTGACGCGGCCCGGCTCGTCCGGAGCGGTCCGCGAGGCGCCGGCGAACCCGCCCGCCACCGCGACGACCCGGCCAGATCGGAAGAGCGTCGT
>JABFVM010000092.1 GCA_013362785.1 Streptomyces sp. | reverse complement strand
TGGTGGGCGGCCTCGTACTCGGCGATCCGGTCCGCGCGGACCTTGGTGTGCAGGGCGACTCTCATCGGGACTCCTTGCCGGAGGACAGCAGGCCGGACTCCAGCAGTTCCTGCCAGAACGCCATCGGCACCTCGGTCGCGAACTGCTCGGCGCAGTCCCGCACTTCGTCGGCCGACCGGACGCCCACGAGGACGCTCGCGACGGCCGGGTGCGCGGCACAGAAGGCGAGGGCGGCGGCCCGCAGGGTGATGCCGTGGCGGTCGGCGAGGGACTTCATGCGCAGGGCGCGGTCCAGCAGCTCCTGAGGTGCACGGCTGTAGTTGTACGTGGCGTCCGGTCTCGGATCGGCCAGGAGACCGGAGTTGAAGGCGCCGCCGACGACGACGGAGGTGTGGCACTCGACCGCCACGGGCAGCAGGTCGTCGAGCGCGCTCTGGTCGAGGAGCGTGTAGCGGCCGGCGCACAGCACCACGTCGACGTCGGTGTCGGTGACGAAGCGGGTGAGCATCTCGGCCTGGTTCATCCCGGCGCCGATCGCGCCCACCACCCCCTCGGAGCGCAGCTTCTCCAGCGCCGGATAGCCCTCGCGGAAGGCCTGTTCGGCGTGGTCGTCGGGGTCGTGGAGGTAGACGACGTCGACGCGGTCGAGGCCGAGCCGCTCCAGGCTCTGCTCCAGGCCGCGTCGTACGCCGTCCGCGCTGAAGTCCCAGACGCGGCGCCGGTCGGCGGGTACGGCGAAACCGTTGGCCAGGTCGTCGCCCGTCGCGTCCGCGACCGGTTCCAGACGGCGGCCGACCTTCGTGGAGATCGTGTACGCCTCGCGCGGGTGCTCCCGCAGTGCGGCGCCGAGGCGGCGTTCGGACAGGCCGAGGCCGTAGTGCGGGGCCGTGTCGAAGTAGCGGATGCCGCGCTGCCAGGCCGCGTCCACCGCCTCGTACGCCTGCTGCTCGGCGACCTCGCTGTAGAGGTTGCCGATGGCGGCCCCGCCGAAGGACAGCGGGCTGACCTCGACGTCGGTGCGGCCGAGCCGGTTCACCGGCCGACCGGCCTGAGGCGCAGGCCCTGCATGCCGCCGTCGACGGCGAGGGCGGTGCCGGTGGTGGCGCCGGAGAGCGGGCTCGCGAGGTAGGCCACGGCGCCCGCGACCTCGGCGGCCGAGACGAGGCGGCCGGTGGGCTGGCGGGCCTCAAGGGCAGCGCGTTCGGCGGCCGGGTCGGGAGCGTTGGACAGCAGTCGCCCGACCCAGGGGGTGTCCACCGTGCCGGGGTTGACGCAGTTGACGCGGATGCCCTCGCGGACGTGGTCGGCGGCCATGGCGAGCGTGAGGGAGTACACGGCGCCCTTGGTGGCGCTGTACAGCGCACGCTGCGGGAGCCCGGCCGTGGCCGCGATGGAGCAGGTGTTGACGATGGCGGCGTGGGCCGACTCCCGCAGAGGGGGCAGCGCGGCCCGTGCGACCCGCACCATGCCGATGACATTGACGTCCATGACCCGGTGCCACTCGGCGTCGTCATTGTCCTCGACGGTGCCCTGCGCGCCGATCCCGGCGTTGTTGACCACCACGTCCAGCCCGCCGAGCTCGGCGACCGCGGCGGCCACGGCCTCGCGCACCGATGCGTCGTCGGTGACGTCGGCGCGGAAGGCGAGCAGCGGCTTCTCGACGGAGGACGGGTCCAGGTCTAGTACGGCGACCTGGGCGCCGCGCGCGGCGAGGAGTTCGGCGGTGGCCCGGCCGATGCCGGAGGCACCCCCTGTCACCAGCGCCTTGAGACCCTCGAAGTCGCTCATGCCGCGTGCCCCTTCTCTTCGGCGGTCTTGAGGTCGGCGGCCCAGAAGGCGCCGTCCGGGAATGTGTACCGCGCGATCGACTCGGGCCGCATGGCCGCCGAGAAGCCGGGCGCGGTGGGTGCCGTGTAGTGACCTTCCCTGATCACCACCGGGTCGAGGAAGTGGTCGTGCAGATGGTCGACGTACTCGATGACGCGGTCCTCGGTGGTGCCGGTGACGGCGACGTAGTCGTACATCGACAGGTGCTGGACGAGTTCGCACAGCCCGACGCCGCCCGCGTGCGGGCAGACGGGCACGCCGAACTTGGCGGCGAGCAGCAGGATGGCGAGGTTCTCGTTGACGCCGCCGACGCGGGCCGCGTCGATCTGGAGGACGTCGAGGGCGCCGGCCTGGAGGAGCTGCTTGAAGACGACCCGGTTCTGCACGTGCTCGCCGGTGGCGACCTTGACCGGGGCGACGGCCTCACGGATGGCGGCGTGGCCCAGGACGTCGTCGGGGCTGGTGGGCTCCTCGATCCAGTACGGGTCGAACTCGGCCAGCGCCTTGGTCCAGCGGATCGCCTCGGCCACGTCCCAGCGCTGGTTGGCGTCGATCGCCATGCGGATGTCCGGCCCGACGACCGAGCGGGCGACGCGGCAGCGCCGTACGTCGTCCTCCAGGTCGGCGCCGACCTTCAGCTTGATCTGGCGGAAGCCGTCGGCGACGGCCTCGGCGGCGAGACGCGTGAGCTTCTCGTCGTCGTAGCCGAGCCATCCGGCGGAGGTGGTGTAGGCGGGGTAGCCGCGCTCCAGCAGCCGGGCTGCTCGCTCCTGCACGCCGTCGCGCCCCCGGCGCAGGATGGTCAGCGCCTCCTCGGGTGTGAGCGCGTCGGTGATGTACCGGAAGTCGATCTGGCGGACGATCCACTCCGGGTCGGCGTCGGCGAGGAGCCGCCACAGGGGCTTGTCGGCCCGCTTGGCGGCCAGGTCCCACACGGCGTTCATGACCGCGCCGATCGCCATGTGCATCACGCCCTTCTCGGGGCCGAGCCAGCGCAGCTGGCTGTCGCCGATCAGGTCGCGGTTGAGGGTCCCCGGGTCGGCGCACAGCTCGTCGACGGACCGGCCCACGACATGGGCGCGCAGCGCCTCGATCGCGGCGACCTGGACCTCGTTGCCCCGCCCGATGGTGAAGGTGAACCCGTGCCCCTCGTGCCCGTCGGCCGCGTCGGTGCGCAGCACGATGTACGCCGCCGAGTAGTCGGGGTCGGGATTCATCGCGTCGGAGCCGTCGAGCTCGCGCGAGGTGGGGAAGCGGATGTCATAGGTGTCGACCGCGGTGACGCGGGTGGGGGTGCCGGGGGCCTGGGACACTGAAGTCCTTTCCGTCGAGGGGCGGTTGGCAGCCGTGGTCAGTCCTGGGCCCGGCCCGTGGTGACACGGGCGATCATGAGGGCGATCAGGATGATTCCGCCGTAGATGGCCTGGATCCAGAACGACGGGACCTGGGCGAGGGTGAGCAGGTTCTGGACGACGCCCAGCAGGAGTACGCCGGTCAGGGCGCCGAACATGGTGCCCCGGCCGCCGTCCAGGCTGATGCCGCCGATCACCGCGGCCGCGAACACGGTGAAGATCATGTTGTTGCCCTGGTTGGCGCTGATCGCGCCGACGTAGCCCGTCTGGATGATGCCGCCGACGGCCGCGAGGGTGCCCGCCACGACGAACACGCCGAGCATCACGCGCTCGACCCGGATGCCGGCCGCGCGGGCGGCGTCCGCGTTGCCGCCGATGGCGTACAGCGCCCGTCCGACGCGGTGGTACTTGAGCACGAACCCGGCGATCGCGAAGGCGGCCGCCGCGAGCCACACCGACATGGGGATGCCGATGAAGGTGGTGGTGGCGAGGGAGTAGAAGCTCTCGGGCATCCCGAACAGGGTCTTGCCCTTGGTCGCGCCGACCAGCAGTCCGCGCAGGACGATCAGCATCGCGAGCGTCACGATGAACGCGTTGAGCTTGAACTTCACGACCAGGATGCCGTTGAAGGCACCCACGGCCGCGCCCACCAGGAGGATCGCCAACAGGGAGAGTGTGGCGGGGAGTTCGGTGCCCCAGCCGGACTGCGCGGCGGGCAGCACGAGGAGCGCGCCGACGGCGGGTGCGATGCCGACGACCGATTCCAGGGACAGGTCGAACTTGCCGGTGATCAGGACCAGCGACTCGGCCAGCACGACCATCGCCAGCGCTGCGGACGCGCCGAGGATCGAGATCAGGTTCCGCTCGGTGAGGAACGAGTCGTTGACCACCGCACCGAGCACCATGAGCAGCAACAGGGCGGGGACCAGGGCGAGTTCGCGGGCTCGGCGGAGCAGGACGGTCCTGGCGGCACGGGCGTCCGGCACCTTCACGGGCAGGGCCGGTGGGGCCTTGGTGTCAGCCATGGTGGTCCACTCCTTCGATGGAGGCGATCAGCTCGTGGTCGCGCCAGCCCGCCGGGTGCTCGGCGACGACACGGCCGTGGAACAGGACGAGGACGCGGTCGCAGCGGCGCAGGTCGTCGAGTTCGTCGGAGACGACCAGTACGGCGATGCCGTCCTCACGGGCGCTGTCCACGCGGGCCAGCAGGGACTCCTTGGACTTCACGTCGACCCCGGCGGTGGGGTTGATCAGCACCAGGAGCCGGGGGTCGGAGGCGAGGGCGCGGGCCATGACGACCTTCTGCGCGTTGCCGCCGGACAGGTCGGAGACGGGCTGGTCGGGGCCCTCGGTGTGGATGTCGAGGCGCTCGATCAACGCCGTCGCGAAGCCGCGCTTGCGTTCGGTGCCGACGAACCCGAACCGGCCGAGCCGCTCCAGGACGCTCATGGTGGCGTTGTCGCCGATGGTCATGCCGGCGACCAGGCCCTGGTCGTGCCGGTCGCGCGGCACACAGGCGACGCCCGCCCTGAGGGCAGCCTGCACATCACCGAACGGCAGCCGCTCGGCGCCGAGTTGCGCCGTACCGCCGGTCGGGGTGTGCAGCCCGGCGAAGGACTCGGCGAGTTCCACCTTGCCGCTGCCGCTGATCCCGGCGAGCCCGACGACCTCGCCGCGGCGGACGGTGAGGTCGATGTCCTGGTACGCCGGTGAGGTGAGTCCGCGCGCTTCCAGCAGGACCGGCGCGTCGTGGTCGACGTCCCTCGGGTCCACGGCCTGTTCGGCGATGGCCTCCAGGGACTCCCCCGCCATGGCCTCCACCAGGGCCCGGCGCGGGAGTTCGGCGACCGGGGCGGTGGTGATCCAGCGGGCGTCACGCAGGACGGTGACGGTCTGGCAGACCTCGTACACCTCCTGGAGGTGGTGCGAGATGAACAGGAAGGTGACGCCGGAGTCCTGCAGCGCCCGCATCCGGGTGAACAGCCGCTCGATCTCGCGCTTGTCGAGCTGTGCGGTGGGCTCGTCGAGGATGATGAAGCGGGCGCCGAAGCTCAACGCCCTCGCGATCTCCACCATTTGGCGGTCCTCGACCTTGAGGTCGGCGGTGCGGGCCTCGGGGTCGACGTGCACGTCCCAGGTGGCGAGGAGCTCGGCGGCCTCCGCGCGCAGCTTGCGCCAGCTGATGAAACCGCGCTGGAGCGGCTGCCGGTTGATGTACAGGTTCTCGGCGACCGTCAGCTCGGGCACGACGGTGGGCTTCTGGTAGACGCAGGCCACCTTGCGGCGCCAGGCGTCGCGGTCGGCCAGCGGGGGCGCGGGCTCGCCGTCGAAGCGGACCTCGCCCTCGTCGGCGGCCTGGAGTCCGGTGAGGATCTGGACCAGGGTCGACTTGCCGGCGCCGTTGCGGCCGACGAGGGCGTGCGACTCGCCGGGCAGCACGGTGAGCCGTCCGTCGGCGAGGGCGGTGGTGGGGCCGTAGCGCTTGACGATGTCGCGCGCCTCGACGAGCGGGGTGATCACGGGCGTACTCATTTGACCGTGTTGCCCCAGAGCTTGGGGTCGTCGACGTTGTCCTTGGTGACCAGCGGGGCGGGCAGCTGGTCCTCCAGGATGCCGCTGGGCAGCTTGACGATGGTCGAGTCGTGGTCGGTGGGACCGGGCTCGAACTTCTTCCCCTCCATCGCCGCCTTGATGTAGTACATGCCGTACTTGGCGTACAGGTCGGCGGGCTGGGAGACGGTCGCGTCGATCTCGCCCTTGCGGATGGCGTCGTACTCCTGCGGGATGCCGTCGTTGGAGACGATCGTGATGTGCCCGTCCTGCCCGGCCTTCTTCAGCATTCCCTTGGACTTGAGGGTCTGGAGGGTCGGGGCGAGATAGACGCCGCCGGCCTGCATGTAGATGCCCTTGATGTCGGGGTTGGCGTTCAGGAGGGTGTCCAGCTTGGAGGCCGCGGCGTCGGACTCCCACTTGGCCGGTATCTCCAGGACCTTGAGCTTCGGGAAGTTCTTCTTCACGCAGGCCCGGAAGGCCTCGGAGCGGTCGCGGCCGTTGACCGAGGCGAGGTCGCCCATGATCTGCACGACCTTGCCGGAGGGGATCTGCTCGCCGAGGTACTGGCAGGCCTTCTCGCCGTAGGCCACGTTGTCGGCGCGCACCACCATCGCGACCTTGCCCTTGTCGGGCGCCACGTCCACGGCGACGACCGGTACGCCCTTGCGCTCCGCCTGGTCGAGGCCGGCCTCGATGGCGGCGCTGTCCAGCGGGGCGACGACGAGGCCCTTGACGCCCTGGGTGAGCTGGTTGTTGATGTCGGTGATCTGCTGGGAGGGATCGCTGTTGGAGTTGACCGTCTTGAGCGTGTCGACGCCCTCGGAGTCGGCCATCTTCGGCACGTAGTCGTTGTACGACTGCCAGAACGGCGAGGTCAGCAGGGGCAGGATCACCCCGACCTTGCCGCTGCCGCCGCCCTCGGCGCTGGACGCGCCGGTGTCCTTGGTGCTGCCGCACGCGGCGAGGACGAGCGAGGCGCCGGCGACCGCGCACACCGCCCCGACCATCCGTGACCTGTTCTGCTTCCGCGTTGTAGTGCCGTGCATCTGGCGGCTCCTCGTTGAGCGTGTTCGAGCACATGGTTCGAGCAGATGCCCGCATATTTATCAGACCACTTCCAGGGAAGAACACCCTTCAGCGGCAGATTTTCCGGCATCGCGACCGTATTGGTCGGACCACATCGGTATTGGTCGGACCACATCGCTGGTTAGACTGCGGCGCACCGGTGACAGGAGGAACGGCGTGAACGTGGACGAGACAGCCCCGCAGAAGGGCACCGTGACGCAGCGCGCCATCGAGCAGATCAAGGCGATGATCGCGGAGGGGCGGCTTGAGCCGGGGCAGCGGCTGCCGACCGAGCGCGATCTGGCGGCGCAGCTAGGGATCTCCCGCAGCTCGATGCGGGAGGCGATCCGCGCGCTCACCGTGCTGGGGGTGCTGGAGGCCCGGCACGGTTCGGGGATCTACGTCACCCAGTTGGAGGCCGGCGATCTGCTGGAGACGTTCGGTGTGGTGGCCGACCTGTCGCGGGGCCCGCGGCTGGTGGAGCTGCTGGAGGTGCGGCGCATCCTGGAGTCGACGGCGACGGCCCTGGCGGCGGCGCGGATCACTCCGGACCAGCTCGCGGAGGTCGAGAAGCACCTCACGGCGATGAACGCCACGGACGACCCCGAGGAGATCCTCGCCCACGACCTGGCCTTCCACCGAGAGATCGCCACAGCCGCCGGCAACGACACCATGGCCGCGATCCTGGAGGGCCTGTCCTCCCGCACCTTCCGCGCCCGCGTCTGGCGCGGCTACCAGGAGGAGGGCGCCTTCGCCCGCACCCGACGCGAACACGCCGCGATCCACCGCGCCCTGGTCGCCCGCGATCCGGAGGCGGCCCGGGCCGCGGCGGCGGCGCACGTGGGCGAGGTGGAGGAATGGCTGCGGGCACAGCTCGGCGGCGGCTGACCGGCACCGGCAACGCCGAGGGCCGCTCCCCTCACCTCCCGTGAGAGGGGAACGGCCCCGGTGTGACGGCCGCGCCGCGGCGGCCCCTACGGCTTCTCGACTCCTCGCTCCTCGGCTCCTCGGCGCTACGGCTTCACATCGAAACCGTGCTCCTGGCCGAGCCTCTCCAGTGACGTCTGGCCGGGGATACCGTCGGCGTCGTCACCCGAGAAGCCGCAGCGGCGCTGCCACTGGGCGTACGCGTCGACGGTCGTCGTGCCGAAGTGGCCGTCGGCGAACTTCGATTCGAGGAGGCCCTCCGAGACGAGCGCCTTCTCCACGGTCTTCACGCCCGGGTACGACACCGGCGTGCCCGGCTCGGCCGGGTCGTGCCGGGCGGCGGCGACCACCTTGGACACGTCGACCACCGGCCGCGGACCGGGCACGGGGGTCGAACCGCCGGGCCGCGGGGCGCCCTTCCGCACCCAGGCGTAGAGGTGCTCGCCCGGGCACTCGGTGGCCAGGCCGTCCCGGTGGCCCTTGATCTCGTTGCCGGCGCCGTGCCTGCGCAGCAGCTCGATGCCGTCGCGGATCGCGCCCAGCATGGCGTCCGTCGGCTTGGTCAGCCCCTTGTCGCCGACCAGGCCGAGGATCGCGTAGTGGCCGCGGTTGAGGGGCTGGTTGCCGTTCGCCCCGGTGCGCTTGCCGAGGCCGCGGCCCTCCAGGAGGTAACCGTGCGGGCAGGCGCCGTAGTTGTAGGCGATGTCGGAGTAGTTCTCCTTCTTGTCGGCGAGATGGGATACCCGGATCGCCTTCCACTCGGCGATGCAGAGGTCGTGGTCGTCGAGGAGCTTGACGCTGACCGTGGTGCCTTCGTAGTGCACCTTCACGCCCCTGGTCGAGGTCTGTGTCGGTGCGGCGGATGCGGGCCAGCCGAGCTGGCCGCGCGTGACGAGCTTCAAGGTTGCCTCCAAGGCGCTGATGGAACGCCAACCCCCTTGAGTGTGAGGCCAGTTGCCCGCCACTACACGACAATCCGCGGCAATTCACCCTCAGTGGACCTAGGCCCGCCGCAGCCGCAACGTCATCAGCTCGAACGGCCGCAGCCGCAGGGCGACTCGACTGCCTTCGTACGACGGGGTCTCGGGCAGCGGACGTTCCAGCAGATCCGTCGCCGTGACGTCCGCGACCTCGAAGCCGGCGGTCAGCGTGGCGCGCGCCCGGCCGCCGTGGGCCTCGTGGAGGCGCACCACCACATCCCCGCTGCCGTCGTCGGCCAGCTTGACGGCGGTGATCACGACCGCGTCCCGGTCCACCGTCACCAGCGGGGCCACCTCCCGGGCACCGGTGATCCGCCGCTCCGGCAGGTTGATCCGCCAGCCCTCGCGCACCGCGTCCGCGATGCCCGCGCCCGGCACCAGGGCGTGCCGGAAGCGGTGGACGCCCTGGTCGGTCTCGGGGTCGGGGAAGCGCGGGGCGCGCAGGAGGGATACGCGAACCGTGGTGGTCGTCCCGTCGTCGCCGTCGGTGCGGACCGTGCGGGTCACGTCGTGGCCGTACGTCGAGTCGTTGACGACGGCGACGCCCCAGCCCGGCTCCTCCAGCTGGACGAAGCGGTGGTTGCAGGCCTCGAACTTGGCCGCCTCCCAGCTGGTGTTGGTGTGCGTGGGGCGGAAGAAGTGCCCGAACTGGGTCTCGGACGCGTACCGCTCCGCGTGCACGTCGAGCGGGAACGCCAGCTTCAGGAACTTCTCCGTCTCGTGCCAGTCGACCTCCGTGTCGATCAGCAGCCGCCGCTCCCCCGCCGCGAGGGAGAGGCGCTGGGTGACGCGCGAGGCGCCGAACGACCGCACGATCCGCAGCACGGCCACATCGGTGTCGGAGCCGGAGTCGGCGGCGATCTCGTCCACGTCGGTCAGGTCGGTGCCCGTGTGGCGGTAGAACTCATCCACGTCCCAGGCGTCCCACATGTTCGGGAAGTCGGGGTGGAGCTGGAGGAGGTTGGCGCGCCGGTCCGGGGCGATCGTCTCGCGGTCCGCCTCGATGTCGTATGCCGAGACGACCAGCCCCTGTGCGTCGATCTCGACGCGCAGGAGGCCGTTGTCGAGAACGAAGCCGCCGCCGGGGCGTTCCGTGAGTGCCGTGCGGCCCTCGGTCACCGGGGTTCGCGCGCCGCCCGCCGGGATGCCGGCGCGGGTGTGCGGGGCGGCGTTGAAGACGAGCTCGGTTCCGCCCTCGCCCGCCAGGGCGCGCTGGGCCGACTCGATGATCGCGGTCAGCTCCCCGGCGAGGCGCTCGTACGTCGCGCGTGCCTCCCGGTGCACCCACGCGATGGACGAGCCGGGCAGGATGTCGTGGAACTGGTGCAGCAGCACCGTCTTCCAGATCCGGTCCAACTCCTCGTAGGGGTAAGGGAATCCGGTGCGTACTGCGGCCGTCGCGGCCCACAGTTCCGCCTCGCGCAGGAGGTGTTCGCTGCGGCGGTTGCCCTGCTTGGTCTTCGCCTGGCTGGTGAGGGTGGCGCGGTGGAGTTCGAGGTAGAGCTCGCCGACCCAGACGGGCGCGTCGGGGTACTCGGCCTCGGCCTTCCTGAAGAACTCCTCCGGGGTCTCCCAGACGACGGTGGCGGATCCTTCGAGGTCGCGCAGCCGTGCCGCCTTGCCGACCATCTCGCGGGTCGTGCCGCCGCCTCCGTCGCCCCAGCCGGTGGGGGCGAGGGAGTGCCGGGCGACTCCCTTGTCCTTGAAGTTGCGGGCCGCGTGGGCGATCTCGCCGCCCTTCATGGAGCAGTTGTAGGTGTCGACGGGCGGGAAGTGGGTGAAGATCCGGGTGCCGTCGATGCCCTCCCAGCGGAAGGTGTGGTGCGGGAACTTGTTCGTCTGCGACCAGGAGATCTTCTGTGTCAGCAGCCACTTGGAGCCGGCCGCCTTGATGATCTGCGGCAGTCCGGCGGCGAAGCCGAAGGTGTCGGGCAGCCAGGCCTCGTCGTTCTCGATGCCGAACTCGTCCAGGAAGAACCGCTTGCCGTGCACGAACTGCCGGGCCATCGCCTCCGAGCCGGGCATGTTGGTGTCCGACTCCACCCACATCCCGCCGGCCGGCACGAACCGCCCGTCGGCGACCGCCTTCTTCACCCGCGCCCACACCTCGGGCCGGTGCTCCTTCACCCAGGCCCACTGCTGGGCCTGGGACATCGCGAACACGAACTCCGGCTCGTCGTCCAGCAGCGCGGTCATGTTGGACGTCGTACGGGCCACCTTGCGCACCGTCTCGCGCAGCGGCCACAGCCACGCCGAGTCGATATGGGCGTGGCCGACGGCGCTGATGCGATGGGCGGAGGGCACGGCCGGCTCGGACAGGACCGTCTCCAGACGTACCCGTGCCTGCGCCGCCGTGCCGTTCACGTCCTGGAGGTCGATGGCGTCCAGCGCCCTCTCGACCGCCCGCAGGATGTCCCAGCGGCGCGCCGACTCCACCGGCAGCTCGGCCATCAGCTCGCCGAGCACCTCCAGGTCGAGCACGAGCTGCCACACCGTCTCGTCGAAGACGGCGAGGTCCATGCGGGTGAGCGTGTACTGCGGGGCGCTGCCCGCGGTCTCCTGGTCGCCGAGCCGGGTCGGCAGGAAGGGGTGGTAGTCGAGGATGACGGGGTTGGAGGCGGCCTCGATGTGCAGCCGCACCTCCTCACCGCCCTTGACGGGCGCCCCGACCCGGACCCACTGGTTGCGCGGGTTCAGGCCCTTCACGGGGGTGCCGTCGGGCCGGTAGACCAGGCCCTCGCACTGGAAGCCGGGCATGTTCTCGTCGAACCCGAGGTCGAGCAGCGCCTCCACCGTCCGCCCGGCCCACGCCTCGGGCACGGTCCCGGTGACCCGGAACCAGCTGGTGCCCCAGGGAGCACCCCAGCGGGCGCCCACCTCGATCGGCTCGGGCTCGGCCGCGAGCCCCTCGGCGACCGGCACCGGCTCGCCGGGCGCATGCCACACCGCCACCTCCAGCGGCACGGACTCCGGGTACACGGCGGGGCGGACGCGCTCGTCCAGGACGCGCCTGAGACGGGCTTCGACCAGGCTGCGGTCGTCATGCATGCGGGGTACTCCGTAGGTCGTCCGGGTGCGGGTGGTTACCAGGTGTGGGTGACGGTCGCGGGGGCCGACGTGGTGTAGAGCTCCCCTACGGCGCGCACTTCGAACCGTGCCGTCCGTTCGCCCTGTTCGGGCCGCAGACCGGCGACGAAGTAGGCCGGCTGGCAGGTACCGCCGAGGAAGCGCCGGGTGCCGTCGGGGAGGAGGCGGTGCAGGGTGTGGTGGCGTACGTCGCCGGGGGCGGGGGTCCAGGCGAAGCGGAGGTCGCCACCGGAGACGCCGGTGATTCGGAGGCCGGAGGGGACGGCGGGCGTGGGCCGGACGGTGCGGACGGCTAGGCCGCCGAGCCGCCACCGCACGGGGCCGCCGTCAGGGGCGGTCAGCCGGACACCGATGGCGTGCACGGTGCCGGTCAGGCCGCTGAGCGGAACGGTCACGGTCTGCCAGCCGTCGCCCGAGTCCACCGGCAGATAGGTGTACGGCGGTGTCGCCCCCGGAGCGGCGGGCTCGGCGGTGGCGACGGCCAGCTCGACGTTCACGCTGCCCTCGTCGGTCCGGCAGGCCAGCTCGACAACCGTGTCGGCACCGACCGGCAGCCGTGTCGCATACACGTCCACGACCACCGGCTCGTCCAGTTCACCGGCGACGAGCACGCTGCTGCCGCCGCGCCACGCGTCCTCGAAGTCGAAGGTCACGGCGGGCCGCTGCCCGTCGGTGTGCACGACCCAGCGCCGGGACGGCAGCCGGTCCTGCAACCCCAGGTGGTTCCACGGCGCGTCCGACGTCACCTCCCCGTCCTCGTACCACCGCAGCCCGTGCCCGGTGTTGAACACGCTCGCGAACGGCACGGAGGTGACCGTCGACCGATCCGCGACGGACACCGCCGGGGCGCGCCAGCTGTCCGTGCCGTCCGGCCGCGCGGGATCCAGTGACCGTCCGGTCCAGAACCGGTCGTCGGCGGCATGGAAGTCCCCCGGACCGCGCCCGTCCGCCGGCAGGTGGTTCCGCGTCCACTCGGGCCGGTAGAAGCCGAGCGACACCACATGCGTCCGGTCACGCGGCACGATCGCGTCCCAGTTCACGGACGTGTTCCACCCGTTGGCCTCGACATCGACGCCCGCCCACAACTCGTAGCGGCTACGGCCCAGTCGACCGGCGCGCTGTCCCGACGACGTCAGCTTCGCCGCCGTCCACCGGAAGTCGATGAACATGTCGTCGGCGGACTGGAAGAACGCCTCGTTCTGGGAGTTGAGGGCCCCCTGCCAGCTCACGGACCCGTTCACGGTCATCGAGTCGTACCAGGTGACCCGCTGCCCCTTGCCCTTCGCGAGCGTCTTCAACTCCCGCATGAAGCCAAGCATGTCCGCGCCCAGTGCGGTGTTCCCGCCACTGGTCTCGGCGTTGACGAACCACCCGTCGAACCCGTACGCCTCCGCCACCGCCACCAGCCGCTCCGCCAGCGGATACCGTCCGGCGGTGTCCTTCTGCACCAGGTCACGCGTCCACTGCAACTGCCCGCCGTAGGCGACGGGCGGCAGGAAGATGTTGCCGAGGACCGGCACGCCGTGGCGGTGGGCGGCGTCCACGATCGGCGCGTTCGGCGCGAGGATCAGCCCTTCGCCGGAGGAGCCGCCCCAGAACACCAGCTCATCGATGTAGGCCCAGTGAGTGAGTGCGTAGTAGTCGGCGGTGGCCGAGCCCTGGGAGGGGTTGCTCGCGGTGGGTCCGAAGGACACCAGGGACTGGATACGGGCCTGGCCCGCGCGGGCGGTGGCGTTGACCGGGGTCGGGGTGAAGCGCGGGGCGAGCGGCACGGTCGAGGCGTTGAAGGCGAGGTCCGGGTCGTCGGCCGGGCGCCAGGACTTCAGGCTGCGCCAGGTGATGCCGGTGCCCGGGGTGCCGGAGGGCAGGGTGTCCGGGTACCAGTAGGAGGCGTACGGCTGGAGGGCGGCGGCCTTGGGCTTGGCCTTGGACTTGTCCTCGGAGTCGGGAGCGCCGAAGGCCGGCAGCGAGGGCAGGAGTGCGGCCGTGGTGCCGGCGATGAGGACGGTGCGTCTGGTGGGGTTCACGAGCGGGTGCCTCCTGGTGGGGTGGGGAGTACCTGATCGGGAGCTACGACCTCGGTGATGCCGCGTGCGGTGAGGTGTTCGCGGTCGTGCGCGCGGGTGTCGAGGACGGTGGTGGGGCGTACGCCGTCGGCGGTGAGCCGGAAGAAGGCGTCGAAGACGGGGCCGCCCGGTGCGCAGACCGAGCGGCCAGCAGGATCGGCCGGGACGACGAGCGCCGTGGGCCTGGGCGCGGGCACCGACATGGTCTCGCTCGCCGCCCGCTCCAGCACGCGAGCCGTGTCCTTCGGCTTCCGGTCGTTGGTCAACAGGCCGAGCCCGTACTCCAGTGGGGGGAAGTCGGCCAGCTCACGGGACACGTCATGGGAGCACCACCAGGTGATCCCCCACAGGTCGGGACAGTCCAGCGCGTTCGCGACGGTCGCCTCGGTGAAGGCGGCGGCGTGCTCCGGCGGGACCAGCGGCGCGGGCGCGCCCACCTCCTGGAGCCAGACGGGGCGCCGCGGATCGTCGGCCCAGGCCTTGCTGAGCTCGACCAGGTACGCGGCGTGGTGCTCGCTCGGGACGGAGGTACGGCCGTGGCGCTGGGCGGTGCCGTTGAACACCCAGGAGTGCACGGCGGTGAGGGCGCCGTGCCGGGCCGCCTGGGCCGGGGTGAACGGCTGGTCGTCCTGGTACCAGGTCGCGTCGTACTCGGCGTGCAGGTGCAGCCGACCCGGGGCGCCCTCCTCGCAGGCGGCCAGCATCCGCGCCAGCCAGCGGTCGATCTCCTCCTCGGTCGCGCGGTCGGGGTCGGGGTGCGGGTCGGCCGAGAACTGGTTGACCTCGTTGCCGAGGGTCATGCCGAGGAAGTTGGGCCGGTCGGCGAGGGCGGCGGCGAGAGTGCGTAGATAGGTGGCCTGGCCGTCGAGGACGTCCGGGTCGGTGAAGAGGTTGCGGCGGTGCCAGGTCCGGGTCCAGGCCGGCAGGAAGTCGAAGCTGCTCAAGTGGCCTTGCAGACCGTCGACGTTGACGTCCAGGCCGCGTTCGGCGGCGGCGTCGACGAGCCGTACGAGATCCGCGACGGCCCGCTCACGGATCAGGGTGCGATTGGGCTGGAAGTACGGCCACAGCGGGAAGACCCGGATGTGGTCGAGGCCCAGTGCGGCGATCGAGTCGAGGTCGGCGCGTACGGAGTCGAGGTCGAAGTCGAGCCAGTGGTGGAACCACCCTTCGCTCGGGGTGTAGTTGACGCCGAAGCGCACGGCTGAAGGCATGCAGTGTCCTTGCTGGGCGGGGGGTTGGGGGTTCAGCCCTTCACCGCGCCCTCGCCGACGCCACGGAAGAAGTACCGCTGGAGGCAGGCGAAGAGGGCGATCAGCGGGGCGACGGCGATGATCGTGCCCGCGGCGACGAGGCGTTCGTCGTTGGCGAAGGTGCCGTGCAGATAGTTGAGGCCGATGGTCAGCGTGAACTTGGACGGGTCGCTCAGCACGATCAGGGGCCACAGGAAGTCGTCCCAGGCGCCCATGAAGGCGAAGATCGCGACGACGGCGACGGTCCCCTTCACCGACGGCAGCGCGATTCGCAGGAACCGCTGCCAGACGTTGGCGCCGTCGACGTAGGCCGCCTCCTCGATCTCGTACGGCAGATTCAGGAAGGCGTTGCGCATCAGCAGCACGTTCATGGCGCCGATGCAGCCGGGCAGCACGACGCCGATCAGCGTGTTGTTGAGCCCGAGCTCCCGCATGGTGGTGAACTGGGCGATGATGATGCCCTCCACCGGCACGAGCATCGCCAGGATGAAGGCGAGGGTGGCCGCGCGGCGGCCCCGGTAGCGGAGCCGGGCGAGGGCGTAGCCCGCGAGTGCCGAGCCGACGCAGTTGGTGACGACGTTGGCGGTGGCAACCTTCAGTGAGTTGAGGGCGTAGTCCCAGACGGGGATGGTGTCGGCGACCCGCTCGTAGTTGTGCAGCGTCGGATCGTTCGGCAGGAACTTCGGCGGGGAGCTGAAGATGTCCTCGGTGGGGCCCTTGAGCGAGGTCGACAGCTGCCAGATGAAGGGGCCGACGGTGAGGGCGAGTACGCCGAGCAGGAGCAGATAGCGCAGGGCGAGTTCCCACACCCGTATCCGGCGGCCGTGTTCGTCGGTGACGCGGGGCTCCCTCGCCGGAGCCGGTGCCTTCGGCCTCACCTTCTCCATGACGCTCATGTCTCGTCCCTCCGGTCGGCGCGCAGCACGAGCAGCATCAGGGCGACGGTGACGACGAAGACCACCACCGAGATGGCCGAGGCATAGCCGACGCGGCCGCTCAGTCCCGTGCCGGTGCGCTGGACGAGCATGACGAGGGTGGTGTCCTCACCGGCCGGGCCGCCGCTCGGGCCTGCCATCAGGTACACCTCGGAGAACACCTTGAAGGCGGCGACCGACGACAGCGCCCCGACCAGGACCATGGTGGAGCGGACGGCGGGCACGGTGACCGTCAGGAAGCGGCGGACCGCTCCCGCCCCGTCCACGGCCGCCGCCTCGTGCAGTTCGCGGGGCACGTTGGCGAGCGCGGCCAGATAAATGATCATGTAGTAGCCGAGGCCCTTCCAGACCGTCACGGCCATGGCGCTCAGCAGAAGCAGCCACTGGTCGCTGAGGAAGCCGACCCGGCCGACGCCGATCGTCTCCAGCAGGGAGTTCACCAGGCCGCGCTCGTCGAGCAGCCACACCCAGATCAGCCCGACCACCACGATCGAGGCGACGACCGGGGTGTAGAAGGCGGAGCGGAAGAAGGTGATGCCGGGGATGTTCTTCTGCACGAGCAGCGCGAGCAGCAGCGGCAGGATCACGAGCGCGGGCACGACACCGACGACGTACAGGGTGCTGTTGCGCAGCCCGATCCAGAACATGTCGTCCTGCAGCAGCTCGCGGAAGTTGGCCAGGCCCACGAACTCGCCGGGGATCAGGGTGCGGCGGTCGGTGAAGGCGTTGACCAGCGTGGAGAGGAACGGGTACAGGATGAAGGCGCCGATGATCAGCAGGCCCGGGGCGGCGAACAGCCAGGGACTGGTGGGCAGTTGGCGCCGCACCCGGGAGACGGTGGAACTGGCCATCGCGGGCTAACCCTGCTGCTGAAGAAGCCGGTTGCAGGCCTCGACAGCGTTGTCAAGAGCCTCCTTCGGGCTCTCCTTGCCCTGCAACGCCTTGGCGACCTCGTTGCGCAGCTCGGTCTTCATCTGCTCGCTGAACAGCACGGGCGTGTAGTTGACGGCGTTCTTCAGCGACTTGGCGGCGGCGATCCGCACCCGGGTCTCGTCGGTGCCGTCCTCCTTGGTGAAGTACGAGTCGTCGAGCGATCCTGCGGTGCTGGGGAAGATGGCGACCTGCTTGGCGAACGACATCTGGTGCTCGGCGTCGGTGACGTAGTGCGCGAAGGCGACCGCGGCGGGCGTGCGCTTGGTCTGCGCGTTGACCATCACGCCCATCACATACATGTTGACGTGGCCGGTGCTGGTGATCTGGTCGGTGATGCCGATGTTCCTGTACAGGTTGGGCGCCTGCTTCTTGAAGTTGCCGAGGTCCAGCGCGCTGCCGGGGTTCATGGCGACGGCGCCGGTGAGGAACTTCTTGCCGGACGACTCGGGGGTGGCGGTCAGCGCCTGCGGGTCGAGGGCCTTGGCGTCGTACAACTCCTTGTATTTGGTGAGGAGTTCGACCCCCTTGGCGTCATTGAAGCTGAAGCCGGTGCCCTCCTTGTTCATCAGCTCGACGCCGTAGCGGCCGAAGTCCTCGATGGTGGGGACGTTGGCGAGGGTGGCGACCTTGCCGTCGGTCTCCTTCGCCATCTTCAGCGCGGCGTCGAAGACCTCGTCGTACGTCTTCGGCGGCTGCTCCGCGTCGAGGCCGGCCTCCTTGAAGAGGGTCTTGTTGTAGAAGAGCGGGCCGGTGTTGAGGTACCAGGGGAAGGCGTACGTGCCCTCCATGCCCGGTATCCGGTGGCTGGCCCAGGCACCCTCCAGATACTCCTTCCGGTACTTCCCGGCCGCCTTGTCCAGGTCGAGCGCGAGGCCTGCCTTGGCGAGCGGGGCGACCAGGTCCGGGGAGACGTTGACGACGTCGGGCAGGGTGCCGCCGGCCGCGTCCGCGCTGATCTTGTCGGCGTATCCCTCGGCGGGCTGGTCGATCCACTTCACCTTGGTGCCGGGGTACTTCTTCTCGAAGTCGGCGATCAGGCCCTCGAAGTAGTCCTTGAAGTTGGCGCGGAGATTCCAGGTCTGGAAGGTGATGTCGCCCTCGACCTTGCCGGAGGCGTCGGCGGCGGCACTGTCACCGCCTGACGAACCGCAGGCGCTGAGCGGCAGCGCGACACAGACGGCGAATGCGGCAGCGAGGGCTCTACGGGATATGGGCACCGTGAACCGGCCTCCTTTGCGGGTGGGTTGGTCCGGGCTGGTTGGTCGACGTGGCAGACCCTGCACGCCGTTTCCGGGGCCCGTCAATGGCTCTCGCGCAGCTAATTTCTTTAGTGACTAATGCGTATTAGGATCATCCAGCTGAACCGCATTAGTGCATACTGCTCAGGGAATGTGCCGGCGGAATGGAGGTGGAATGGGGGTCCCGATGTCAGGCAAGCGCTCACCGGCCCGTCGGCCGACGATGAAGGACATAGCGCGGCACGCGGGGGTCTCCCAAAGCGCGGTCTCCTTCGCACTGAACGGCCGGCCCGGCGTGTCGGAGGACACCCGCGAGCGGGTGCGGCGGGTCGCCGACGAGCTGGGCTGGCGGCCCAGTACGGCGGCGCGGGCGCTGTCCGGGGAGGGTGCGGCGACGGTCGGTTTCGTGCTGGCGCGTCCGGCCGACACGCTGGGCGTGGACTCGTTCTTCCTGCAGCTCGTCTCGGGTATCCAGGAGGTGCTGGCGGAGCGCCATCTCGGTCTGCTGTTCCAGGTGGTGGAGGACATCGCCGACGAGTGCGCGGTGTACCGGCGCTGGTGGGCCGAGCACCGGGTGGACGGCGTCCTGGTGGTCGACCCGCGCATCGACGACCCCCGCCCCGACCTCCTGGACGAACTCGGCCTGCCCGCCGTGGTGATCGGCGGCGCCCCCGACGAACGGCACCCCGGCCTGTCGACCGTCTGGGCCGACGACGCGGGCGCGATGGCCTCGGTCGTGGACGGCCTGTACACCCTCGGCCACCGGCGGATCGTGCACATCGCAGGACTGCCGGGGCTCGCCCACACCGAGCGCCGTATCCGCACGCTGCGGGCCGAGGCGGGGCGGCGCGGTCTGACCGAGGTGACGTCGGTGACCACGGACTACTCCGACGCCGAGGGCGCGGCGGTGACCCGCCGGGTGCTGGAGGGCCCCACTCCCCCGACGGCCCTGATCTACGACAACGACGTGATGGCCGTCGCCGGTGCCGCCGCCGCGGCCGGACTCGGCTTCTCGGTTCCGGCGGACGTCTCGGTGGTGTCCTGGGAGGACTCGGCGCTGTGCCGCATGGTCAAGCCGTGGCTGTCGGCGCTGTCCCGGGACAGCGTGGAGTTCGGACGTACGGCGGCACGCGAACTGACCGCCCTGCTGGACGGCGGGTCGGCGCGGGCGGTGCGGGTGCCGGTGCCGCGGTTGATCCCCAGGGAGAGCACGGGAGCCGCGCGCACGCCGTAGACGTCCTGACCGGGATCAGGAGGAGGCCGGTTCCAGCACCACACAGCAGCGGCCGGGGCCCGGCGCCAGGCATGCCCGGAAGGCGGTGTCGCCCGAGGTGGTGAGCGCCCCGCGCAGCAGATGGAGGTTCATTCCGCACACCGTTTCGGCGTGCTTGCGTGCCAGCACATGGAAGGGGCAGTTCCCGAGGACGACGGTGTCGCCCTCGCGGCGCGGCTCGAAGCCGTACCGCTCCAGCAGGTCCACCACTCCCGTCAGGGCCTCGCCGCCCAGCCGTTCGCCGAACGCGGCCGCCTTGCGGTACAGCACCTCGCGGACCGGCTCGCCGGTGCTGTCGGACTCCTCCACCGCCTCGGCGAGCAGCTGCCCGGCCATCTCGTACTGCCGCGCGGGCACGCTGACGCCGACCTCCCGCTCCGAGCGCCGGTAGAGCTTGGCCGGCCGTCCGGCGCCCGGTCCGGTGCGCCCGCTGCGCCGCTCGTAGACGACGTCCAGCAGCCCCTCGTCGGCCAGGCGGTCCAGATGGAACGCCGCGGTCTGCCGCGCCAGCCCCAGGGCCTGGGCGGCGTCGTCCCGGCCCACGGGGCCGGTACTGCGCGCCACGTGCTCGTACAGCCGGCGGCGCGTCGGCTCGTCCAGCGCCGCGACGGCGGAGAGGTCGTCGCGGGGCGCTTCCTTCGAATGCTGCGAGTGATCCACGAACACCAGTGTAAAACCAATCGCCATTGACTAAAGAGATGGGATGCGCTTCTATCGATAAGAGACGTTGTTCATAGAAGGTTGTTCATAGAAGGAGGGCGTCATGTCGTCCGCACCCGCAGCCTCCACCCCCGTCACCGCGCGCCAGGCCATCGCCACCGACCCCGGCTACCAGGCCTTCTGGATCCTGCGTGTGGGGTTCACCGTCGCTCCGATCCTGTTCGGACTGGACAAGTTCGCCAACCTGCTCGTCGACTGGCCGGGCTACCTCGCCCCGTGGATCAACGACGTCGTGCCCGGCAGCGCGCAGGACGCCATGTACGTCGTCGGCGCCATCGAGATCCTGGCCGGACTGGTCGTCGCGGTCGCGCCGCGCTTCGGCGGCTGGCTGGTGGCCGGCTGGCTCGCGGGGATCATCGTCAATCTGCTGACGATCCCCGACTACTACGACATCGCGCTGCGCGACTTCGGCCTGCTCCTCGGCGCGGTCGCCCTGGCCCGGCTGGCCCAGCGCTACCACGGCACCGGGCAGGAGTAAGGCGCGGGAAGGCGGCCATCAGGGCGTCGAAGCCCAGGTGACCGCCTCTCCGCACCCCGTCAGACCCGCGACCGGTACAACCCGAACTCCACAAGCCGCGCCCCGGCACGCGAGCCGGTCACCCGCACCCGCCACCGCCGCGCCCGCACCGGAGCCGCCAGCAGCAGGATCCGGCTCGCGCCGACCGTCCCGGCCCGGGTCACCTCGGTCCACGCACCGCCGCGCCGAGCCTCCACGACGAAGCTCTCCACCTGCTGCCCGTACCGGATGTCCTCCGCCAGCCGGATCCGGTCCACCTCCCGCTCCGCGCCGAGGTCGACGGTGATCCGGCCCGGCGAGGTCGTCGTCCGGGCGCCGCGCGCCAGGTCCTCCGGGAGCTCGCGGTCCACCCGCTCGCGGAACTCCCGCAGCCGCGCCACGTCGGCGGCCGGCAGCAGCCCGTCCGTGTCGGGCGGGATGTTGAGCAGCAGCACCGAGTTGCGGCCCACGGACCGGAAGTAGATGTCCGTCAACTGCTCGACGCTCTTGGGCTGTTGGTCGGCGTGATAGAACCAGCCGTCCCTGATCGACACGTCGCACTCGGCCGGCCACCACTGGAGGTAGTCCGCCACCGGCCGAGCCTTCACCAGTGCGGCACGGCTGCCCATGTCGGGCGCGTCATAGGCGAGTGCGTAGTCCGTCCGGCCGTAGTCCTTCTCCTGGACCGGTACGACGCTCCACTCGTCCTCCCGCGCCAGCCCGCCCTCGTTGCCGACCCAGCGCACATCGGGGCCGGACACCGCGATCACGGCGTCGGGCGCGAGCGACCGGACCAGGGTGTACCAGCTGTCCCAGTCGTACTTCTCCACCTTGTCCGGCGGGATACGGCCCTGCGCGCCGTCGAACCACACCTCGTCCACCGGCCCGTACTCGGTGAGGACCTCGTAGAGCTGGTTGAGCATATGGGCGCCATAGTCGGTGGCCGGGAGCGTGTACGACCGGGGCGGTGTGCGGTCGTCGCCCGGGACGAGGGTGGGGATGGTGCGGTCGGTGCGGGCGCTGCCGTTGGCGTAGACGCCGTGGAGGTACTGGTTCTCGTCGGCGGGTGAGATGTAGACGCCGACCTTGATGCCGTAGCGGCGCATGGAGTCGGCGAAGGACCGCAGGACGTCGCCCCGGCCGTCGCGCCAGCTGCTCGATGCCACCGAGTGGGCGGTGTAGCGGGACTGGTGGAGGACGAAGCCGTCGTGGTGCTTGACCGTGAGGATGGCCAGCCTGAAGCCGCCGTCGCGCAGGGCGCGGGCCCACTGGTCGGTGTCGAGGCCGGTCGGCTGGAAGACGTCCGGGTCCTCGTCGCCGGTGCCCCACTCCAGGCCGGTGAAGGTGTTCACGCCGAAGTGCAGGAACGCGGTCCGCTCCAGTCGCTGCCAGGCGATCTGCCGTGCGGTCGGGCGGACCTGGGAAGCCTTGCGGACCAGGTCGGCCTCGGTGTCGTCGGGGCCGACGGGGATGCGGTAACGGGGGTCGTCCGCCGCGACGGCGGGTGCTGCCAGGGCGGGTCTCGTCGCGCCGGTCACGGCGAGGGCGGCGGCTGTCGCGACGAAGAGGCGTCGGGAAACGGCCATGGGAAGGCTCCTAGGGTCGGCTGCTCAGCTGCCATACGGCGGGGGTGCGCTGGTCCGGCGGGTACTGTGCGAGCCGCCCGTCGTCCGTGACGCCCAGCGGCATCCGGGTGATGGCGTTGACGAGCCGGTAACCGCCGCCCGCGGCCGGCTCCAACTGCCAGCGCTGGAGGGTGCTGCCGGGGTCGCACACCTGCGGGGCCGCCTGCACTCCGGGCTGCAGCGGCACGTTGAGCGTGAGCTTCCCGCCGCGGATCTCCATGCAGCCCTCAGCCGTCCGCACGGTCGCATAACCGTCGGCCGTGCGCCTGACCTCGGCGTCGAAGGACCGGGTGCCCGTGGAGAAGGTGTACGAGCCGTCCGGTACCGGCACCCGGGTCAGGTCCCGCCACCCCGGCGCGTGCCCGACGGCCGTCCCGCGCGCGGCGAACCCGGCGTAGGTGGCGTCGGGGTGCGGATCACCCCAGGTGGCCTGGGCGATGTGGCGCAGCGCGGGCCACAGGGCGACGGCGACCTCGTTCTCGGTCTCGCCCCGGCCGTTGTCGGGCCAGAGGCTGATCTTCGCGCCGGTGATGCCGTCGGCGGAGGCCAGCTTCTCCCCCTCGAAGCTGCGCGGGTCCCAGCTCTGGTCGTACAGGCCCTTGGTGTCACTGTGGAAGCCGCCGCGTACCAGGTAGAGCGCGTAGGCGGCGTTCATCAGCGGGTGGCCCTCGGCACGCAGTCGGCTCGGTTTCGTCGCCACGTTCAGCCAGTGCTCGACCGTAGTCCCGGCGGCGACCGGGACGGTGTTGGCGCCGGTGAGCCCGTCGTTCCAGATGCGCAGCTTCCTGCCCCTGTCCGCCGCGTAGGCGTGGACGCGGTTGACGAAGTCGATGAAGGCGTCCTGGGGTGTGGCGCCGGGGCCGTACCTGTCCTGGGCGTACTTCAGGATCTGCGGGTACTTGGCGAAGTCGGAGCCGAGCATGTACTCGTCGGCTCCCATGTGCCAGGACGTCGAGGTGAAGACCTGGGCGTACTCGTCGATCAGGCTCGTGTAGTAGGCGAAGGCCTCCGGCCGGGTGATGTCGAGGCGCGAGGGCTGCTTGTTGCCGTCGGAGTCGGTCAGCTGGAGGTCGGGGCGGTTCTCGATCCACGGGTCCATATGGCCCGGGGAGTTGATCTCGGGGATGATCTCGACGTGGTACCGCTCGCCGAGGGCGACCAGGCGACGGATCTCGTCCTTGGTGTAGTAGCCCCAGGTGTTGGCCTCGGGGTGGGCGTCGCTCCTCACCTTCAGTTCCAGGAGCAGCTGGTTGAGCTTCTGGTACGCCATCTCGCGCACCAGGTTCTCCAGCCACGGCATCGAGACATGGATGTAGCAGGCGCAGACACCGACGCCCCGCTCCTTGAAGCGCGGTACGTCGACCGTGCGGCCGGCCGGGATGCGGTCGCCCTGGGCGAGGAGCTGGAGGAGGGTGCGGG
Organism: Streptomyces sp.; assembly: GCA_013362785.1. GTDB lineage: Bacteria > Actinomycetota > Actinomycetes > Streptomycetales > Streptomycetaceae > Streptomyces. The sequence continues at coordinate 34,316 of JABFVM010000092.1, read as the reverse complement.
TGCCGTAGAAGGCGCCGGTCCCGGTCGCTCCGGTCACCGACAGGCGGCTGCCGGCGCGCAGTTCGTAGCCCTCCGTGCCGAGGGAGGTCCGGGAGGGCTGGACGTCGATGACGATGTCACCGGGGCGGGCGCCGCGCGGGACCACGGGAACCGTGCCGTGCCCCGCCGCGCGGAGGTCGTCGGCGAGGGTGTCGGCGACCCGCCGTTCGGCCGCGCTGTCGGCCACCAGGCGGGCGGAGCGCCGGTAGGTGTAACTGCCGGATGCCGGTGTCCAGTCGGTCAGGGCGGGCACCGTGACCGGCGCCGCCTCCCGCCGCTGCTCCGCGCCCGCCGGCAGCGGCGCCGTGAAGAGCAGCGTCAGCGCCGCGAGGACACCGGCCGCCCTCAAGCGTCTCCTCATGAGGCACCCCATTCATCGGATGTCTGATGATTGGGCTGGCCCAAGGGGCTGTCAATGGACCGCGGAGTGAAGGCAGTTGACCCATTGATCGGATGATGCGCAGGTCAGCATGGCTGAGTCACGGAGGGGTGCCGTGAAAAGTCCAAGAAGACCTTCCTGAATATCCAAGCCGAGCGTCCTCTCGACTCCGGGTCCGCAGCCCGGCAGAGTTCTCCTAGTTCTCCCACATACTCGCGAGTAAGCCTGAGGAGCGCCCGTGACCAGCTGGGTCGGTCGGACCGCCGCCGAGATCGCCGCCGCCGTACGCGAGAAGCGGGCCACGCCGCGTGAGGTGGTGGCCGAGCACCTGGCCCGGATCGAGCGGCTCGACGGCCGCGTCGGCGCGTTCCGGCTGGTCCGGGCCGAGGTGGCGCTCGCCGAGGCCGACGAGGTGGCCTCGCGCGGTGATCTCGCCGAACTGCCGCTGGCCGGTGTGCCGGTGGCGGTCAAGGACAACCTCGCGGTGCGCGGCGAGTCCAACCTCGTCGGCTCCACGGCCACCCCGGACACGCCGGCCGAGGCCGACCATGTCACCGTGGCCCGGCTGCGGGCCGCCGGTGCGGTGGTGGTGGGGCTGACGAACGTGCCGGAGCTGTGTGTCTTCGGTACCACGGAGGGCGTGCACGGCACCGCCCGCAACCCGTGGGACACCTCGCGCACGGCGGGCGGCTCGTCCGGCGGCAGCGCGGCCGCGGTCGCCGCGGGCATGGTGCCGATCGCCCTCGGCAACGACGGCATGGGCTCGCTGCGCATCCCGGCGGCCAACTGCGGCCTGGTCACGATCAAGCCCGGCACGGGCGTGGTCCCGGCCGGTATCAGTGACGGCGACTGGTTCGGCATGTCGGAGAACGGCCCGCTGGCCACGACCGTCGAGGACGCCCGCCTGATGCTGTCGGTCCTCGCCGACACCGAGGTCACCGTCCCGGACCCGCCCGGCACGCACCGGATCGCGGTGTCCCTGCGCAGCCCGATCGCCGGGGTCGCCATCAGCAAGCCGTACGCGACCGCCGCCCGCGATGCCGCGGCACTGCTGATGAAGGCCGGTCACCAGGTGCGGCGCGCCGACCCGCCGTACCCGATGTCGCTGGGCGTCACCTCGCTGACCCACTGGACCGCGGGTACGGCGGTGGACGCCCAGAGCCTCGATCCAGGGCAGCTCGCCCGCCGGACCCGGGTGCACGCCACCGTCGGCAGGCGCTTCGTCGGCCGGGTGCGGGGCGGCGCGAGCCGGGAGCAGCTGCGCCGCCGTCTGGAGCCGTTCTTCGCCGAGTACGACGTGCTGCTCACCCCGGCCCTCGCCCGCCGCTCCCCCAGGTCCGAGCCCTGGCACGAGCGGGGCTGGCTGCGCAATGTCATGGCCAACACCAACTACTCGCCGCTGACCCCGCCGTGGAACCTCACCGGCTGGCCGGCCATGGCGGTCCCGCTCGGCACGCTGCCGTCCGGCGCCCCCACGGCCGTACAGCTGGTCGGGCGGCCCGGCTCGGAGGCGGTGCTGCTGGAACTGGCGGAGCGGATCGAGCAGTTGCGCCCTTGGCAGCGGACGGCGCCGCTCGATTAGACGGACCCGCCCGGGGCCGTCTCCGTGAAGGGTCCGTCCGCGGTGAACGCCAGTCCTGCGAAGCGTTCGCCGATGCGGCGGTGGGTGGTGGCGTCCGGGTGGAGGTCGTCGGGCAGGGGCAGTTCGGCGGAGTCGGTCTCGCCGTACAGGTCGCGGCCGTCGAGGTAGTGCAGGTGCGGGTCGTCGGCCGACCGCTGCTTCACGATGCGGGACAGCTCGTCACGGATGACGCGCAACGTCAGCTTGCCACTCGCGCGGTCCGCCGGGTCGCCCATGGCGACGAACCGCAGCCGTCCGTTGCGGATGTCGCTGAAGTCCGGGAAGCAGGGGCCGGGTGTGTCCTCGTGGATCGGGCACAGCAGGGGCGACACGACCAGCAGCGGTGTCGTCGGATGTCCGTCCCGTACCGTGTCGAGGAAGCCGTGCACCGCCGGGCCGAAGGCGCGCAGCCGCATCAGGTCCGCGTTGACCACGTTGATGCCGATCTTGAGGCTGATGAGGTCGGCGGGCGTGTCGCGCAGGGTGCGGGCGGTGAACGGGTCGAGCAGGGCGCTCCCGCCCAGGCCCAGGTTGATCAGTTCCACGCCGCCGAGGGTGGCGGCGAGCGCGGGCCAGGTGCCGGTGGGGCTCGCGGCGTCGGAGCCCTGACTGATCGAGCTGCCGTGATGCAGCCACACCCGGCGGCCCGGGTCCCGGGCGGGCTCGACGGGGGCGTCGGTGCGCAGGGCGATCAGCTCGGTGGTCTCGTTGTGCGGCAGCCAGATCTCGACGTCCTTGTCGGCGTCGGGCAGCCCGGTGAAGCGGACGGTGCCGGCCGGTCCGGGCCGGTGCTCGAAGGTTCCGGCGGTCATGTCGACGACCACGACGTTGCCGCCGGTCACGCTGCCCTGCCCGGCCGGGCGGCCGTCGACGATCAGGTCGTAGACACCGTCCGGGCGCGGCGGGGCGCCCACGTAGTCGCGCTTGGTGGGCAGCGTGTCCAGTGCGACGGCGGTGGCCCGGGTGCGGAAGGCCAGTCGTACGCCGGAGGGCTGTGACTCGGCCATGGCCAGCTGGCCGTCGGTGTTCTGGGCGCGGGCCCGGGCGGGCAGCCGGTGCGGCAGGACGCCGCGCTCGGTGTGCTCGACGTCGAGGGCGCCGCGCAGGAGTTCCGCGGTGACGGGCGTGGTGATCCAGTCGTGCTCGGTGTCCATGTCTGTCCTCCGCCGGTCGCTCAAGCTCTCAAGGGGTGGGCTCGGTGGGCCAGTTGCGCAGCAGGGCGTCGAGGGCGTCCAGGATCCGGGTCCAGGTCTCCTGGGAGTCCGGGGCGCTGTGGCTGAAGCCGCCCGCCGTCTCCAGGCTCGCGTAGCCGTGGAAGACGCTGCCCAGCAGCCGTACGGCGTGGGTGGCGTCCGGTTCCGTGAGGTCGTAGCCGCGCAGGATCGCCCGCGTCATCTGGGCGTGCCGGACGCCCGCGCCGGCGGCCGCCGTCTCGGGGTCGAGGCGCATGCGCGCGGCGGCGGCCCGGCCGGGGTGTTCGTGGCCGTAGTCGCGGTAGACGTTCGCGAAGGCGACCAGGGCGTCCTTGCCGGCCCGCCCGGCCACCGCGTCGGCGGCCCGGTCGGCCAGTTCCTCCAGCGCGAACAGGGCGATCCGGGTCTTGAGGTCCTGGGTGTTCTTCACGTGCGAGTACAGACTCGCGACCTTGACGTCGAACCGCCGGGCCAGCTCCGAGGCGGTCACCTGCTCGAAGCCGACCTCGTCGGCCAGTTCCGCACCGGCCCGGACCAGGCGCTCGGTGGTCAGCCCTACGCGTGCCATAACTGTCCTCTCGCTTGCCAGAAGCGAGTATGCACGCACCTAAAGGCTTTAGGCAAACTATATGGAGTTTCAGCCAGCGAGCTAGAGCGCCCGGTACATGATGTGCAGCCCCACCCGCCCGTGCCGGGGATGGTCGAACGCCTCCGGGACCGTGCCGAGGACGGTGAAGCCGAGGGAGGTCCACAGCCGTACGGCCGGGTTGGTCTCCACGACGGCGTTGAAGACCATGCCCCGGTATCCGTGGGCCTTGGCCTCGGCCAGAACGTGTTCGGCGAGGGCGCGGCCGACACCCCGACCGCCGCGGTCGGGGTCGACCATGAAGCCGGCGTTGGCGATACCGGCGGCGGGGCCGCCGTAGTTGGGGGTGAGGTAGGCGGAGGCGACCAGGGCTCCGGCGTCGTCCTCGACGACGTAGACGCGCTTGGCCGGGTTCATCCACAGCGCCCGGGCGTCACCCTCGGAGGTGTCCGGGTCCCATACGTAGGTCTCGCCGGCGGCGACGATCCGATGCCAGAAAGACCAAATCCGCGGCCAGTCGTCGGCCGCGGCTTCTCTGATCAGCATGGGCGTGAGTCTCGCACGCCCATGCGGTCGGCGATCGCGAAGGGTTCCGCCCCGTCAGTCGACGCTGGGCAGGATGTGGGGCTCGGCGAGGTCGTCCTCGTAGCCCGCCAGGCGGATGGGGGCGGACCTGGCCCACACATCGAGACTGCCGATCTCCTTGGACCGGCGCCCCGAGCGCTCCGTGCGTTCCTTGGGGCGCTGTTCGCGATTCGTCTTCTCAGGTGTCACCGCGCACTCCTTCTGTGTCGGATCACCCTCGGGGCGGGGCCGGCCCAGCCTGCGGTCCGGTACCTGACGCCCGCTCGGGTCTTACTCAAAGTCGGCTCGGACGCGGTGGCGCCGGTAACTGGTGTGCAAGCAGGCCGTTGTGCACCGGCTTGTCCCGGGACGGACCATGGGTGTGGGTTGGGACCCGGTATTGCTGTCCGTCCGCTACAGATTAACCAAATGAGCGGCCCCCCGCTCGATGGGGCTGGAAACAACCTGTAACTATCCGGAATCAAACGGCACTCGGCCAACCCGTTGTTCACGCGTTTGTAACGGAATGCAACGTTTGTCACTCACTCGTTCGGATCAACATCATCTCCTTGTCCGACACGCGGCCCGTACACGCCGCGCAGTTCAAGTCCCGTTGGCCGATTCGCAAGGCGGCCATGATCTGCTGACGGACCGCAACGGCTTGTCCGGCGGGAGGACTGACGCATGGAGCTGCGCAGTGTCGAAGAGCTGATGGATCTGCTGTACGCCTGCCGCGGCACCCGGGACGCCCCGGGTCTCGCGAGCACCCGAGTCGATCTGCACCAACACGCGCTGCAGACAGCCGCACTGCTGCGCCGAGTCCGCCCCGCCGACAAGGAACTCCAGGTCGCGGGGCTCGTTCATGCCATCGGCCCGCTGCTGCATTCCGGCGAGGCGAGCCGCCACTCCGACCGCGCGGCGGACGCGGTGCGCCCCCTCCTCGGCGAACGCGTCTCCCGCCTCGTCCGGCACCACTGCCGGGCCCCCGAATCCGCCGACGACGACCTGATCCGCCTGCACCATGCCGACGAGGAGGGCCGCAGCGCCGAGTTCGACGCGGGGGTCCTGGAGGACTGGCGCGCGGTACTGGAGCTGGTGGCGTCCAGGAACTCACCCCTCGGGGCTGTCAACTGACGGCCCGTCATGAGACCGTACGCCGATGACGTCGCCGTACGGTCTCCAGGGCAGGGACGCCGGACTCCAGGGCAGGTCCGCCGTCGTCACCGGCGCCACCCGCGGCATCGGCCACGCCGTCGCCCGGCAACTGGCCGCGGCCGGGGCACGGGTCTGCGTGACCGCGCGGGACCCGGAGGAGGTACGGTGGACGGCCGCCGAGCTGGGCGGCGTGGGGGTGGCCGGCAGCGTGGCCGACCCCGATCATCTGCGGGCGGTGGTGGACCTCACCCTGCGCGAGTTCGGCCGCATCGACGTCATCGTGAACAACGCGGCGACCAACCAGCCGTACGGCCCCCTCATGGACGTCGATCCGACAGCCTGGCGCGATGCCTTCACCACGAACGTCGAAGCCCCGCTACGGCTCGTGCAGTGCGCCTGGCGGGCCTGGATGCGCGAGCACGGCGGCGCGGTCGTCAACGTCTGCACGGAGGGCGCCACGCACGTGGGCCCCCACGTCGGGGCCTACGGCACCAGCAAGGCGGCCCTCCTCCATCTGACCCGGCAGCTCGCGGGCGAACTGGCCCCGAGGGTCCGGGTCAACTCGGTCTCCCCCGGCCTGGTCCGCACCGAGATGGCGCGGTTCGTGTGGGAGCCGGGCGAGGAGGAGGTCGCCGCCGGCCTGCCGCTCGGGCGCATCGGGGAGCCGGAGGACGTGGCCCGGGCGGTGGTGTGGCTGGCGTCGGACGCGGCGGAGTGGGTGACGGGGGCGGATCTGCTGGTGGACGGGGGGACGCGGGTGCGGGCGGCGTCCCCTGCACAGGTTCACCCGGTCCACGAGCGGCTGCGCTCGCAGCGACCGCTTCCGAGTTCGCCGACGTCGTAGCCGTCTCCGGTCCCCCGCGGTCGTACCTTGTCCCCCACCATCGTCTCCGGCCCGCGCCGTCGTCACCGTGACAGCTCCGTTCCTCCGGCCCCGCCGATCGAGAAGCGCAGGCGGGTGATCTGCCCGGTCGGACGTCCTGCCACGGTCCACAGGGTCCGGTCGGGGCCGGCGTCCGTGAGGTGTTCGACGTGCAGGGTCCACCATCCGCCCTCGAAGCCGCGGCCGTCGGCGGGCAGCAGCAGTGCCCGGGCACCGTCCGGGTCCGGCACCGCGACGACGCGGCGGGGTGCGCCGGCCGAGGCGTCCGCGAGTGCCGCGGTCTCGTGGACGACATGGCCCGACGGATCCACGAGCCGGACGACGGCACCGTGCGGGGGCGGGTCCTCGCCCGGACCGCCGGCGCTCACGAGAGCCTCATCGAGGACGGGCGCGTCGGTCAGCCCCGGGAACAGCCGCAGCCTTCGTCCGTCGGCCAGGCCGATCGCGGGAAGCCGCGCGTACAGGACGGGTGTTCCAGGTTGGAAGGGATCGCTCCACACCAGGGTCCATCCCTCCAGCGAGGGCACCGGGGCCAACGCGATCAGGGTGACGTGGTGCCGGGTGGGCTGCGCCACCGTGGGCAGCACCACATCGGTGATCCGTAGCTCGCCCCGCGGCTCGCGCGGGACGAACGGACGAGTCGCGTCGACCTGGACGACTCCGACGCCTAGACCTGCCACATGGACGCTCCGCACGGGTTCGTCGGCCGACGCTGCGATCGGCACCTCGACCCTGCCACCGCCGACGGGTGCGTCGATCCGCCGTGTCCCCGTCGACCGGGGCGGGTCCATGCTCACGCTCGCCGAGGACCCGGCCTTGAGATCGAGCACCAGCATCACGTCGGTCGCCGCTCCGACCTCGACCCGTACGTCGAGCGCCTTGTCGTCCTCGCGTGCCCGGACGGCTCCGTCGCGCACCCACAGCTCGACCCCGGCATGCCACAGCAGACCGCCGTCCTCGCAGTCGAAGCCCGCGTCGGGGCGCCCGAAGGCGCGGGTGGGCACGCTGCTCGCCCGTACCGCCGGGAGCCGGTCGTGGGCCGTGGCGGTGAGGCGGATCCGGTCCCAGTCGAAGGGCTCCGGGCTCTCCAGCACGAGTACGTCGCCACCGTGCGGCCCGGGCAGTGCGGTGACGGTCAGCAGACATCCCGGCGGCAGCTGGGAGGGCGGGCGGCCGCCGTACCACTCCGTCCAGCGCTCGGCGAACCGCGTCGCCGACCGGCGTGCGAGCGTGGCACGCCTTTCGGCCAAGGCGGCGAGAGCATGGGCCGCGGCCGCGATGTCCGCCGTGGTCGGGGCGCCGGTGTGTGCGGCTGCCCTTGTCTCCCGGGCCCGGGCGAGTACCGCTTCGAGTTCGTCCAGGTCCCTGGCGTGGGCCAGGGCGAGGGACGCGAGGTCCACGTCCGGCAGCTCGGCTCGTGGGTGGCGGTCACGGCAGCGGCCGTCGAAGGTGGCCAGGTGCTGGGTGGGCCCGGTGAACCGGGAGGTGACGAATTCGAACGCGTACACCGGTGTGCCCTGCTCCCCGGACGCAGCGACCAGTTCGCAGCGGTGCAGCAGCCCCGGCCGCAGCATCTCCCCGCCTGCGAGCAGGGATTCCGGTCGGGTCACTCGATCGAGGTCGACCTGTGCGCACGGGTCGGAGCCGTCGCCGTTGAGGGTGCGGACCCATTCCCAGGTCCACGCGTCGAGTTGGATCTCGGTCGTGCTCCAGAAGTGGTGTGCCGGGCCCCGCACCACCTGGCCGCCCGCGTCCCGGACGACGACGCACAGATCGCGCCCCGATTGCAGGTACATGCGGCTCACATGGGCGTCGGTGAAGGCGACACCGGTGTCCAGGCTTCGGTACCACGGCCTCGATCCGCTCGGCGGGAAGGTCCCGGCGGTGTACGTGGCGAGTTCGGTCAGCGGGCCTCCGTGCGGGTAGGTGGCGGCGGCGATTCCCCGGGGCGCTGCTTCGGCGGGGAATCCGGGCGGCTCGCCGACCGTGAACGAGGCGCGTGTGGTGTCGTACCGCTCGTCCGGCCGGGCGCCCGTGATGACGGTGGCCGTCCGGACACGCAACTCGTAGTGGCCGGGCGGCAGGACCCGATCGGGGCGGTACAGCGACTCGACCGTGCGCCGGATGCCCTTCGACCAGCGCCACTGCTCGTACCTGCGCCAGCCGAACGGTCCCGCGTCGGTGCAGATCCCGGTGATCCGCACCGACGCGGCGGCGGTGACGACTATCCGGTCGCACCAGCCGAGGTGCGCCGGCCCGTGCGGGTCGGCGACGAGCTGCACCCTGCCGCCGGCTTGACCGGGGGCGCCGGCGACCGCCTCCGCTGCGGCGTACGCCGTCACCGTGGCCGCCCCGTCCAGGGCGACCCGGATCCGGGTCGCGGGGCGTGGCAGGACGACGGTGAGGACGGAGCGGCGCCGCGGATCCGGGATGGGCCCGGTGCGCGGTGACGGGCCCACCGTGAGCGTGCCGCCCTCGACGATCATGCGGCCGGGGCTGCGCAGCTCCAGGCCGGCGTAGGAGACGACGCCGGTGCGGCCCTGCGGGAAGTTCGACTCCTCGAACCCGGTGCACGTCCAGCCCGGCAGATAGCAGATCCGGTCGATGCGGCACAGCGTGCCGGTGGCGTGGAGTTCGTCGACGCCACCGCTGAACAGCTCCAGGCCGGTCCTGCGGTCGAGTTGCACAGTGCGTATCTCGGTCCCGCCGCGTCGGGCGGTCAGTCGGCCGAACTCGTCCGCGGCGGCCCCGATCCACAGCTGGTCGACCGGCGGGTCGAACCGGAGGATGAGTGTCCCGGAGCCGCCGGTCGCCGCGCCGAGACGGATCTGTCCGCCGGCGGCTCGGACGGTGCCGGTCGCCGTGGCGGGCACACCGTCCAGGGAGACGTCACCGGCGAGCGGCCCGTCGGGGAGGCTCGTCAGGTCGAGGCAGAGGGGTTCCTCGACGGGGTCCGGACCGCAGGCGTAGGGGCCGGTGAAGGGGTCGAGGCCGCGCACGGAGTCGATGTCGTTGCGACGGTAGTAGGCGAACGGTGTCCGGGCACCGACGGACAGCCGGGTGGCGCCGGCCGGATCGCCGGGCCCTGTCGTGGCGGCCCAGCACGCTTCGACGACGGCCGGGTCCGGGCCTTCGAGGCCCGCCGGACCGGTGGCCGGCAGCGTTCCCGTGCCGCGGATGCGTACCGTCGTCCCGGTGGCCGCGAGCACGGGCCATGCGCCGGAGGTGTCTCGGATCCGCCCGCCCGCGTACGCGGAGGGTTCGGCCGGTGCGGTCGAGAGAGTGAGCACGGCTGTGCCGTCCCCCTCCGCGGCGACGGCCGTGATCTCGACGGTCGTGACGGGCCGGGGTGCGCTGAGCCGGTAGCCGAAGACGCCCTGGGGCGGAGTACCGGGGAACATGGCCGTGGCGCCCCGGCCGCCGGTGATGCGGTAGGTGCCGCGCTCGGTGAAGGTGTCGTCGACCAGGGTGAGCATGCTCTCCGCGAGGTCCGGCAGCGCGTCCGGGCCGGTGGGCGAGAGTCCCGGGAAGGTCGCGGTGCTTCCGTCGATCCGTACCTGTCCGGCCGCGCCGACCAGCCGACCGGAGTCCGTCACGAGGACGAGGTGCCGCAACTCGTAGGAGAAGGCACGGGCTCCGACTCTGTCGGGTACGGGCTGCACAGGCCCGGGGCTGCCGAAGTGGGCACCGTCGTGGACCGGGCGGTCGAAAGTGATCAGGGGGTGGGCGTCGGCAGGCACGACGGCGTCCTGGAGCGGCCTGTCCTCGTCGGCCCTGGAGTGTTCGACCGACAACCGCACGATGCCGGACACCGGCTCGGGCAGGGGCTCGGACTCGTCCCCCCAGTGCCAGGGCAGGGTCACGGACCGTTCGAACTTCACGAAGAACAGGTCGATCTTGATACTGGCGCGGACCTCGAAGTACAACCACCAGGGCGTCGGCGCCCTCGCCTCGACCTTCGCCTGGACGCCGACCTCGATCACGATGCAGAACGCGGAGACACCGGCGCCGCCCCACAGCCGGAGCCCACCCTCGAAGTGCTGCGGAACGAGGGTGACGCCGGCCACCCCGTCCATGCCGGCCTGCAACCAGGCGCGGACCGGACCGAATCGCCAGTCACCACCGATGACGACCGAGCCACCGATCTCGAACTCGCCGAGGCGGTCGGGGTCGAGGGTCTTGAGGCCCGCGAGGGAACGTGGCCGGTTGACCATCAGCCAGGTGTCGCCCTTCACCACCTTCAGCAGCGCGGCGCGGATACGGCGCTCGGCCGGCCGTCCCTCGCCGAGGTAGATGTGCCACAGGTCGGCCGGTGGGCTGTCCGCCCAGGTGAAGGCGACGTCCACGCCGCCGCTGACGTCGAGGAGGGTGGGGTCCTCGGCGGGCATCCGGTACTCGGCGCTGAGGTTGGCCTGGAAGAGCCGTCCCGGCACATCGAGGACGAGGAGTGCCTCGAACAGGCCCGACGCGGAGTGGCCCTCCTCGGCCTTCTTCAGGAAGCCGCCGCGGCCGTTGAGCAGGATCTGCGGGCCGGGCAGCACGAGCACGAGCAGCACTTTGGCGTTGAAGGAGTACGCGAGGTCGGGCAGTGAGCCGAGCTTGACGCCCAGTCCGATCGCGAACGCACCCTGTTCGACAGCCCACTTGTCCGCCGTGGTGACGCCCGCCGGGGTGCGCCGGTAGTAGCCGTGGTACCAGTGCTCCCCGTCGTGGCGGTCGGGCCGCAGGTTCACGGCGAGGAGTCCGGAGAAGCCGTAGATGGCGGCTCCGGTGGAGAACAGGGCTATTCCGGCGGGGAGTTCCACATCGAGGTGGAGGAAGAAGAAGGCGGTGCCGTCGGTGGTCCTGCCGACCATGATCCCGGCGTCCACAGTCGTCCTGAGGGTGGTGAGCTCCAGCTTGACACTGCCGCGGAACCCGGACGCCCGGTCGTTGTCGAAGAAGGCGACGCCGCCCTTGAGGGAGAAGGTGCCCGGCGTGGTCAGTTCGACGCCGATCCCGCCGAGCCGGACGCGGACGTCCCCGTCCGGCGCGGCCGGGTCCCAGCTGAGGCGCAGACCCTCGACCGAGGCACCGGCGGGGAGCGGGGCGGGCAGCCTGACGGCGCCGTTGAGCCCGACCCAGCGGCGCCCGTCGGCTTCGGCGCCGAAGCCGACCTTGGTGATGTGCAGCGGGAACCCCTTGAGCGAGGCCGTACGGGCCGAGTCGACGTCGAGCCACCCGCCCTCCACCGCGACCCGGCCGTCCGTACCGATACGCAGCCCCTTGAGGGCGACCGGCGGTATGTCGAGGCCGCCCGCGGTGATGGCGAGGCGTCCTCCCAGGGAGACCGACGCGCCCTGCGCGCCGAGCGTCATCTCGACGCGGTTCAGGTCGAGGATTCCGATACTTGTCGGCACGGTGAGCAGATAGCCGGAGGGCCCTGCCGTGGTGCGCGGCCGTGTGGCCGCCCGTCCGGTGAAGGTGCAGGTGGGTGTCCTGGCGACGGCGGTGACTCCCTGGTGGCCGAAGCCCAGGGTCAGCCCCGCCACTTGGTCGAGGTAGGGCAGGAGGACGTCGCCGCGGATGTCGCACTCGGTGACCGCGCTCTGGTCGAGGGCGAGCCGTACGCCGGTGAGGCAGCCCTGGAATCCGAGGATGTCGGTGGCGGCCGGGCCGCTGAACCGGCTGCCGTCCCAGCTGCCGGGGAGGGTGAGGTCGATCCGTCCGGTGATTCCTCCGGTGCCGATGAGGAAGTCGGTGGCCCGCAGTACGGGCACGCCCGGCTTCCCCACTCCGACGAGTTCGACCGCCACTTCGTGGAGGTACAGACCGATGAAGTCCGGGGGTGCGTGGGAGACACCGGAGGGCACGTCCCCGGCGCACCAGCGGACGTCGGTGGCGGAGATGACGACGGGCAGGTCGCCCAGCCTGCAGCGGGGCAGCGCGAGGCCCGAGGCGAGGTCGAAGGAGGGAGCCCCGTCGCTGCCGAGCATGAGGTCCACCCTGCCGAGGGTGAGGGTCAGCGGCTCGTCGGTGAGCACGTCCCAGGAGTCCGGTTTCACCTGCCGGACCACGTCGTTGGCGATGCTCATGGTGAGGGGGACGTCGCGGACACCGACGCGCACGGGGCTGAAGTCGACGGAGGCGGTGAGCGCCGTACCGCCGTCCTGCGCGCCGACCGCGAACGTGATGAAGTCCAGGCCCGGCGCGGTGAAGGAGATGTCCTCCTGCACGAAGAGCGGCCAGCGGACTCCGTCCGTGGAGATGTTCAGCGGCCCGATCAGCAGGCCGTCCAGGGCCTCGGCCAGCAAGCCGCCGAAGGGGATGGAGTCGGGGTCGACGATGTCGGGGAAGGCGCGGTAGACGACGCTCATGCGGAGCCTCCTGGACCGACGTAGGCGCGTACGACGTTCGTGCGCAGTCCGATGCCGAGTTCCGCCGGGGTGAATCCCTCGGGGTGGCCTGCCGTGAACCAGTCGATCCCCGGTCCCCAGTGCCGACGCCACATCCCCAGCGCGCGCTCAAGGTCGTTCAGGGCCGTCCTGATCGACTCGGGACCGGCCTCGTAGTCGAGGTTGAGGTGCTCGCCCCACAGCCGTGCCCGCAGGTCGCGCACCGTGTGCTCCGTGCTGACGACCGCGACGTGCAGCTCGCTGTCGACGCCCAGCATCGAGCGGGCTTGCAGATTGGCGGAGCCGATGGCGGCGAACTCGTCGTCTATGAGGGTGAGTTTCATGTGCACGGTGGTCTGGAGCAGCCGCCACACGGCGATCTGCCTCTCGTTGCCGTCGGCGAGTTCCACCAGCTGACGGGACAGGTGCTTGTTCTTCTCGCCGGTGAAGCTGTCCTCCGGATCGGCGTACCCGGAACCCACCATGATGATCTTGACGCCGCGCCGGGCCGCGGCCTTCAGCAGGGGAAAGAGGGACCAGCGCGGCGCACGGTCGTCGACGATCCGGTCGAAGAGCTGCCAGGCGCCCTCGTCGATGGCGTTCGCCAGCGGTGGGTGGTCGGCGAGGTACTGGTCCTCGATGTAGACGTAGCGCTGTGCCGCGGAGATGGCCCGGCTGAGGGTCGCGTACACCTCGCGGAGCGCGCCGCCCCCGGCGGTCGACCACTTCAGGCCGCGGGCACCGGGCCGGTCGAGTTTGGTGTCGAATCTGCTCCGCAGCACTTGGACGGTGGCGCCCACGGTGGGGTCGGCCGTCGCCTGGGCGGGCACCGGGGGGACTGTGACCTCGGTCCCGGGTGTGTAGAGAATCCGCCGGGCCGGGCCGGGTTCGCTCGGCAGCTGCTTGATCCAGAGGGTGGACGGGGGCAGTGTCGCCGCCTCCTGCCAGCGGTGCACGAAGTTCTCGTAGACGGCCTCGGCGGCGGCACCGACGAGTTTGACGCCGCCGTCGTGCCAGCCCCACAGGACGACCGTGTCATCGATGCGGAGGGCGCGGCGGGTGTGCGGCGTCGCGTCCAGGGGCAGCGGTTTGATGTCGATGCCGGCGACGAAGGCGGTCAGGACGCCGCCGTGCACGATGACCGCCGCCTTCTGGTGATGCGTGCCGGTCATCTCGGCGCCGGTCCAGTCGTAGAGGACCTTTGTCGCGAGCGGGGGTGTGGTCGCGCCCGAGGGGATGCGTGTGCGCAGGTCGGCCATCGTCTCGTAGTTCGACAGGAACGGCCCCATCCCGGTCGCCCCGAGGTACTGACCGCCGTTGAGGACGACCCGGACGTCGACGCCCTCCTGAGCCCGGGCCACGAGCAGGTCACCGATCTCCTTGCGGTCGGCCGCGTCCGGTGCACGGCCTCCGAGTTCGAGGGCCGCGTCGAACGACCAGTCCACCAGATAGACCCGGTCCCCCTTCTTGGTGTCCCGCACGGCCGCGTCGATCTCGCGGAGATAGTCACGGCCGTCGACGAGGTAGCGCACCTCGGTCTTCTCCCGGTACTTCCAGGCAGGGCCGAGATAGCGCTGCTCCAGCAGCTCAAGATCGCTCACGGCGGCTCCCCGAGGTCCGACGGCAGGCTGATCACCGGTGTCTCGACGCTGGTCTGCCCCAGTTGGTCACGCACCCGGAGCCGGTACTCCCAGGCGGCGTCCGGGGCTCGCGGCCGGTCGACGAACGTGTAGCTGCCGCGCGGCAGCCAGCCGCTGACGGCGAGCCAGCCCAGCGCGGTGTCGCCCGGCGGGCGCCGCTCGACCAGGCAGGCGAGGCGCGCGTCGGTCTCGTGCCGCCAGCGCAGGGTCACGGAGTCCGTGCCGCGTACGGCGTCGATCCAGGTGGGCGCGGTGGGCCGGGGCCGCAGGGCACGGCCGGGCAGCGCGACGGACAGGGTGCTGCGGTTGCCCGCGGTGTCGACGGCCCTGATCCACAGCCACCAGGCGCCCGGATCGAGCGGCACGGTGCAGGTGAGCGTCTCGCCGGGCCGGTGCGGGTCGGGCACCACGGTGCGCGCGGGCGTGGCGTCGGCCAGGTCCGGCTCGGCGAGGCGGTCGCGGGCCGCGAGGACGTCGTAGTGCGCGAGGTCGGCCTCGGCGGATGCCTGCCAGTGCACGACGACGGCCCGGCCGGCCGGGTCGGCGAGCGCCATCAGGGCCAGTGGTGGTGCGGGCGGGACGACGTCGGGCGCGCAGACCGGCGGGGTCGTCTCGCTCGGCGGGCTCTCCACACCGGTCGCCGTGCGGCTGGTCAGCCGGTACATCCAGTGCGCGTGACCGCGCCCGTCGAACTCGTCCTCGTACGACGTCTCCTTGAGCGGTGCCGGTGTGAGTGGGGTGAAGGCGTCGCGCGCGTAGTCCTGCCGGGCCAGCAGCATCTGTGTGTCGATCGTGAGGGCGTCGTACGCCGCCTGGACGGCGTCCCGGCGGGCGGCAGGTCCGGTCTGCCGGGCCGAGTCGACGGCGGCGAGGTCCCGCTCGACGCGCCGGCGCCGAGCCTCGTCGGCGTGCACACCCGGTGGCCACCGTGCGGCGGGGAAGCTGTGCGGGCGGCCGTCGCGGTCGTGTTCGGCGAGGTCGAGGCGGCAGATCTCGTCGGACAGGGCGCGCCAGACGGTGACCGTGCACCGGGGTACGGCGGTCCAGGCGAGGGTGAAGCGCGAGCGGCCGTGGAAGGCGGTGGCGGGACTCGCCAGGGTGACGCAGGTGGCGCCGGGATCGAACGGGAGGGCCACGGGCGTCGGCGGATCGGGGATCCGCAGGTCGACGGAGGTGACGGTGCCGGGGGCGCTGGGCGCGGACTCGTGGCCGCCGGTTCGGACCGCGCGGACCGCGATCTGGGCCCGTGCGACCCCGTCGTCCGCGGGGTCGAGGCCGACCTGTGCGCCCGGAAGAGCGGCGAACCAGTCCGGGTACCACGCCAGTTCGGCGCCGGGGTCCGGCAGTGTCTCCCCGGCGACGCACAGGAAACGGTCGTCGTCCCGGGCCAGGACCGCCAGGTGTCGCGGTGTACCCCGGGAGTCCGTCCAGCGCAGTGTTCCGGCGCCTGCCCGCAGCCCGGGGGCACCCACCGTCGGCAGGGCGGCCCGTACGCCCACGATCCGGCCGGCGGGCGGGCTCAGTTCGGCGGGGCCCTGCGGCACGGACGCGCCGGTCGGGTGCTCGACGCTCAGCACGAGTTCCGGTCCGCCGGAACCGGACACGATCGGAAGGTCCGCGCCGGCCACCGCGAGTGTGCCGCCGGCGAGGACTCCGTCGGCGTCGTCCGCCGCCATGTCCACCCGCACCAGGCTGGTGTCCACCGTGTCGGGGGCGGTGAGCGGATGCGGCGGGAGCGGCGTCACCCGGAGGATCCGCACGGGAAGCACCGGGTCGGCCGTGGTGGCGTCGACGGTGCCGGTCACCGGGATGCGAACGGGGCCGAACTCGGCGAGCACACGGGTCGTACCGGCGCTTCCGCCCGGCCCTCCCGTTGGGAACGCCGGGTAAGCGGCCGGCCCCGTGGCGCCCGGGGCCGGGAAGCGGACGGCGACACGGAACCGTTCGACGTCGGCCGGGACCGCCTCGCCGGGCGGGTACGACCACCGGCACAGCAGACCGTCCGTGCCGGGGTGGCCCGCGAGCCAGCCGAGGGCCTCGGCGGATCGCCCCGTGGTCGCCGACGGGGCGTCCGCCTGGACGTACTCGGCCTCGGTGAGCAGCGGCCGAGGGGGAGGCGCGTCGTCGGTGACGGCGGTCAGGGCCCAGGGGGATGCCGGGCTGACCCGGCCGAACAGATCGACGCCGCGGCTCCACCAGCCCCACCAGCCCGGTTCCAGCGGGGTGTCGAGTCCCGCGAGGTAGAGGGCGTCCGGTTCGCCGCCGGTGTCCGGCTCGGCCGCCGGCGGATAGATCACCCGGCCGTCGCCGACGAGGTCCCGGCGGTCGGTCCAGGTGGGCTCCGGCGGTCGGGGCGAGCCGGGGTCGGGGTGCAGCAGGCGTCGGCCGACCTGGTAGGCGACCACGGCGCCGTCGGGCAGGGTGCCGTCGGCCGCGCGGGGCGTGTCCCAGTCGAGGGCCGCCACGACGGGCACGGTGGGTGAGCGACGGTCGATACGGGCCCGCATCATGGCCGGGCCGGCCGGCGGTCCCGGCTCCACCGCTCTGATGCCGGGCAGCAGCCCGAACCTGGTGATCAGCGGCGCCAGGGCGAGGCGCTCCGCGACGCCCGGTGCGGCGGCCCAGACGAGGGTCAGCGTCGTCACGCGGGAGGCGTCGACGCGCCCCTCGGGGCCGAGGGTTCCCGTGGTGACGGCGCCGGTGGTGTCCACGGCGGCCCAGGTGGACCCCGCCCCGCCCGTCCATGTCATCCCGAGGTCCAGGGCGGGCCGGGCGAACTTCAGGACGACGCCCTTGCCGGGTGCGGTCTCCTCGGCGCGCAGCACTCCGTCGGCGGCGGCCCGGGCGAGGACGTCGCCGTCGGCGGCCAGGTAGGTGACGTCGGGCCCTCGCCAGGCTCCGGTGACCTTGTAGACGTACTCGCGTCCGTCGAGGCGCCCGCCGAGCGGATCGTCGTGGGCGAGGCCGACGATGCGGGCGATGTGCGGATCGAGTGTCGCCAGCTCCAGGATCGCGCGTTCGTCGGCGTCCACGGTCGGCGCGTCGCTCTCCGCCGGGGCCGGCAGCGGGGCGGCGGGACGGTGCAGGGCGACCCGGCGCACGGTGTCGAGGAGTTCCCCGAACTGGGGGGCGAACCGTGTCGCCCACTGGGCGGCCACCGCGGCAGGCAGCCGTTGCCGGGCGATCTCCTCCTCACGCAGTCCCGGCGGCGGACCGCCCGCGTACCCCGGGTCCACGACGGGCAGGCACAGATGGGTCACGTGCTGCCAGGAGGCCCTGTCCTGAAGCAGGTGCACGCCGACGAACGAGATCGAGCCCTCGCCCTCGATCGTGACCCGTTGCAGTCCCCGGGTGCGCCACTCCACCGTCCGGCCGGGGAAGTCGCATGTCTGCCGCAACCGCTCCCGGCCGCCGCTGTGGCCGGTGACGGTGAGGCCGGTGGTGTCCTCGGCGGTCACCACCCGCACCTGCCAGGCCGGTTCGGCGAACTCCAGGGTCAGCGGTGCGCCGCCCGTGACCAGGAGCCGGTGCCAGCCCGGCAACCGGTCGGGCCTGAAGCGCAGACCGCCCGGACAGTGCAGCGTCGTGCCCGCATAGGTCCACGAGGGACGGCCTTCGACCAGGGGCACGTTGCGGTCGTCGAACGGCAGGGGCGGCAGATCGGGCACCCTGGCGCGGTGCACGTCGAAGCCGAAGTCCGGGAAGTCGACGTGCTCGGGCAGAAACCAGCGGAGCAGGATTCCGGTCGGGGTCCGCAGTCCGTCCCACTGGTCGACGGATCCGTCCGAAGCCGTGCCGAACATCACCACAAGGCCGTCGTCGATGGTGCACCCCCGGATGGTGGGTGGCGGCGGGACGCGGCAGCGGCCCGGCAGACGAGGCAGGAGTGTGACATGCCCGGAATCGGCCCAACAAGGCTTTAACGCCTAATCGGTGACAGAGCGTCAGAAGTCAGGCGTGTGACGGGCGGGGCGTCACCCGCCGGATGCTTCGTCCGGCGTGTGACGGGCGGCGCGGGACTCGCCCTACCACTTGCCCGGCGCGTAGTCCTTCAGAAAGACCCCGTACACGTCCTCGCCGGCCTCACCCCGCACGACCGGGTCGTAGACCCGCGCCGCACCGTCCACCAGATCCAGCGGCGCATGGAACCCCTCCTCGGCGAGGCGGAGCTTGTCGAAGTGGGGACGCTCGTCCGTGATCCAGCCGGTGTCGACCGAGGTCATCAGGATGCCGTCGCTCTGGAACATCTCCTGGGCGCTGGTGCGCGTGACCATGTTCATCGCGGCCTTGGCGGCGTTGGTGTTCGGATGCCCCGCACCCTTGTAGCCGCGGCCGAAGACACCCTCCATCGCGGAGACGTTCACGACGTACGCCCGCCCGCTCGCCGCCTTCTTCGCGGCGTCGGCCATCGCCGGGCGCAGCGCGCTGATCAGGATGAACGGCGAGGTGTAGTTGCAGAGCTGGGTCTCCAGGAGCTCCACCGGGGAGATCTGGTCGATGGTCTGCACCCAGGTGTTGGACTCGACGACGTCCGGCACGAGCCCGCCCGCGTCGATGGCGGTGCCGTCGAGGTGCCGGGCGACGCTGGCGTTGCCCGCGACCAGGGCGAGGTCGGCGACCTTCTGGGCGTCGAGGCCGCTGGTGCCCAGCGGCAGCGCGGCGAGGCCGTCGACCGCGCCGGAGTTGAAGGCGCCGATGACGTGGTGGGCGGGGAGCTCACCGGCGGGCAGCGGGGCGCTCTCGCCGTCGACCAGGGCGGCGTAGGCGGAGGGCAGGCGGCGTACGGTCTGCGTCGCGTTGTTGATGAGGATGTCGAGGGGGCCCGCCTCGGCGACCTGCTCGGCGAGGGCCACGGCCTGGGCCGGGTCGCGCAGGTCGATGCCGACGACCTCCAGCCGGTGCATCCAGTCCGCGGAGTCGTCCATGGCCTTGAAGCGGCGGATGGCGTCCTTGGGGAAGCGCGTGGTGATCGTGGTGTGCGCGCCGTCGCGCAGCAGCCTGAGCGCGATGTACATGCCGATCTTGGCGCGGCCGCCGGTGAGCAGGGCGCGCTTGCCGGTGAGGTCGGCGCGGGCGTCGCGCTTGGCGCGGTTCAGGCGGGCGCAGTCCGGACAGAGCTGGTGGTAGAAGTAGTCGACCTCGACGAACCGGGTCTTGCAGGTGTAGCAGGAGCGGGGGCGCTGGAGTATCCCCGCGATCCGGCCCTCCTCGGTGGCCGACGACGGCAGGATGCCCTCGGTCTCGTCGTCGATGCGCTGGGCGGAGCCGGTCGCCGTGGCCTCCGTGACCGCCTTGTCGTGGGCGGTCTTGGCGGCCCGGCGCTCCTGGCGGCGGCGCTGCTTGACGGTGCGGTAGACGCCGGCGGTGGCGCGGCGCACGGCGATGGCGTCGGGGTGGTCGACCTCCAGCTTGTCGAGCTCGTCCAGGACGCTGAGGCACACCGCGAGCCGCTCGGGGTCGATGCCGGGGCCGTACACGATCTCGTCACCGGGCTCGTGCACGACGTCCGCCGTGGTCGCCGTCGCGCCGTCCTCTGTCACCGTCATCGCCGCTGCCGTTCCCTGATCACCCGCGGCGCTCCGGTCGCGCCCGCTTTCGAACGGGGAATTGTACGGAGCGCCGGGCCACTCCTCCAAAAACCGGCGAAGCGGCCCAGGGGGACGGCGGTCAGGGGGCGCAGGCGGTGATCAGCTCCGACACCTCCTCGGACACGGCCTTGGCGAGCACATCGAGGTCCGGTACGGCCTCGCCGTCGGCGACGAGGCCGTAGTGGACGCGCCCCCGGTACGTCGAGATCGCGATCGCCAGGGACTGGCCGCGGGCCAGCGGGGCGAAGGGGTAGACCTCGGTGACGGGGTGGCCGCCGAGCTTCAGGGCGATGCCGGGCAGCGGGACGCTGGTCACGAGGATGTCGAACCAGAGCCGGGCGGCCCCGCAGACCAGCGGTCCGCCGATCCGGTGCCCGAGCGCCGGGACGTGGTCGGCGAGCAGGGCGACGGCGCCCGCGCCCCGGTTGGGGCCGGCGTCCTTGTTGCGGTCCATGGCGGCACGGACCGTGCCGAGGCGGCGCAGCGGGTCGGGGTCGTCCACCGGGAGCCGTATCAAGTAGCCGGAGAGCCGGTTGCCCTGCGGGTGCGCGGTACGCGGGCGGCGCTTGGAGACGGGGATCAGGGCGCGCGGCGCGACACCCTCGCTGCCGTCGCCGCGCTCGTCCAGCCAGCGGCGCAGGGCGCCGGCGACGACCGCGATGAGGACGTCGTTGACGGTGCCGCCGACGGCCTTGCGGATCACGTGCACATCGTCGATGTCGACGACGACTCCGGCGGTACGGCGGGTGCCGCTCGGCTCGGCGGTCAGCGCGGACGACGAGCGCACCCCCAGGGTCGACACGGCCACGGAGGCGCCGATGTCCAGGGCCCGGCCCACGTCGGACAGGGCGCCGCGCACCAGTCCCGGCAGCCTGCGCACATCGGGCAGCAGGCTGCGCGCGGGCTCCGCGGGGCGGGGTTTGCGGGCGGGCATGTCCATGGGGTCCAGGACGGCGGCGGCGAGTGTCAGCGCCCGCAGTCCGTCGGCCAGGGCGTGGTGGAACTTGAACAGCACCGCGAACGACACCCCGTCCTCGCCCGGCAGCACATGTGCCTCCCACGGGGGCCGGCCGCGCTCCAGCGGGCGTTCCATGAGCCGGCCCGCCAGCGCCTGGAAGTCGGCGGTGGGGGCGTGCAGCCGGACGTGGTCGAGGGGGTCGAAGTCGGGGGCGGGCTCGCGGGCCGCTCCGCCGAACGAGAAGGGCTGCAGCAGAGCGCTCGGCTGCCATGCGTCGCGGATGCGCATCCGCAGTCCCGGAACGGCTGCGGCTCGCGCGGCGAGCAGGTCGGCGGCGTGGGCGCCCGCGGTGGGCGAGTGCGCTGTGAACACCCCGAGCGCGCCCAGGTGCATGGGGTGTTCGGCGGACTCGATGTTCCAGAACGCCAGGTCGAGTGGTGCGAGCAGGTCAGACGTCAATGGCTTGCCTCGCGTCGACGACGGGTGGAGCAGCAGTCAATCGCCCTTGTCCGATTACGGTCAAGTACGATCAAGCTACGCACAGTTAACAGCAGATTAAGTCCCGCCCCTCGCGAGAGGGGCGGGACTCATGGTGCATATGAGGTCACTTCAACACAGGTTGCGGCGCCGGGCATCCCGTGGGAGTCACCCGGGAGGCGTCACGGATCAGCGCCTCGTGCGCGGCCTTGAGCCGTGCCGTGTCCGGTTTCAGTACCGCCCGGTCATAGGTGAGGAAGCCGTTCAGCTCCCCCTCGACGTCCGCGATCTGCGTGTACACGGCGCCGTTGCCGCCCCGGCAGACCAGGGCGCGCACCTCGTCGAGCCTGGCCAGATAGTCGTCGGTGTAGGTCGCCGGGTCGACATCGACGTACGACTGCTGCACCGACCAGGCATGACCGGGAACCGCGAGGCCGAGGCCGCCGTACTCGCCGCTGACCAGTGCCCGTTCGCCGTCGGGGCGGGGCGGCAGGGCGGGGCTCGGATAGCCGTGTTCGTCCATGATGTCGCCGGCGCCGCCGTCGGCGCCGAGGTTCAGCCCCGACTGGTTGTTGACCAGCCGACTCGGATCCCATGCCTTCGCCTGACCGGCGATACGACCGACGTCGTACTGCCCCCAGCCCTCGTTGAACGTAACCCACATGATCACCGACGGGCTGCTGATGTGCTCGTCGATCATCTGCTTCATCTCGCGCTCGTACTGGGCGCGGGCCTGGGCGCCCGGATTCACCCCGGCGGTCATCGCGGGCATGTCCTGCCACACCAGCAGGCCCAGCCGGTCGGCCCAGTAGAACCAGCGGTCCGGCTCGACCTTGATGTGCTTGCGCACGGCGTTGAAGCCGAGCCTCTTGTGCGCCTTCAGGTCGTACGCGAGGGCCTCGTCGGTCGGTGCGGTGTGCAGGCCGTCGGGCCAGAAGCCCTGGTCGAGGGTGGCCATCATGAAGACCGGCGCACCGTTGAGGACCGTGCGCGGCACGCCGTTGATCTTCTCGACGGCAATGGAGCGCATACCGAAGTAGCTGCCGACGCGGTCGGCGCCGACGGTGACCTTCAGGTCGTACAGGAAGGGATCGTCCGGCGACCACAGGCGCGGATCGGGGATGGTCAGGGTCAGCGGTCGGCCGGTGCGGCCGCTCACGGTGGCGACCTTGCGCCGCCCGTCGTACGCCGTGGCCGTGACGGGTACGCCGTCGCGGACGCCCTGTGGCTCGACGGTGAGCGTGCCCGCGTCGACGTCGGGGGTGAGCTTGAGCCCGTCCACGTGGTCGGGGGCGACCGGCTCCATCCATACCGTCTGCCAGATGCCGGAGGACGGGGTGTACCAGATGCCGCTCGGGTCCAGGCGCTGCTTGCCGACCGGCGGGTTCTCGCCGCTCGCCGCGTCGGTCGGGTCGTACACGCCGACGATCAGCTCCTGGGTGCGGCCGGGCTTCAGCGCGTCGGTGATGTCGGCGCCGAACCTGTCGTAACCGCCCGTGTGCTCGGTGACCTTGGTGCCGTTGACGTACACCTCGGTCCGCCAGTCGACGGCACCGAAGTTGAGCCTGAGGCGCTTGCCGGAGCCGATGCGCCAGTCGGCGGGGACGGTGAAGGTGCGGCGGTACCACATCCGGTCCTCATGCCGCTGGAGCCCGGAGAGCTGGGACTCGACCGGGTACGGGACGAGGATGCGCTCGGCGAGGTTCCTGCCGACCGGGGGCCGCTCGCCCGCCTCGGCCGCCGCGAACTGCCAGCGGCCGTTGAGGTTGCGCCAGGCGTCCCTGGTCAGCTGCGGGCGCGGGTACTCGGGGTGGGCGTTGTCCGGGCCCACCTCGTCGGCCCACCTGGTGCGCAGCTCATGGGTCGACCGGTTGGGGCCGCTGCTCCAGAAGGCCTTGACAACGTTGCCATCTACGGTGGTCAGGCCGCCCGCACCGTCGTAGCGGATGTCGGCCGTGCCGCGTGCCGTGCCGGTCTTGTTGCCGACCACGGGCTCCTTGAGGGCGACGAGGAGCGCCTTGGGGTCGGCCGGGTCCGGCTCGGCCGTCCCGAGCGGCCACTTGGCGCCGCCGACCACCGCGTCCAGGTGGTCGGTGATGCCGGCCGGGGGTGCGGCGAGGTCACGGGCGAAGTCGAGCTTGAGCGTACGGCCGTCCGCGAGGACCGTGGCCGCGATGGCCCCGTCGTAGTCGAAGCCGTCGGGGAGGCGGAACGCGGACTGCGGGACGGGCTCCTTGGTGCCGCCGGGCTCGGCCCAGCGCAGATGGAGGTTGGAGCCGCCGTAGTGCTCGAAGTACTCGACCTTGATGTCGTGGGCGGTGCCGGCGGTCAACTCGACGGGCGCGGCGGTCTGTTCGCGGTCCCAGTCGTCCACCCAGTGGTCGATGGCGAGCTTTCCGTCGATCCAGAGGCGGAAGCCGTTGTCGCCGATGATCGAGAAGGTGTGCGGGCCGGTCTTCTCCGGCACGATCTTTCCGGTCCAGCGGACACTGACGTCGTCCGAACGGCCGGCGGCGAAGGCCAGGCGCGGCTCCAGGTTGTCGAAGTCGAGGCGGGGGTCGAAGGCGGTCGCCTTGAGCTCGTGGAAGTCGAAGGCGCCGGGGGCGGACTGGGTGTAGTACTCGCCCTTCAACCCGTGGATCTGAACGGGATCGTCCGCTGCGGCCGGGGCGGGGGTCGCGGTCAGGCCCGCGAGGCCGAGGGCGGCGGCGAGGAGGA
Organism: Streptomyces sp.; assembly: GCA_013362785.1. Lineage (GTDB taxonomy): Bacteria > Actinomycetota > Actinomycetes > Streptomycetales > Streptomycetaceae > Streptomyces. The sequence goes on along the minus strand of JABFVM010000092.1, from coordinate 10,141 downwards.
GCACGAGTCTGTTTCTGAGGCGTTTTGTGCGCACAGAGCCTCCATAACAACGTTGTCATGAACAGTAGTTGGCATAACAGCACGGATTCCGCCGCCCGTCCATATACAACTGGCGCTTGTAGAAAGGTATTTGACGGTGCATCAATTCAGGAATCAAGTACAACTTTGCGATTTCTTGGTGTAGCTCGGCCGTCCCATACGTGAGCCTCATGAGCACCCCCCACCACGAGAGGCAACACCCATGACAAGGAACCGCGCCCTGCGGTACGGCGGCCGCACCCTGGTTCTGGCGGCGACGGCGTTCGGGATGGTCGCGGCGGCCGTGCCCGCCGTGGCCGACGACGAGCCCACCTCGGAGCAGATCGTGGCCGACTGCGCTTCCGGCGAAGGCAAGTGCAGCTTCAACTCGCCCGAGATCGGCGAGGCCTACCTCGGTGAGCCCCGTCAGGTCTCGGAGCTGCTCTTCAACTGCACCGCCTCGCCCGCCTCCCAGTCCATGTCATGGGCCGACACCGTGGGCTCCTCCCACTCGGTGGGCGGCTCGGTGACCGTCGGGGGCGGCATCGAGGGGATCATCACCGCCAGCGTGACCGCGACGTACAACTACACCTGGCAGAGCTCGCACACGGAGACGAGTTCCTTCACGGTGAACGTCCAGCCGGGCGAGGTGGGCTGGATCTCCCGCGCCCAGGTGATGCAGCGGATAACCGGCACCTGGCAGACCCACTATGACGACCCCAAGTGGGGCCACTACTACTGGTTCGTGCCCGACGTGATCACCGGGCCCGCCCCGAACGGCACGGACGGCAAGCACAGCGCGGTCGTGGTCAAGTCCCGCAAGATGACGGCCGACGAGAAGAAGCTCTGCTCCACCGGCGCCACCCGGGGCGAGGTCTTCACCCGCAGCGGCTGACGAGGCTGGCCGGGGGCAAGGCCTAGGACACGCCCTGCCCCGAGACTGGCCGGGGGCAGGGCCTAGGACACGCCCTGCCCCTTCCCCAGCGCGATCACGCCGCCCTTGGACACGGTGTACAGGTCCGCGTCCCGCTCCGGGTTGACGCCGATCGTCGCGCCCGGGGGCACGTCCACGTTCTTGTCGAGCACGGCCCCGCGGACCACCGCGCCCCGCCCGATGTGCACGTTGTCGTGCAGCACCGACCCCTGCACCACGGCCCCCGGGTCGACCACCACGCCCGGCGAGAGCACGGAGCGGGTGACCTGGCCGCGGATCAGACAGCCGGCGCTGATGATGGACTCGCCGGCGATGCCGCCCGCGTTGAAGCGAGCCGGGGACAGCTGGCCCGAGTGGGTGTAGATGGGCCAGCTGCGGTTGTAGAGGTTGAACGCGGGGCGCTCGGCGATCAGGTCCATGTGGGCGTCGTAGTACGCGTCCAGGGTGCCGACGTCCCGCCAGTAGCCGCGGTCGCGGTTGGTCTCGCCGGGGACGTGGTTGGCGCTGAAGTCGTACAGCTGGGCCTCGCCGCGGTCGGTGAGCTGGGGCAGGATCGAACCGCCCATGTCGTGCACGGAGTTCTCGTCCTCGGCGTCGCGCTGGAGCGCCTCGATGAGGGCCTTGGTGGTGAAGAGGTAGTTGCCCATCGAGGCGAAGACGGTCTCCGGGTCGTCCGGGAGGCCGGGCGGGTCGGCGGGCTTCTCCAGGAAGCGGTCCACGCTCAGGCCGTCCGAACCGGGGCTGATCACACCGAAGGACGACGATTCGCTCCGCGGGACCCGGATACCCGCCACCGTCACGCCCGCGCCGCTCTCGATGTGCTGGGTGAGCATCTGGCGCGGGTCCATGCGGTACACGTGGTCGGCGCCGAACACCGCGACGTACTCGGGGCGTTCGTCGTAGACCAGGTTCAGGGACTGCAGGATCGCGTCCGCGCTGCCGAGGTACCAGCGCGGGCCGAGCCGCTGCTGGGCCGGGACCGGGGTGACGTAGTTGCCGAGCAGGCTGGACATGCGCCAGGTCGTGGTGATGTGCCGGTCCAGGGAGTGCGACTTGTACTGCGTGAGCACACAGATGCGCAGGATGTCGGCGTTGACGAGGTTGGAGAGGACGAAGTCGACCAGGCGATACGTTCCTCCGAAGGTGACCGCCGGTTTCGCGCGGTCCGCGGTCAGGGGCATCAGGCGTTTGCCTTCTCCGCCCGCCAGTACGATTCCGAGCACCGAAGGTCCGCCACGACGCATGGCCGCTCCCCTCACCCTGGTTGGTCCCAGCCTGCCCCTGCGTAGCGCGCGCTAAGCCTGTTTGAGGATCTCCCCGTAGAGCCGTACCGTCCGCCGTGCCACCGCGTCCCAGCCGAACTCCCCCACCGCACGTTCGCGTCCGGCCTCACCCATCCGCCGGGCCGTCTCCGGGTCGCCGATCACCGAGTCCAGCGCCCGCGCGAGGCCCGCCTCGAAGGCCTCCGCGTCGTCGTCCAGCGGGACGAGCAGGCCCGTCTTGCCGTCCTCGACGACCTCGGGGATACCGCCGACCTGCGAGGCCACCACGGGAGTTCCGCAGGCCATCGCCTCCAGGTTGACGATGCCGAGGGGTTCGTACACCGAGGGGCAGACGAACACGGCGGCGTGCGTGAGGAGTTGGATCACCTCGGGGCGCGGCAGCATCTGCGGGATCCAGTGCACGCCCTCGCGGACCCGGCTGAGCTCCTGGTAGAGGTCGCGGAACTCCTGGTCGATCTCGGGGGTGTCGGGCGCGCCCGCGCACAGCACGACCTGTGCGGCGGGGTCGATGTGCCGTATCGCCCGCAGCAGATGGGGCACGCCCTTCTGGCGGGTGATGCGGCCGACGAACAGCACGTACGGGCGGCCGGCGTCGAGGCCGAAGCGGGTGAGGACGTCGGTGCGGCGGTCGGGCCGGTAGAGGGCGGTGTCGATGCCGTTGTGCACGATGTGGACGCGGCCCGGGTCGAGCGCCGGGTAGCAGCCGAGGATGTCCTCGCGCATCGCGCCGGACACGGCGATCACCGCGTCGGCGGCCTCGATGGCGGTGCGCTCGGCCCAGCTGGACAGGGCGTATCCACCGCCGAGTTGCTCGGCCTTCCACGGGCGCAGCGGCTCCAGGGAGTGGGCGGTCATCACATGCGGGATGCCGTACAGCAGCTTGCCGAGGTGGCCGGCGAGGTTGGCGTACCAGGTGTGGGAGTGGACGAGTTCGCGGCCTTCCAGCCCCGCCGCCATGGCGAGGTCCACGGAGAAGGTGCGCAGCGCGTCGTTGGCGGTGTCGAGGGCGGACCAGGGACGGTGGCGTACGACGCCCACCGCGCGGCCCTCGCCCCAGCAGTGCACCTCCAGGTCGACGAGGTCCCTCAACTCCCGGGCGAGGAACTCGACATGGACGCCGGCGCCGCCGTACACGTCCGGCGGGTACTCCCGGGTCAGCAGTCCCACTCGCACCCGGAACCCCCTGTCCTCAACGGCTGGTTGCCCTTTCATGGTCACCCAGATGGAGCGCGCGGGGAAGAGCGCGGGGCTCGTGTGAAGCAACAGTCACCGCATACTCCGCCGCCCGGCACGCGGTAGTAGAGGCAGCAGCTGCGGCGCCTGAATGCGGTTCCGGAGAAGGTGCCGGTTCCAGCGAGCAGCGGGTGGGTGAAGAGCTCCGCGGTGAGGGCACGCGCGCGTGCGGCGGTTTCGCTGCGGCCGTTGGCGCGGGCCCACTGGTCCAGCTGGCGGGCCGCGCCCGCGAGCGCGGATCCGGCGTTGCCCCACAGCAGGCCGGTGGCGACTCGGTAGCGGGTGTGCAGGGCGGTGGTCAGCGGTTCGAGGTGGGCGTGCAGGACGACGTCCGTAAGGGTCGCCGGGGTCGCCGGGAGTGGGCGCACCTCGGTGAGCCACAGGTCGTCGGGGGCACTGCCGTCGGGGTCCCAGTGCAGCAGGGCCGGGTCCAGGTCGGGGATGGTGCCGTAGAGGGCGGCGCAGCCGAGGGTCACCGACCAGAGGCGGGCCGCGAGCCCCTGCTGGGCGACCGAGGCGGCGATCCGCGGCTCGGGGGCGCGCAGGGCGTTCGCGACCTTGCGGACCCGGAAGTCCAGGGAATTTCCGTACGCGTCCGACGGCTGTTGTCCGTACGTCTCCGCCAGGGTCGGGAGTGGCCGAAGTGTTGTTGTCGCTGGTGGCCGAAGTGCTGTCCCTGGTGTGCGTAGTACGAAGAAGCCGCCGAGCGGCCGGAGGGCGGCGAGATCGGGGTCGAGGTCCACGAAGAGCAGTAGTACCAAGGCCCGTCGGGGTTCTCACCTGGGGGGCTCCACCTCGGGTCACCCCTCCAGAGGATGAGACGACCCCTCTCGTACTCCATCGGCAGTACGACACGGTCGGTGCTCTGGTACGACGACGGGAAGAGCTTTTCGAGGCATCGTGTTGATTATGAGAGCCGACCGTTCGCCGCGCCGGGCCCACCGCCCCCGCCTCACGCAGAGGAGCAGCTCATGAGCGCCCTCGCGTTGTCCGTGCTCCTGTCGCTCGTCTCCGCCGTCGCGTACGCCGGCGGGGCGATCGTGCAGGAGCGTGTCGCGGTGTCCTCCCCGGGTCAGCAGTTCGCGCCGATGCGCAGGCCGGGCTGGTGGGCGGCGGTCGCGTTGAACGGCCTCGGTGGTCTGCTGCACGTCGTGGCGCTGGCCTTCGGCCCGCTGAGCCTGGTGCAGCCGCTCGGTGCTCTGACGATCGTGTTCGCGCTGCCGATGGCGGCGCTGTTCGTGGGCCGCAGGGCCGGTTCGACGGCCTGGCGGGGCGCGATCATGGCGACCGTGGGTCTCGCCGGGCTGCTGTCGCTGGTCGGCACCTCCGAGTCGCAGTCGCTGGGCACGGCGGAGCGGGCGGCCGTGGCCCTGGTGACCGGCGGCATGGTCGTGGCGCTGATGGTCGCGGGCCGGGCGGCCCACCGGCACCCGGCGGTGCGCAGCATGCTGCTCGCGACGGGGTCCGGCATAGCCTTCGGCATGTCGTCGGTGTTCACCAAGATCGTCGCGGTCGACTGGGACGGCGGGGTGTCGGCCGCCGACGTGCCGTCCCTGGTCACCATCGGCGTCTTCGCCACGGCCGGTCTGCTGCTCTCCCAGGCCGCCTACCGGGGCGCGGGCCTCGCCGCACCGCTGGCCACGCTGACGGTCGTGAACCCGGTGGTGGCGGCCGCGGTCGGCATAACGATGTTCGGTGAAACCTTCCGCTACGGCACGACCGGCACCGTGCTCGCACTGGGCTGCGGTGTCGTGGCGGCCGGTGGCCTGATCCTGCTGACGACGGAGCGGATCGCCCGCACCGAGGCGGAGACCGCGGCGGCCCGGCCCGAGCCGGTGGCGGCCCTGTCCGAGGCGGACATGGCTCCGGTGGGCGCCGAGGAGCTGCTCCCCGGCCTTCCCGGGCAGACGGCTGCGATGCCGCGCGAGGAGCTCCTCGTACCGGACAGCATCGACGGCATCCTCATACCGGCCCAGATCGCTGAGACCGCGTACGAGGACGGGGAGCCGTCGCGCCCCGACAGTGGCGGGCCTCCGAATCTCTACGGCCCCTTCTACGGCGGCCCGTACGTCCCGATGCCCGTCGTCGACCGGCATCGGATGCGGGTCAAATCCTGACGCCACCGGCCCGGAGATAGGCGACCGGGTCGATGTCCGCACCGAAACCGGGCCCCGTCCGCACCTCGAAGTGCAGATGCGGGCCCGTGCTGTTGCCCGTGGACCCGGAGCGGCCTATGCGCTGGCCTGCGGCCACCGACTGCCCTGCCTTCACGGAGATGGCCGAGAGATGGGCGTACTGGGTGTAGCGGCCGTCGGAGTGCCGGATCACCACCTGGTAGCCGAAGGAGCCGCCCCATCCCGCGCTGACCACCTGCCCCGCCCCGACGGACTTGACGGACGTACCGGTCGGAACCGGGAAGTCGACGCCGGTGTGGTAGCCCTTCGACCAGGACGAACCGGCCTTGCGGTAGGGGGTGCCCGTGGGTGAGCTCACCGGGGAGACGAGCGAGCGGCCGGTCGTGGACTGCTCGTCCCGGTCGGCGGTCTCCCGCGCCGAAGAGGTCTTCCCGGGCGAGGACTTGGGGGTGGGCTGTGGGGTGCGCTTGGGGGTGGACTTGGAGGTGGTCGCCGTCTGACCGGTCCCCGGGGGCGCTGCGGGGGCCTTGCCGCGCAGCGCGAGCCGCTGCCCCGGCAGGATCAGGTCGGGGTCAGGCCCGATGGCCTTCCGGTTCGCGGCGTACAGGCCCCGCCAGCCGCCCCTGACCCTCTGCTCCTCGGCGATCCCGGACAGGGTGTCGCCGTGCACGACGGTGTACATCTCGGCCTTGCCCGCCCGTGACTGGGGCGTGGTCTGCGGCTGGACGTCCTGGACGGAGGTCTTCGCGGCCTTCGTGGTGGTGCCGGCGGGACGGATGTCGGGGGTGTCGCCGCCCCGGGTCAGCCCGGCCCGCGCCGAGCACACCGGCCAGGCGCCCGGCCCCTGTCCGTCCAGCACCTTCTCCGCGACGGCTATCTGCTGGTCCTTGGTGGCCAGATCCGCCCGGGCCGCGTACCGCGCACCGCCGTACGCCTCCCATGTCGACTGGGCGAACTGCAGCCCGCCGTAGTAACCGTTGCCGGTGTTGACGTGCCACCTGCTCGTCGACTCGCACGCCGCGACCTTGTTCCAGGTGTCCACGTCGGCCGCCTGCGCGGCGCCGGCGCCGATGAGGGGGAGCGCCATCCCGGCGCCGCCCGCGGTGACGGTGAGTGAGGCGCGGTTGATCCTGTTCGGCTGGTACCGGCGGTGCCGGCCACGTGCGGCCATGAAGGATCCCCCCATAGACATGCGTCAGACATGCGTCAGGCGGGGCAAAAGTAAGCGCGGCGAACAGGCCATGACAAGACTGCAATTCAGCCGCCCGCTCACACCAAATGGCGAGGAATCGGCGTACGTTGCCCGGCGTCCGGCACGGCGGAGTGCCGCGGGGCCGGGGCGGCTGAGTGCGGTGGGGGCCTCTGTCCGTATCTGCCTGCGACATCGCCCGACCCGGATGTGCACTCGGAGAACCGGCACGTCAGGATGGACGATGGGGCAATACTGGCGGGCATGACCGGCACCGCTGATATATCGAGGTCACTAGGAGCCAACGCATGAGCACTTCGGCGCAGATCGGCGTCACGGGTCTCGCGGTCATGGGCCGCAATCTCGCCCGCAACTTCGCCCGCAACGGATACACCGTCGCGGTGCACAACCGGACACCGGCGCGTACGCGGGCGCTGGTGGAGGAGTTCGGGAACGAGGGCGAGTTCATCGCGGCCGAGACCGCGAAGGAGTTCGTGGCGGCGCTGGAGCGGCCGCGGCGCCTGGTGATCATGGTGAAGGCCGGTGAGCCGACCGACGCGGTGATCCAGGAGTTCGCGCCGCTGCTTGAGCCCGGTGACATGATCATCGACGGCGGCAACGCGCACTTCGCCGACACCCGGCGCCGCGAGCGGGACCTGCGCGAGCAGGGCATCCACTTCGTCGGCATGGGCGTCTCCGGCGGCGAGGAGGGCGCGCTGCACGGACCGAGCATCATGCCGGGCGGCCCGAAGGAGTCGTACGACTCGCTGGGCCCGATGCTGGAGAAGATCTCGGCGAAGGCGGCCGACGGGGCGCCCTGTGTGACGCACGTCGGTCCGGACGGTGCCGGGCACTTCGTGAAGATGGTGCACAACGGCATCGAGTACGCCGACATGCAGCTCATCGGCGAGGCGTACCAGCTGCTGCGGGATGTCGCCGGGTACGAGCCCGCGCAGATCGCGGAGATCTTCCGGACCTGGAACCGGGGCCGGCTGGACTCCTACCTGATCGAGATCACCGCCGAGGTGCTGTCCCACGTGGACACGGAGACGGGCAAGCCGTTCGTGGACGTGGTGGTCGACCAGGCCGAGCAGAAGGGCACGGGGCGCTGGACGGTGCAGATCGCCCTGGACCTGGGTGTGCCGGTGTCCGGCATCGCGGAGGCGGTGTTCGCCCGCTCCCTGTCCGGGCACGCGGCGCTGCGGGAGGCGTCGCGCGGGCTGGCCGGTCCGAAGGCGACGCCGCTCGGCGAGTCCGAGGCCGCCGCGTTCGCCGACCGGGTCGAGCAGGCGCTGTACGCGTCGAAGATCGTGTCGTACACGCAGGGCTTCCACGAGATCGACGCGGCGCGCGCCGAGTACGACTGGGACATCGACCTGGGCGCCGTCTCGGCCATCTGGCGCGGCGGCTGCATCATCCGGGCGGCGTTCCTTGACCGTATCCGGGCCGCGTACGACGCGCGGGCCGATCTGCCGAGCCTGCTGTCGGACGAGACGTTCGCGCAGGAGATCGCGGCCGCGCAGGACGACTGGCGCGAGGTGCTGGTCGCGGCGACGCGGCAGGGCGTGCCCACGCCGGGCTTCGCGGCTGCCCTCGCCTACTACGACGCGCTGCGCGCCGAGCGCCTGCCGGCCGCGCTCACCCAGGGCCAGCGGGACTTCTTCGGCGCCCACACCTACCGGCGGACCGACCGTGACGGCTCGTTCCACACGCTGTGGGGTGGGGACCGGTCGGAGATCTCCGGCTGAGGACTGCCTGCCGGAGCCTGTGGGGTGGGAACCGGTCGGAGGTCTCCGGCTGAGGACTGCCTGCCGGAGGCTGTGGGGCGGGGACCGGTCGGAGATCTCCGGCTGAGGACTGCCTGCCGGAAAAGGGGCCGTCACCCGCAGCGGGTGACGGCCCCTGGCCGTGCCGTGAACTCCTCGGTCAGCCGGCGTACACCCGGCCCTCCTTCACGACGTAGTGCGCGGGCCCGGAGCAGCCGATGGACGGTGTGATCAGCAGGCTCACCGTCAGGGGCGCGGGCTCCGTGCTCGCCGTGTTGAACTCGCAGACGGCGCCCTTCCCTGTGAGCGGGTACCAGAACCAGCCGTCGACGTCGCCCACCGTGACCCGGTCGGACTCCTTCCAGGTGCCGCCGCTCTGCGTGTAGACCTGCAGCCGGACGGAGGCGGCGTACTCGTCCTGCGTCGAGCGCAGTGCGGTCAGCGTGATCTTGTAGTCGCCGCCGAGGACGGACGAGGCGATCTGGCGGGTCTGCGGTGCCGCCGCGACGCCGGCGCTGGACGTTCCGGCCCCGGCGGCCCCGAGAGCGCCCGCCATCAGGAGCGTCGTGGCCGCGATGGCGGCACGAGTGCGGGTGCTGCTGTTGCGACGACGCTTGCCGGTCATGCTGCCGGTCATGCTCATGTGTTCCCCCGTTGAACCGAGTTGTACCGAAGGGTCGGATTGGTTCGTACGGTGGTAGAGACCAGTCACCCGGCTTCAGGGTTGTACGGGTGATGCCGGAAACGACGCCGGAGGAACGTCAGGGTGTGGCGATCGCCGTTTCGGCCGCCTTCTTGATCCGGGCACCGAAGGCGGGGGCGTCCTTGCGGGCGGCGGTGAGCGCCAGGCCGACGAGGAGTTTGCCGAGGCCGTGGCCTTCGAGGACGTTGAAGATACGGACCCGGGTCCTGCCGTCGGCCAGCGGCTCCAGGTCGTAGCCGCCCTCAGCGGCCGTCACGAGGTTCTTCGACACCTCGGCCCACCGAATCCTCGACGGGGCTTCGAGCTCGGTGATCCGGAACTCCCGCGCGGTCTTCATCCCGGCGTCCTTGACCGAGCTGCGGAAGACCGTGCCCACGGCGGTCGGGGTGTCGGGGACCCGCTCGATCCTCTGCACACGGGGGCTGAACTGCGGATCGTTGCGTCCGTCGGCGAGGTACTCGAACACCGCCGCCACGGGCCGATCGATCTCGACCGTCGCTTCGAACTGTCCTGACATGAGCACTCCTCATGCGAAGGGCCGCGCCGCCGTCCTGTCATAGCGGCACCGCGACCCTATGGGGCCGCCGGGCATCTCGCGAGACGAACGGCACGACGACGAGGAGCTCAGGTCAACGGCGGCCCCGGCTCAGGATTCGGCACCGGCTCCGGACCCGGTGGGATCGGGGACGGGGAGGGCTCGGGGGGTGCGGGCGGTGGTGGGCTCGGGGGTGACGGTGGGGGTGGCGTCGGTCCGGGGGTGGGCGGGGGGCCCGGCGGTTCCGGCGTGGGCGGAGGTCCTGGGGGTTCCGGCGTGGGCGGAGGTCCTGGGTGCGGGCCCGGTGCAGGGGGTGGCTGGGGGGCCGGTGAGGGTTCCGGGGGT
>JABFVM010000551.1 GCA_013362785.1 Streptomyces sp. | reverse complement strand
AAGGCAGGCCCCCTCACAACGTCAGGCGCCCACCCCCCCGGCAAGCCCGCAGCCGCCGCTGAGACAGGCGCCGTCACAAACCCCAGGCGCCCGGCTCCCCCAGCGGAGCGTCACCGCACCTCGACAAACGCCCCCGCATCCCGCTCCGGCCGAGCCCGAGGCTCCTCCGCGGCATGGCCGATCGCGACCGCGCCCATCGGATCCCACTCCTCCGGCAGCCCGAGCACCTCGCGCACGACATCCCGGCAGAACATCGTCGACGACACCCACGCCGAGCCCAGCCGCTCCCCGGCCAGCGCGACCAGGAAGTTCTGCACCCCGGCGCCGGTGGCGACGACGAACATCTCCCGCTCGGCGCCGTCCCGCCGCGCGTCACCGTAGGTGTGCGAGCCGTCCATGACCAGGCAGGGCACGACCAGATACGGCGCGTTGCGCAGCACGTCCCCGCGGCGCACCCGCTTGGCGATGGACTCCTCGCTCTTGCCGTCCCGTCGCAGATCGGCGATCCACGCGTCGCGCATCGCGTCGAGCAGCCTGGTCCGCGACCGAGCCGACTCCAGCAGCACGAACCGCCACGGCGTCGTGTGATGCGGCGCCGGCGCGGTGACGGCCGCCGCGACCGCTCTGCGTACGGCCCCGGGGTCGACGGGCTCGTCCGTGAAGGCCCGTACGGTACGGCGCTGGGTCACCGCCTCCCGTACCGCCTCCGACGTGCCCAGCCGGAACATGTCGTCCCGCGCGCCGCGCACCAGGGCTCGCGCCCCCTCTCCGTGGTCCTCGGCCACCGTGTGCGCCAGCCCGCGCACCACGGCGACGGGCAGGCCGGCGGCCTTGCCCTTGACCAGGTCACCGGCGGCGGCGAGTTCGTCCGCCGTCGCCACGACGGTCGCGCTGAGCGGATTGCCGTACGCGTCCGTGCCGCCACGCAGATCGTCGAGTACGTGGATGCCGGCGGCGCCGATCGCCACGTCCGTGAGCCCTGAGCGCCAGGGGCGTCCGAAGGTGTCGGTGACGACGACCCCGACGTCGACGCCGAGGGCGTCCCGCAGTCCGTCCCGGATCGCCCGCGCGGACGCGTCCGGGTCCTCGGGCAGCAGCAGCACGGTCCCGGCGGGGGTGTTGGAGGCGTCCACCCCGGCGGCGGCCATCACGAGCCCCTGCCGGTTCTCGACGATACGCAGGGTGCCGCGCCGCGCCACGACCCGTACGGTCTCCGCGTCGATAGCGGCCTCCCGGTCGGCCGCCTCGACTATGCGTCCCTCCGCCTTGGACACGATCTTGGAGGTGACCAGGAGTACGTCCCCGTCGGCGAGGCCGGGTTCGGCGGCGGCGATCAGTTTCGCGAGGTCGTCGCCCTGCTGGACCTCGGGAATCCCGGAGACGGCCCAGACCCGGTAGCCGTCGGCAGACACCTCGCTCAAGCCGCCCGCACCTCCTCCGCCAGCGTCAGCGCCTCGCGGGCCATCTGCGCGGCCGCGTCGAGGTCGGTCATCATCAGCGGTACGGCCCGGCAGCGGATCCCGGCCGCCTCGACCCGCTCCACGGCACCCGCGTCCACGGTGTCCACGAGCCAGCCGTCGAGCAGCCCCGAGCCGTAGTGCTCGGCGACCGCCGCGGCCGTCGACTCCACGCCGACCGCCGCGAGCACCTTGTCGGCCATCCCGCGCACGGGCGCGTCCCCGACGATGGGGGACAGGCCCACGACCGGCACGCCCGCCTCGGCGATCGCCTCGCGGATGCCGGGCACGGCGAGGATCGTGCCGACCGAGACGACCGGGTTGGACGGCGGGAAGAGGATGACGTCCGCCTCGGCGATCGCCTCCAGGACGCCCGGCGCCGGCTTGGACTGCTCCGCGCCGACCGGCACGATCGCCTCGGCCGGCACCTGGGCCCGCAGCCGTACCCAGTACTCCTGGAAGTGGACGGCCCTGCGCTCGCCGTCGACCTGGACCGCGACATGCGTCTCCACGCGGTCGTCGGTCATGGGGATGAGCCGGACGCCCGGCTTCCAGCGGTCGCAGAGGGCCTCCGTCACCGCGCTGAGCGGATAGCCGGCGCCGATCATCTGCGTCCGCACGATGTGCGTGGCGAAATCGCGGTCGCCCAGCCCGAACCACTCCGGGCCGACGCCGTACGCCGCGAGCTCCTCCTTGAGGTGGAAGGTCTCGTCGGCCCGGCCCCAGCCCTGCTCCTCGTTGATGCCGCCGCCCAGCGTGTACATCACCGTGTCGAGGTCCGGGCAGACCTTCAGGCCGAAGAGATGGATGTCGTCCCCGGTATTGCCGATGACCGTGATGTCCGCGTCCGGCGCGGTCCGCTTCAGACCACGCAGGAACCGGGCACCACCGATGCCGCCTGCCAGAACCACAATGCGCATGGGGCCAAGTCTTGCAGGCGGGTACGACAACGCGTCAGGCAGTCACCGGACGCGGCTCCGTACGCGCCTCGCAGGCCGAGGCGGTGTGCATCGGCATCTCGGTCAGGCCCGGGTAGTACACATGCAGGCTGACCGCGGGCTCCAGCGCGTCGTTCGCCACCTCGTGCACATAGCCCGGCGCGAACACCCGCTGCGTGCCCGCCGCCAACGCGCGCGTGCCGCGTTCCGTGCGCTCGGTCAGCGTGCCGTCCAGGACGGTCAGCACGCCGGAGGAGCGGCCGTGGTCGTGCAGTCCGCTCCCCTGTCCGGGGACCCAGGACAGCAGCCACACCTCGTAGCCGGGGCCGGTGCGCAGTCGGTGGTACCAGCGCGAGGTGGCGTCGTACCGGACGAGGTGCTCCCACTGGGAGCGGTCGGCCGCGATGGAGCGGGCCAGGCCGACGAAGTCGGCGACGGTGGCCGGGTGCTCGCGCGGGGTCTGGAGGAGGTGCGGGACTTCGAGGATGTCGCCGGCGATCTGAAGGTCGCTGTCGCTGTTCATGGGGTGCGGTGGTTCCTCAGTGAAGGAAGGTCAGAGGGAACGGCAGCCGAGGGACGGATGACTCGGCCTACAGCTGGAGCGGGGTGTGGCTCAACAGCTGGGACAGCAACAGCTACAGCGAGCGCGGGCAGCACCGTGGGACCCGGCGGTGCGGGTCGAGGTGAGTGCCAAGTTCGCGAGCATGCCCATAAGGACATCGGTTCATGCCTTCACTGTCAACTCGGCGCCCGGTGATGTGGCACAGGTTTCACCTCATCCGGTTCATCTTGGTGGCGAAAGGTTTGTTCTTGGGGCAGCCGGGACACATGGCGCACAACCGGGCGCGCGGCGTCGTTGTGATCCTGTGATCCGACTGTGATCCGGTTCGCTTCCGCGCGTGTGTGCAACGAGATCGAACTTCTGGGCGTCCTTTTCCGTACAGGCTCTGCGGAGGGCTGGGGGTCCTTCCGGGCCCCGTCTGCTTGTCAAGGTTTATGCCGATTTGAACACTTTCCGCTAGGCCTTGGTTCCGCAGAGTGAATAAGGGGCTCAATAGCAGATCTCGGCTTGACTCGCCCGGAGCAGCACACTTGTAATTTCACTCGTGTCGTTCAGCCGAAATCGGTAACGGCTACATCACGGGGACGCGAAAGACAGACGAGGGGCGCACATGACCGAGCTGGTGCAGCAACTGCTGGTCGACGACGCGGACGAGGAACTCGGCTGGCAGGAGCGCGCGCTGTGCGCCCAGACCGACCCCGAGTCCTTCTTCCCCGAGAAGGGCGGCTCCACCCGCGAGGCCAAGAAGGTCTGCCTCGCCTGTGAGGTCCGCTCCGAGTGCCTCGAATACGCCCTCGCCAACGACGAGCGCTTCGGAATCTGGGGCGGCCTGTCCGAGCGCGAACGCCGCAGGCTGAAGAAGGCCGCTGTCTGAAGAAGGTCGCGTCTGAAGCAGGCCGACGTCTGAAGCAGGCCGCTGTCCGGCGAAACGGCTCACAACCGCAGCACAACCGCACGCACATACGTCACGTACGGCCCGTCGCAGGTGGGTTATCCACAGGCGGCGGGCCGCCGTCATGCCCAGCCGATAGTGTGGTCGCTCGTCCGAGAGGCACCGCTGCCCCCTTGGGGCACAGGCGTCCACCGCAGTCCATCGAACCGGGGCCCGTACCTCGATGTCCGTGCACAGCCACCCGGCAGCCCACCACGACCCCGCTGCCGCACCTGAGTTTCCGCGTCATGTGGTGACCGCGGTGCTCGTCTCCCATGACGGCGCCCGCTGGCTGCCCGACGCGCTCGCCGGGCTGCTCGGCCAGGAGCGCCCCGTCCAGTTCGCCGTGGGCGCCGACACCGGCAGCGCGGACCTCTCCGCACAGCTGGTCACCGACGCCCTCGGCGCCGACCGCGTACTGCACCTCGCCCGGCGCACCGGATTCGGCCAGGCCGTCGAGGAGGCCAACCGCACCGCGCCCGTCCTCACCCCGGACGAGCTGACCTATCTGAAGCGGCCGAGCGGCTGGGACCCCGTCACGCGCACGTGGCGCGACGACGCCTACGACATGCCCGAACTCCCGCACGGGGAGCCGGTGCAGTGGCTGTGGCT
>JABFVM010000601.1 GCA_013362785.1 Streptomyces sp. | reverse complement strand
TCCGCAGCCGGTCCGTAAGGCGCCGTCTGCGCTGTCGCAACCCGCCGTTGGCGCGGCGCGGAGAACCTCTCCGAATGTGACAGCGGTACGACTCCTCCTTGGACGCCTGCTCAAGCGCGTCCCGCTCCGCCAGATACTGGTCCTGCTTCCGCTCGTCCTCGTCGTCGTGGTCGCGGTGCGGCACCGGGCCGTGCTCGCCGAGGGCATCGGACATCTGGCGACGGCCAAATGGCCGTGGCTGCTCGCCGCGGCCGGTGCCACCTGTATGACCTGGGTCGCGGCGGCGGTCACCCGGCAGGGCGCGGTGATCGACCGGCTGCCGAAACTGCGGCTGCTCGTCACGCAGTTCGCGGCGGGCTCGGCCAATCACCTGCTGCCCACGGGGCTCGGCGCGAGCGCGGTCAACCTGCGTTTCATGACGGTGTGCGGGCTGCCGCTGGCCCGCTCCTCGGCCGCGCTGGCGCTGTATCTGCTCGCGGAGAGCATCGCCCGGCTCGGCCTGCTGGCCGCGCTGCTCATCGCCTTCCCGCACGCCCTGCAGCTCGGGCCGCTCCTGCCGGAGGGGTCGTGGGGCCCGCTGCTGCTGATCATCGGCGCGGCGGCGTCGGTGGCCGTGGCCGTCTTCGCACTCGTACGACGGCTGCGCACCGCCGTGCTGTCGTTCCTGCGCACCGCGCTGGGCGAGGCGCGCTCGGTGCACACCCGCCCGTCCCGGGCCCTGGCGCTGTGGGGCGGTTCGCTGGCCTTCCCGACGCTTCAGGCGTCCGGACTGGTCCTGGTCGGGCTCGCCCTGGGGCTGGACGTACCGCCGGCGCACATGGCGCTCGCGTATCTGGCGGCGACCGTCGCCGTCGCCCTGGTGCCGACGCCGGGTGGGCTCGGCTCGGTCGAGGCGGCACTGATCGTGGCGCTGGTGGCGGCGGGCGGCCCGGTCGCGCTGGCCACGGCGGTGGTACTGGCGTACCGGATCATCACGGTGTGGCTGCCGCTGCTGCCGGGGGCGTTGACGCTGGGCGCGCTGGTGCGGTGGAAGGTCATCTGAACGGTCGGGTCGGATCGCCGCAAGGTCAAGGTCAACTGACCGGACGGGTCTGGCCGGATCGCCGGAAGGGCAACTGACCGGTCGAGTCTGGTCAGATCGCTGGAAGGTCAACTCACCGGTCGAGTCCGCTGACAGGTCATGTGACCGCTCAGTAACGTACGGGTTCCACCCACTGAAGGGACCCCGCCATGCCGGTCCGCGTCGAGCGCCAGGGGCACGTCACCACCGTCGTCCTGTCCCGTCCCGAGGTCCGCAACGCGGTCGACGGCCCGACCGCGGCCGAGCTCGCCGCCGCCTTCCGGGAGTTCGAGGCGGACGACGAGGCGAGGGTGGCGGTGCTGTGGGGTGAGGGCGGCACGTTCTGCGCGGGCGCCGATCTGAAGGGGCTGGGCACCGAGCGGGGCAACCGGGTCGCCGAGGAGGGCGACGGTCCGATGGGGCCGACGCGGCTGCGGCTGTCGAAGCCCGTCATCGCGGCGGTCGCGGGGCATGCCGTGGCGGGCGGGCTTGAGCTGGCGCTGTGGTGCGATCTGCGGGTGGCCGAGGAGGACGCCGTCTTCGGGGTGTTCTGCCGCCGCTGGGGCGTGCCACTGATCGACGGCGGCACGGTACGGCTGCCCCGGCTGATCGGCACGAGCCGCGCGCTGGACATGATCCTTACCGGGCGGGCGGTGCCGGCACACGAGGCCCACGCGATGGGGCTCGCCAACCGCGTGGTGCCGACCGGACATGCCCGCGCCGAGGCGGAGGAGCTGGCGGCCACGATCGCACGGTTCCCTCAGGCGTGTCTGCGCGCCGACCGTGCCTCCGTGCTCGACCAGGACGGGCTGGACGAACCGGCGGCGATGCGAGGTGAACTCCGGCACGGCATGGGCGTGTTGACGCAGAGCCTGGAGGGCGCGGCCCGCTTCGCCTCGGGTGCGGGGCGGCACGGGTCGTTCACGGACCTGTGACGACGTCGCCGTACGGCGTCCTCACCGCGCAGGCCGCGCGCCCTCGCCGGACGCCGGGGCGCACACGGTGGTGAGCGGCCCTCGCACGGCGCTCACGCATCAAGCGAGCCCCGGAGTGCGGTCGTTCGGCCCTCGGAGACGGCCGGAGTCCGCGGGAGAATGCCCGAAAGCGACCGATGAGGACGTCCGGCCCACGATCCCGGCACGAACACGTGTACCCGATACGGCAGGATGAGCCCTCGTGCCGGCCTCGGGGGATGGGGTGGCCGGCACGACGGCACATCGCGGAATCGAGCAGGTGACAACGTGACGAGACTTCACATCCGGCCGTCGGCGGAGGGATTCGCCGCAGCTTTTCTTCCCGGAGGTGGCCGGTGAACCGAGCTCTCACCGTGGACGACCTGGTCATCGCCGGGATCGCCGTGGCGGCGGGGCTGCTCGCGGCGTTCCTGCTGCGGATGCTGCTGCGCTGGCTGGGCAAGCACGCCGACCGCACCCGCTGGAGCGGCGACGACCTCATCGTGGACGTACTGCGGACCGTGGTGCCGTGGGCGGCGTTCCTCGGCGGCGCGGCTTCGGCGGGCGCGGCGCTGCCGCTGACCCGGACGGTCCAGCACAACGTCAATCAGACCCTCACCGTGCTGCTCATCTTCGTCGTGACGCTGGCCGCGGCCCGCGGGATCGCCGGTGTGATGCGGTCGGTCACCCAGTCCCGCCCCGGCGTCGCCGGCTCCGCCACGATCTTCGTCAACATCACCCGGATCCTGGTCCTGGCCATCGGCTTCCTGGTGGTGCTCCAGACGCTGGGCATCTCCATAGCGCCCCTGCTCACCGCCCTCGGCGTCGGCGGTCTGGCGGTCGCGCTCGCCTTGCAGGACACGCTCGCGAACCTCTTCGCGGGCATCCACATCCTCGCCTCCAAGACCGTCCAGCCCGGTGACTACATCCGGCTGGCCAGCGGTGAGGAGGGCTACGTCGAGGACATCAACTGGCGCCAGACGACCGTGCGGGCGCTCTCCAACAACCTGATCGTCATCCCCAACGGGGAGCTCGCGAAGACGAACATGACCAACTTCATGCGTCCCGAGCAGCAGCTGACGATCCTGGTCCAGGTCGGCGTCGCCTACGACAGCGACCTCGACCACGTCGAGCGGGTCACGAACGAGGTCATCGGCCAGGTCATGGCCGAGGTCGAGGGCGCCCTGCCGGACCACGAGCCGATCATCCGCTTCCACACCTTCGGCGACTCCCGGATCGGCTTCACCGTGATCCTGGGCGTCGGCGAGTTCAGCGACCAGTACCGGATCAAGCACGAGTTCATCAAGCGCCTGCACAAGCGCTACCGCCTGGAGGGCATCAACATCCCGGCGCCCACCCGCACGGTCGCGATCCAGCAGGGCACGGTGTCGATCCCGCAGCAGCGCATTCCCGGAGAGGCGGACGAGGTGGTGGCCCCCGTCCGCCTCGACTGACCTGCCCGAACCGCCCTACAGGGTGGCCGAGTTGTCGTGGGAGCGGCTGCTCTTACGGCTGTGCGGCGCGGCGAGCGCCGGGTTCACCGGGGTGACCGTCCAGTCCGGGTGCCCCGGCATCCGCGGCGTCTTCGTGCCGTACAGCCAGTCCCGAAGGAATCCGGACAGATCCTGACCCGAGACCTCCGAGGCGACGGCGATGTAGTCGGCGGTCGACGCCGAGGAGTTGCGGTACCGGTCGAGGAAGGTGCGCTCCAGGGCGTTGAAGGCGCTCTCGCCGACGAGGTTGCGCAGCGCGTACAGGACGAGGACGCCGCCGAGGTAGCGCTGGCCGTCGAACAGGTTGGCCGCGTTGGGTGCGGCGACCGGCCCGGAGTCGCGCCGCCACTGGTCGCCCTGGGCGTAGGTGTTCTTCATCCGGGCTTCCATGGTGGTCAGCCCCAGGGAGTCCGGCCAGCCGCGCTCGTAGCGGTAGAGCAGCCCGTAGAAGTCGGCGTGGCCCTCGTTGATCCACAGGTCGGCCCAGGTGGCGGGGCTGACGCTGTTGCCGAAGTAGGAGTGGACCAGCTCGTGCATCATGTGCGAGCCGATCTTCGGCTCCGCCTGGAGCAGATAGTTCGGCTTGTAGATGGTCAGGGTCTGGCTCTCCAGGCCGGTGAAGTCGAAGGCGTTCGAGGCGTCGGAGTTGCAGGGCAGCAGGCCGTACGTCTCGAAGGGGTAGGCCCCGAGCCGCGCCTCCAGCCACTCGACCAGGTTCGGCGTCAGCGCGAGGGCCGGTTCCAGTGCCTCGGCGCGCGCGACCGGGACGACGTCGCGCAGCGGGAGGCCGTGCGGGCCCTGCCGGTCCTTGATCACGTAGTCGCCGACCGTGATCTGCGCCAGTTCGGTGGCCATGGGCTCGCGGGAGCGGTACGTGTACGCGGTACGGCCGTCGGAGAGGCTCTCGGTGCCTTCGAGCAGGCCGGTGGCCACGCCGCGCAGGCCGCCGGGGACGGTTATGCGGAACGTGAAGTCGGCCTTGTCGGAGGGGTGGTCGTTGCACGGGAAG
>JABFVM010000012.1 GCA_013362785.1 Streptomyces sp. | reverse complement strand
CGGCATCGACATCGGCTCTGGCCGGTGTCCGGCGTGTGCCGCTGCCGACCTATCCGTTCCAGAGGCGGCGGTTCTGGGCGCTCGACCGCATCCGACACGTCTTCGCCGGCGGCGTGACGAGCGTGCCCGGCGATTCCGCCGAAGACGGCGCCCCGGTCGCGGCGGGCGGAACCCGCCCCGAGCACCTGGCATCGGCCGTGCCCGCGGCCGACGATGTCGAAGCCGATCTGGTCGGGCTGTGGCAGGAGATGTTCGGCTTCGCCCCGGTCGGCGTGACGGACGAGTTCTCCGCTCTCGGCGGGACCTCCCTCACCGCGACCCGGATGGCGCTGGAGATCGCGCGGCGCCACGACGGCTTCCAGGTGAACCTGCACCGCGTCGGCGGAACCCGGACGACGGTGCGTCGTATCGCCTCCGTACTCCGCGCGCGCGGACTCGGCTCCGCCGCCTACGGCGCCGCCGACGCCGAAGGTGCCCTGATCGACACCGACCTCGACCTGCCGCTGGGCACAGCCCGCCCGAGCGGGCCGGGTCCGCGCCGCGCGGTACTGCTGACCGGCGCGACCGGCTACGTCGGCGCGTTTCTTCTGCACGCAGCGCAGATCGCAGGCCACGACGACATCCGCTGCCTGGTGCGCGCCCGCGACGATGCACACGCCTGGGAGCGGGTCCGAGCCGCAGCCGCCGGGTACGGCCTGCCCGCGCCGGACCCGGAGCGGGTCCGGATGGTGCCCGGCGACCTGACCGACATCGGGCGGGCGCTGACCAGGCCGGGCGGCGGGCCCGACGGCGGGCTCGGGCGGGCCGTCGGCCAGATCCTGCACTGCGCGGCGAGCGTCGTCTTCACCGAGACCTACCGGACGTTGCGCGCCGACAACGCGATGGCTACTGCCGAACTGCTGCGGTGGGCCCGGGAGAACGGGATCCAGGACTTCGGCTACGTCTCCTCGCTGGCGGCGTGCTCGCCGACCGGCCCCGAGCTGTCGATCGCCGAGACCCGCGCGCAGCCGCTGGCCGAGCGGGCCGGCGGATACGGCACCGGCAAATGGGTCAGCGAGCGGCTGGCCGAGCGCGCCGAACGGGACGGCATGCGGGTCCGGATCTGGCGACCGGGACTGATCCTCGGCGACTCGCGCAGCGGTGCCTGCAATCCCAAGGACATGACGTGGCGGCTGATCGTCGCCAGCCTGGCCGTGGGCGCGCACCCGGCCGACGACCGGCTGCTGTACTCGGCCCCGGTGGACGTGGTGGCCAAGGCGATCGTGGCCGGGCTGACCGGGCCCGGCGCCGTGGGCCGGGCCCAGCACCTGGTCCACCACGAACCGCTGTCCATACGCGGCCTCTTCGCGGCGCTGTCCGGAGCCGGGCTGCCGACCACGCCGCTTCCGCCCGCACGGTGGCAGCAACTGGTCCGCGAGCGGGCACTGGACACCGGCGACGACGCTCTCGCCCCGGTCGCGCTGCTCGGCTTCGACGAGGAACTGGGCGACCTGGTCCGGGTCGAGGCGGAGGCGTGGCGGGGCTGGCTGACCCGGAGCGGACTGAGCTCCGCCGTGGACGGCCCGGCGCTGGCCCGCAGCATCCGATGGCTGGCCGGCACCGAGGACGGGATGTACCGGGAACTGCTGGCGGGCGTCATCGGTCACGGAGATTCCCCGCGCCACGCTGTCGGCGCGGCGCTCGGAAGGAAGGTCGTGTGATGGACACCCCCATCGGTATCGGCGACATCGGCATTCTGCTGCCCGACCGCTTCGTCACCCCCGCCGAGCTGGCCGAGGCCGAGCAACTGGACAGCGGTCAGCGGGAGTTCGTGGAGCGCACGGGTATCCGGACCGTCGGCGTGCTGGACGAGGAGGCTCGGATCCTGGCCGCCCGGGCGGTCCGGACGCTGGTCGAGGACACCGGCGCCGATCCGGACGTGCTGGTGCTGGCCGCACCGCGGTCGCCGGACGTGCTGCTGGGATCCGACGTCGCCGCCGTCCAGGCCGCCGCGGGACTGCGCCGCGCCTTCGGCTTCACGGTCGACGGCCTGGGCTGTGTCGGGTCCAGTGCGGCTTGGGCGCTGGGCGCCGACCTGCTGCGCGCCGACCCCTCCCGATCGTCGGTGGTGATCGCGCACGCCAGCCGGCCGACCGGACCCGACCGGGTCCGGTTCCCGGTCACCGTCGTCGGCGACGGCGCGTGCGCCATGACGCTTGTGCCCGGCGGGCGCCCGGTGTTGCGGGCGCACCGCGCCGAGATGGACGGGCAGTTCCATGACCTGTTCCGGGTGGACTACAAGGCCGGCCCGGCCTACGAGTGGCGCGAGGTCTGCGACAACGTCGACGAGTACCAGTTCAAGCTCGCGCTGCACAGCCGGGACAGACTCAAGCGGCTGGTCGACCAGGTCCTCGTCGACGCCGGCGTCGACGCCGACCGGGTCGAGGCGACCCTGATGCAGAACGTCACGGCGGGCGCCTTCGACTTCTACGAGAGTCTGCTCTCCCTGGACATCAACGACGTCTGCCGCGAGAACCTGCGCCGCTACGGCCACCTCGGGGCCATGGATGTGGTGCTCAACCTGCGCGATCTGCTCGCGGGCGGCGACCTGGCGCGCGGCGACCTCGTGCTGGTCCTCAACAACAGTCAGGTGGCGGCCTGGGCCGTGACCCTGTGGGAGGTCTGATGCGGCCGGATGTGGTCCCGGTGAGGGTCCGGAAACTGCAGAGGAGGACGCGGTGAGCAGCGTGGGCGACGCGGCGGGCTCGCCCGCGGACACCCCGGACGTCGCCGAAGCCGCGGCCGCCCCGGTCGACGCCGAGCGGAGTGCCGTACAGGAACGGGCGCGCGGCTGGGGCGGCGGAAACCGGCTGATCGCGGCGGCGGGCGTATCAGCGCTGGGCGACGGCCTGCGGGCCACCGCGCTCCCGCTGCTGGCGGTCACCTACACCACCGATCCGGCGCTGCTCGCGCTGGTCACCGTGGCCGGCACCGTGCCGATGCTGCTGTCGCCACTGGCCGGGGTGGCCGCCGACCGCTGGCCGCGCCGGGCCCTGATGGTGTGGCTGGACGTGGGGCGCGCGGTGATCGTCGGGCTGGTCGCCCTCCTGGTCTGGACCGAGTCCGCAGACCTGGCCGTGCTGTACGCGGCGGCCTTCCTGCTGGGCGTCGGCGAAACGGTGTTCGGCATCACCGCGCAGGCCTACCTGCCGGAGGTGGTGCCCGAGGCGCGGCTGACGGCGGCCAACGGCCGGCTCCAGGCCGTACAACTGATCTTCCTGGACACCGTCGGGCAGCCGCTGGGCGGCCTGTTGTTCGCGGTGTCCGCGGCGCTGCCGTTCCTCCTGGACGCCGCGTCGTTCGCGATCGGTGTCATGGTCCTGCTGACCGTGCAGTCGCTGTCCGCCTCCGCCGCGAAGTCCGCGGCGACCTCTGCCGCCGGCACCGGCACCGGAATTGGCACCGGCTCGGCCCCGAAGCAGCCGGGCTGGGGCGAGATGGTCCGGGACGGATTCCGCTACCTGCGCGGCGACCGGCTGCTGATGCTGCTGGCCGTGATGCTCGGGTGGCTCAACTTCTTCTTCGCGGGGGTCAGCGCGATCCTGGTCCTCTACGTCCTGGAAGTCCTGGACCTGGGCAAGACGGCGTACGGCTTCTTCCTCGCCGTCGCCGCGCTCGGCGGGCTGGTCGGCGGGCTGGCCGCGTCCCGGCTGCGGGAACGGTTCGGGACGTTCCCCGTGGTGTCCACGGCGCTGCTCGCGCTCGGCGCGGCCTGCTTGCTCATGGGCCTGGTGCACAACCCGGTGGCCGGGGTGGCGGGCTTCTTCGCCCTCAACCTGGCCGCGGTGGTGTACCAGGCACTCACCGTCGCGTTCCGCCAGACGACGGTCCCGCGCGAGGTGATCGGCCGCATCAACGGTGTCTACCGGCTGATCGGCACCGGAGGCGCGCCGCTGGGCGCGGTCTGCGCCGGCCTGGTCGCCGGGCAGACCGAGGTCTGGACGCCGTTCGTGGTCAGCGGGGCCGCGCTGCTGCTGCTCGCGGCGGTCACGTGGCGGCCGCTGCAGCGGCTGGGCGGGCAACGCGGCGCCGAGGCGGGGAGCTGACCCGATGGCGATGATCACCGCGAACTGGTGGAGCCCGGACGACGTGGCCGCGCCGGACCAGCCCCGCGTGCTGATGTTCCCCTTCGCCGGCGGCGCGGCGCACTCGATGCGGGAGTGGATCGCAGAACTCGAACCCGAGTGGCGGCCGTTGGTCATGCAGTACCCGGGCCGCGGATCGCGCTCGCGGGAGCCGTTCGCCGCGTCGGTGGCCGACCTGGCAGCCGCCGCGTTCGCCGACTTCCTCGCCGTCGACGACGGACGACCGCCGCTGGTGTTGGGACAGAGCATGGGCGGCTATGTGGCCCAGGCGTTCACCGCGGCCTTGGAGGCAGCCGGGATCACACCTCGGGCGCTGGTCCTGGTGTCGGTACGGGCGCTGGGTGACGCCGACGGTCCGCCGGGTGCGGCCGCCGGCCGGCTCGGCCGGGACCGGTGGCACCGGCAGTCGGACGATGACCTGCTCGCCCGGCTCCACGAGCTCGGCGGCGCCGACCTGGAGGTGTTCGAGCATCCGGCGCTGCGCGAGGCCCTGCTGCCGATCGTCCGAGCGGACCTCGCGATCGGTGACGACCACATCGCGCACGCCGAGCCGCACCGCGTCCGCTGTCCGGTGCTCGCCGTGCACGGCATCGGCGACCGGCAGGTCAGCGCGGCCGAATCGGCGGCGTGGGCCACCTGGACCACAGGCGCCTTCCAGACCGTCTCCCTGCCCGGCGGCCACTTCCTCCAGCAGCGGGGCCCGGTCGGCCTGCGCGGGATCCTCGCCGGCCTACCGACTTGACGACGGGAGCAGAACGATGACTGACACACCGACCGACGATCAGCGGATGCGGGTCCTGATCAACGACGAGGAACAGCACGCGATCGTCCCCGAGGACTTCCCCGCCCCGGCCGGCTGGCAGGAGTCGGGGTTCGCCGGCGGCGTCGACGCCTGCGAGCGCTGGGTCGAGGAGCACTGGCCGGACATCCGGCCGCGGTCCGTCCGGGAGGCCATCGCGGCTGCGCGGACAGGAACCACGGGGACGATATGACCATCGCGAAC
Source organism: Streptomyces sp. (assembly GCA_013362785.1). Lineage (GTDB taxonomy): Bacteria > Actinomycetota > Actinomycetes > Streptomycetales > Streptomycetaceae > Streptomyces. The sequence continues at coordinate 13,191 of JABFVM010000012.1, read as the reverse complement.
GGGGCGAACGGGGCGGGCGGGTCCACCGCGGCGGGAGAGAGGGCCGGCGCAGACCGGGTTGTCGCGACCGGCGGGTCCGGATCGACCGCGACTGTTGCATCCGGCGCGGCTGTCGCATCCGCCGCGGAACCCGCAGCCGAACCCGGAACCGGCGCCGGGCTCGACCTGACCCGGCCTCGGGCCTTCGTCACCGGCGAGCTCGACCCCTACTTCGCCGAGCTGCGTCGGGACCGTCCGCTGGCCTGGCACGAGCCGCCCACCGCCGACGGGCGGGGTTTCTGGGTGGCCGGCCGGCACGCCGACGTCGCGGCCCTGGCCCGGGACACGACCCGGCTGTCCTCGGCGCGCGGCAACATGCTGGAGACCCTGCTGGACGGCGGCGATCCCGGCGGCGACCGCATGCTCGTGGTCAGCGACCCGCCGCGCCACACCGCGCTGCGCGCTCTGATGAAGTCCGGGTTCATGCCGGCCGCCCTGGAGTCGCTCGCCGAGCGGATCCGTCGGGTCGCCCGTGACCTGTGGATCCGGGCCGCGCTGGACGGGCGCTGTGACGTGGCGGCGGACATCGCCGCGAAGATCCCGCTGGCGGCGATCTGCGACCTGCTCGGGGTCCCGGAGACGGACCGTGCATACGTGGGCGAACGAACCACCGCGGCGCTCGGCTCGGACCTGGCCACACCGGTGCGGGACGCGTCACGGCTGGCGCAGGCCGAAATCCTCCTGTACTTCTCGCGGCTGGCCCGGAACGAGCCGAGCGCCATGCTGCGGGTGCTGGCCGAGGGGTCGCTGGACGGCGTCCCGCTGACCCGCGACGAACTCGTCCTCAACTGCTACAGCCTCATCCTCGGCGGCGATGTGACGACCCGGCTGTCGATCGTCGGCGGGGTCGCCGAGCTGGCGGCCGACCCAGCGCTGTGGGAAGGGGTACGAAACGGCGAGGTCGACATCGGGTCCACGGCCGAGGAAGTTCTGCGCTGGACCACGCCGGTGGTCCACCTGGCGCGCACCGCGGTCACCGAGATCGACCTGCACGGCCGGCGCATCCGGCCCGGAGACGTCGTCACCCTGTGGCCGCGGTCGGCGAACCGGGACGAGCGCGAGTTCGCCGACCCCGGGCGCTTCGACCCGGCGCGCCGCCCCAACCGGCACCTGACGTTCGGGTTCGGGCCGCACTTCTGCCTGGGCGCGCACCTGGCCCGGATCGAGGTGACGGCGGTGCTGGAGGGCATGCGCCACGCCGTCGATCGGATCACGCCCGACGGTCCGCCGCAGCCGGTGTACTCCGCCTTCGTCGCCGGGTATTCCGCACTGCCGGTCCGCCTGACGCCCAGCGTCGCCGCCCTGCGATCCGCCGCCGGCCGAGCCGGCTGACCGCGCTGTCGCCACCGAGCCCCGCGAAGGTTGCCCATGGACACCCAGGACATCCCCGATACCCCGGTCCACATCCCCGATATCCCCGCCCACCCGACGACGATCACCGCCCGCTTCGACGCGGTCGCCGCCGCGCACGCCGACCGCGTCGCGCTCCAGGACCGCACCGAGGTCGTCACGTTCGCCGAGCTGCAGCGACGGGCTGAGGCGCTGGCGGCGTCATTCGACCGCGTCCTGGCGCCGGAGACCCGGGTCGCGCTGTACCTTCCGCGCTCGGTCGACCTCATCGTCGCGATGCTGGCGGTGCTGAAGGCCGGCGCGACATACGTGCCGGTCCCGCCGGAGTACCCGGCCGAGCGTGTTCGCCTCTTGCTGGCGGACAGCGGCGCGTCGCTGGTCCTCACCTCCGACGGGCTCCGTGGCGACCCGGCGCTGGCAGGGCAGGCCACAGCCGCGGTCGACGATCCGCCCCGGGGCGCGGCGTCGGCGCCGCCGGCCTTCCCGACCGAAGCCGCCGGGCCGCTGTCGGCCGCATACGTCATGTACACCTCGGGTTCGACGGGGCGGCCCAAGGGTGTCGTCGTCACCCACCGGGGCGTGCTGAACCTGGTGCTGGACCAGGACTACGTCGCCTTCGGCCCGGACCGGACCGTGCTTCAGATGTCGCCGACGGCCTTCGACGCCTCGACGTTCGAGATCTGGGGTGCGCTGCTGCACGGCGCCCGGCTCGTGATCGCGGCTCCCAGCTATCAGGCCGTCGACGAACTCGCCGCCACGATCAAGGAGTTCGGCGTCAGCACCCTGTTCCTGACCCCGGCGCTCTTCCACGAGCTGGTCCGCGGCCGGACCGACGTCTTCGACGGCCTGGCCGAACTGGTCGTCGGCGGCGATGTGCTGTCTCCGGCGCGCGGCGCCCGGTTCCTGGAGTACGCGGCCCAGACCGGGGGACCGACGCTGGTCAACGGGTACGGCCCCACCGAGACGACCACGTTCGCGCTGACCCACCAGGTGCGCACCGCGCCCGCCGAGGGCGGCTCGATCCCCATCGGCACCCCACTGCGGAACGTCCGGATCCACCTGCTGGACGACCGGCTGCGGCCGGTCGGGCCCGGCGAGGTCGGTGCCATCTGGATCGCAGGCGACGGGGTGTCCCGCGGCTACCTGGGCCGGCCCGGCCAGACCGCCCGCAGCTTCCTGCCCGAGCCCGAACCGGCCCCGCCGGGCGCCCGGATGTACCGTTCCGGCGACCTGGGCCGGCTGTCGCCCGACGGGACCGTCGAGTTCCTCGGCCGCCAGGACGACCAGGTCAAGATCCGCGGCTTCCGGGTCGAGCCGCGGGAGACCGAGCACGCGCTGCTGTCTCTGGCCGATGTCGCCGACGCCGCGGTCGTGGTGGTCTCCGACGCGGACGGAGCCAAGCGTCTGTCGGCGTTCGCCGTGCCGCGATCCGGAAGCGGGCTGACGGCGGAGCGGATCAGGACGCTGCTGGCAGACGTCCTGCCCGCGCACCAGGTCCCGGCCAAGGTCGCGCTGACGGACGCGTTGCCGATGAGCCCTTCGGGGAAGATCGACCGTACCGCCCTGGCCGGAGGCACGGGGCCGGGGCCGGCCGCCCCTCCCGTCGCGCCCACCTCCGGTCCGACGACGGATCAGCGGCTGCTCGCCGAGATCTGGGCCGAGGTCCTGGACGTGCCCGAGGTCGGGCTGGACGACGACTTCTTCGGCCTGGGCGGCGATTCCATCCGGGCGATCCGGGCGATCGCGGACGCCGAGGTCCGCGGCCTGGAGATCTCGCTGACCGACATGTTCGCCACGCCGACCGTCAGGGATCTGTGTCCGGGCTCGGGCGGTGCCGGCGGCACGGGCCCGGCGACCGGCAGCGCCTCCGATGACACGACCATGGGCGGCGGCGGGCGCGGAAACATCGCCCCTGACAGCCCTGCCGCCGCCTTCGCCTCCGATTCCGCTGGCGCCGCGTCGGCCGTCGAGCCCTCCGCCGACCTGCCCGCCGATGTCGAGCGCGGCTATCCCGCGACGCTCCTACAACTCGGCCTAGTCTACGAGGCCGCCGGCAGCCCGGACCAGTCGCTCTACCACGACGTGGCCGCGTACCGCGTCGAGACCGCTCTGGACCCGGAGGCGCTGCGGACCGCGCTGCACCACGTCGCCGCGGCGCATCCGACGCTGCGCACCCGCCTGGATCTGGCCGACCCGGCCGGTCCGCGCCAGCTCGTCGAACGCGAACCGCGGCTGCCGCTGACCCTGCTGGACTGGCGCGACCGTGACGGCGCGACGCTCACCGCGGCGTTGGAGGAACTGGCCGCCGAGGCGGGCCGCCCCTTCGACGTCGAGGCCGGACCGATGATGCGGGTGTACGCGGCAGCGGTCGACGACGCGTCCTTCTGGCTCGTCTACGGCTTCCACCACGCGATCATCGACGGCTGGAGCGAGTCCGTCTTCCTGGTCGACCTGCTCGCCGCCTACGCCCGCGCCCGCGACGGCGCCCCGCCGCCACAGCGACCCGCGTGGGCGGATGGCGGACGCCATGCCGAGTTCGCCCGGCTCCAGGCCGCCGTCATGGAGTCGGAGGACAGCCGCGAGTACTGGCGCGGGCGCTTGGCGCGGATCGGATCGGACTCCCCGCCGCCGGCACAGCCGCACTGGCGGAGCGTCGAGCGGGTCCGGGTCGGCGCGGATCTGCCCGCCGGCCTGCGCTCCCGGCTCGAAGCGGTCGCCGCCGAGCTCCGCCTGCCGGTGAAGTCCCTGGTGCTGGCCGCCCACCTGGCGGCGCTCGGCCGGCATCGGGACACCGCGCGGCCGGTGACCGGGATCGTGCTCAACGGCCGTCCGGAGACCGCCGACAGCGATCGGCTGATGGGCCTGTTCCTCAACGTCATGCCGATGGACGCGGACCTGGACGCGCCGAGCTGGGCTGTGCTGGCCCGCGGGCTCTTCGAGGCCGAGACGGCGATGCTCCCGCACCGGCGCTACCCGTATCCCGCGCTGCGCCAGATGGCCGGGCGGCCGCTGTTCGACACCGTCCTCAACTACGTCCACTTCCACGTCCGCAACCGGCTCGCCGACACCGGCCTGCGGGTCGCAGATTCCCGCATGTGGGACAAGTCCAGCCAACCACTGCTGGTCGAGGTGATCGCCGACGCGGCGTCCCGCGAGCTGCGGCTGGACCTGGCCGGCGACGCCGGCGTCTGGGACCAGGCCGCGCTGACCCGCTTGTGGGGGCACCACCACGACGCCCTGGTCGCGCTGGTCGCCGATCCGTCCGGCGCGGTGCGGCCCGCCGGGTCCGAGGACGGCGTGCCGCTGACGCCGATGCAGCGGGCGATCTGGACCCAGCAGCAGATCACCGGCGACCCGACGCTGTACCGGGAGCACATCGGCTACGAGATCCGGGGACCGGTGGACAGCGCCGACCTCGCCCGGGCCGTGGAACGCGCGCTGGCCGACCATCCGGGCACCGGCGCGGCGCTGGCCGTCGGCGGCGGCGTCCCGGCGCTGTTGCCGGGCCGGCACACCATCGGGGTCGAGCACGTGCTCTGCGACAGTCCGCCGGACCCGGTCGCTCTCGCCGCCCTGGTCGAGGAGCAGATCGAGGCCGGGGTCCAGGTGCCCGACGGACCGCTGTTCCGCTGCGTACTGATCACCGTGAGCCGCGAGCGGCGCCTGCTGTTCTTCGTCTGGCACCACCTGGTGATGGACGGGTTTTCGCTGCGCGTCCTGCTCGGCGATGTCGTCGCGCACTTCACCGATCCGGCCCGCGGACCCCGGGAGCCGGGTGTGAGCCTGGCCGAGGTGCACCGCCGCCATCTCGCGCACGCCGCCGACCCCGAGGTCGACGGCCGGGCCGCCGCCCTGGCCGAGCGCTACGCCGACCTCGACCCGGTGCCGCTGGGCGCCCGGGTCGACGGCGCCGGGCGGGCCGAGGCCGTCGTCATCTCCGACCGGCGCGGCCGGCTGCCCGGCCTGCGCGCGGCGGCGCGGGCGGCCCGGGTGACCGAGCCCGCGGTGCTGGCCACCGCCTATCAGCGCGCCGTCGGGGAAGTGCTGGGCCTGCGCGAGTTCCTGATGGGGTGCGTGGTCGCCGGGCACACGGCCGAGGACGAGGAGCGCGTGGTGTCCTGTCTGCTGAACACCGTCCTGATGCGCGGTAAGGGAGCGGCCGACACCGAAGCCGCCGACGCCGCCGCGCTCATGACGACCGCCAAGCGCCTCGTGGGCGCGGTCACGGACCAGGACATCCCGTTCTCGGCGGTGGCGAACCGACTGCTCCAGGACGTACGGCCGCGGCCGCGCCAGTTCCCGCAGCTGTATCTGAGCATGGACTCACTGACCCCCCTGGAGCTGCCGGGCCTGGACTGCGCGGAGTACGTGATCCGGCTGCCGCAGCCCAAGTTCGACGCGGCGCTCATCGTGTACTACGGCGAGGCCGGGGTCCGGGGCACCTTCCAGTACCACACGTCGGTCCTGCCCGCCGCCGTCGCGCACGACCTCGTCGACTCCTTCCTCGATCATCTCGCCGACCTGTGCCGGGGGCACGCATGAACCGTCCTGACTCGTATCGCCATGTCACCGCACATGTCACCACATCAGAGAACGAAAAGGCCCGGGATGGCAGGGGTTTGATTCGATGAGGAATCTGCTCACCACCGAACAGTCCGCGGCGCGGAAGCGGTTCCACGCGTTCGCCGCCGACGCGATCCGACCGCGGGCGGCGGAGGCGGACGCCCGGCAGACGATGTCCCGCGACGTCGTCAAGGCGTTGGCGGCCGAGGGACTGCTGTCCGCGATGATCCCGGGTCCTGGCGGCGAACCGGCCCTGGATCCGCTGGAGTACGGACTGCTCACCGAGGAGATCGGCTGGGCCTGCCAGAACGTCCGTAACTTCGTCGCCGTGTCGGACATGGTGGCGCACTCCGTGTCGCGGTGGGGCACCGATGCCCAGCGTGCCCGCTGGCTCGGACCGATAGCCGCCGGCGAGGTGATCGCGGCGTTCGCGCTCACCGAGCCCGGGATCGGCAGCGACGCCAAGAGCATCGTGACCACGGCGGACCCGGCCGGGGACGAGATCGTGCTGCGCGGCCGCAAGAAATGGATCAGCTTCGGCGCGATCGCCGATGTGTTCCTGGTGTTCGCGCAGTACGACGGGAAGCACACCGCGTTCCTGGTGGAGCGTGACACCCCGGGCCTGGACATCAGCCCGATCGGCGACCTGCTGGGACTGCGCGGCTCACAGCTGGCGGAGCTGACGTTCACCGACTGCCGGATCCCGGCCGCCAACATGGTCGGCAGGCCGGGGACCGGCCTGACCTTCGTCGCCTCGTCCGCCTTGGATGTGGGGCGGTACAGCACAGCCTGGGGCTCGGTCGGTCTGGCGCGCGCCTGCGCCGAGGATTCCGCGGCCTACGCGACCCGACGCTCGCAGGGCGGCGGGCCGATCCGCGACCACCAGCTCGTCCAGGCGATGCTCACGGACATGCACGTCAACTGCACAGCGGCCCGGCTGCTCTGCCACCGCGCCGGCCTGGCGCGCGCGGCCCGCGATCCCGAAGCCATCAACCAGACCCTGGTGGCGAAGTACTTCGCGTCCACGGCGGCGATGCGGGCGGCCACGGACGCCGTGCAGATCCACGGCGCCGTCGGCATCGGGAGCGAGGCGGCGGTCCAGCGCTACCTGCGGGACGCGAAGGTCATGGAGATCATCGAGGGCACCAGTCAGCTCCTCCAGTCCATCCTGGGCGCCGCAGCGACCGGGACGGGCTTGTGATGCCGAGTGTGATGCCGCGTGAAGAAACGAGGCCGACACCATGACAGGGGGCGACCAAAACCAAATGGATACTCGAACAATCGGCGTCGTCGGCGCCGGGACCATCGGGCGCGGCGTCGCGCACACCTTCGCCGAGCACGGCTTCGACGTCGTACTGACAGACATCTCGGAAGCGCAGCTCGCCGACGCTCGCAAGACGATCGCCGAACTCCAGCGCCTCCAGCGGTTGTACACCAAGCGCGAGGTGGTCGCCGACCCGGCAACGGTGCTCGACCGCATCACCTTCGACACCGGCCTGGAGCCGCTGGAGCGCGCCGACTTCGTACTTGAGAACGTCACCGAGGACTGGGACGTCAAGCACGACGTTTACCTCCGCCTCGACCAGATCTGCAAGCCGGAAGTCCTGTTCGCGGTCAACACCTCGGCGATCTCGATCACCAGGGTGGCCGGCGTGACCGGGCGTCCGGACCGGGTGCTGGGGATGCACTTCATGAATCCGGTCCCGCTGATGCCCATGGTGGAGGTGATCAGGGGATTCCACACCTCCGAACAGACCATGGCCGCGGGCCTGGAACTGCTGGGCCGGATCGGCAAGGAGGGCGTGGTGGTGGCCGACCTGCCGGGCTTCATCACCAACCGCGTCCTGATGCTGACCGTGAACGAGGCCGTCTTCTGCGTCCAGGATCAGGTCGCCTCGGCGAAGGACGTGGACCGGATCTTCAAGGGCTGCTTCGGCCACAAGATGGGGCCGCTGGAGACAGGCGATCTGATTGGCCTGGACACCATCCTCAATTCTCTGACGGTGCTCTTCGAGAGCTACCGGGATCCCAAGTACCGGCCGGCTCCGCTGCTTCAGAAGATGGTCCACGCCGGGCTGCTCGGCGTGAAAAGCGGCCGAGGTTTCTACGAGTACGCACGCTGAGACGCCCGATCAGTCTCGCAAGGAGGCTCATATGTCGCGCAACGACGTCATCGACCGCATCCGCACCTTCCTCGCCCCGCACATGGGCGAGCACGTCCTGGCCGACGAGGAGGACATCTTCGCGGCAGGCATCGTCAATTCGCTCTTCGCCATGCAGCTCGTGGTGTTCATCGAGGGGGAGTTCCAGGTCACGGTGACGCCCGAAGACCTGGACATCGACCGCTTCCGGTCGATCTCGGCGATCGCGGATCTGGTGCTGGCGAAGACCGGTGCCGTACGCCATGCCTGAGGTGAACCTGATCCTGCCGACGCCGGTGTCGGCGGCGCTCGCACCGGAGATCGCGCGCCGGGTCTACTTCGTGGACTCGCGGATCTCCGACTTCTCGCTGGTGGAGCAGGACGGGCTGATCACGTCGATCGAGGTGCGGACCGACACCGTGGTCGACGTGGAAGAGCTCGCGGCACGTGCGGCCGCGGTCGTCCAATCCGAGGTCCTGCCGCACGGGGTGCTCCGGAGCAAGGTCATCTGGGAGTCGGGCGTTCGGCGCCCGGCTCGGCCCGAGGTCTTCGACGACCTGGTCCTCGCGGGAGAGGCGTGCTCGCTCGGCGAGGGCCAGATCGGCATCGGCGGCAACCTGCTCGCCCTAATGGACTGCCTGGACGACCTGATCCGGGACCTTGTCGTGGGGGAGTTCGGCGCCGTGGAATTCCGGTATCCGACCCTGATACCCACCCGCGTTCTTGAGAAGTGCGACTACTTCGCGTCCTTCCCGCAGTTCCTGATGTTCGTGACGAGGCTGCACAGCGACTCACGCACCTACGGAGCGTTCCGTGAGTCGTACGCCGCACGCCGTCGGGTGTCGGCCGACATCCTGGCCGACTGCGACAACGTCGACTACTGCCTCCCGCCCACGATGTGCTTCCACACCTTCAGCCAGCACGAGGGGACACAGCTTCCCAGCTCGACAGACCGGGTCGTGACCGCCAAGGGGAAGTCCTTCCGCTTCGAATCGCGCTACGCGACGACGCTGGAACGCCTGTGGGACTTCACGATCCGCGAGATCGTATTCATGGGATCCCGCGACTTCGTGACCGAATCCCGCCGCCGCTTCTTGGACCTGACCTTCGAGCTCATCACCGACCTCGGCCTCGAAGGCCACGCCGAGGTGGCCAACGACCCGTTCTTCGCCGCCGAGGACGGGATCGCGAAGACCGTGTCCCAGCGCCTCCTGGAGCTCAAGTACGAACTGAGGCTCAAAACCGGCCCCGACCGAACCATCGCGGCCGCCTCCTTCAACTTCCACGACAAGTTCTTCACCGAGCGCTTCGACATCCGCGAAGCCGACGGCGCCACCGCCCACAGCGGCTGCGTCGGCTTCGGCCTCGAACGGCTGATGTTCGCCTTCCTGTGCCAGCACGGCACCGATCCGACAGCCTGGCCGGACCGGGTCCGCGAGCGGCTGAGCGGGGCGAAGCCTGCGCCACGGGGCAGGTGACCGCGGGGCGCGGACTGACGCGACGCAGACGACACCCCTCTGACGGGAGTCGCGGCCCGCAGGAGTCCCCCGGCTCCGGAGCCTCACGCATGTGCGCCGGTGGCCCCAACCGGGGCAACCGGCGCACATGTCCCCCGTCCCCCTATCCCCCCGAGCGGTTCAGGTCACGGGTTGGGGCTTACGTCCGGGTGCAGGCAGTTCCACGTTTTCGGGCCGACGATGCCGTCCTTGGTGATTCGGCATCGCCCCTGGGCCCACATGACGGCAGTCTTGGTGGCGGAGCCGAAGATGCCGTCCTCCTCCAGACCCCGGCCGTAGATGTTGAGCAGGCACTGCGCGTGCGCGACGGCCTTGCCGGTATCGCCCGGGTAGAGGTTCGGGTGGCCCAGGTCATAAGGGCAGGCGCTGTCGCCGGCTATCACTGCCGGCGCGGAGGCGGGAGAGGCGATCGCTGGGGCGGCAGTGGTGGCCGCGGCACCGAGCACGAACGCCGAGAGAACGAGGCCGGTCCTTTTCGAAAGCGTCATGGGCATGAACCTTCTCCTGTCCGAGAGGTGGTCGATGGCATGTACTCCGGTCCTGGCGCGGACCAGAAGTCGATGGAGAGTCGCGTCGGAGGGGCTCCGCTCAGCATCGCGGGACGCCGGGCCTGGGGTCGGCGCCGGTGTTGATGTGCTGGCCCGGGGTGTATCCGTCCACCCAGTACTCGTACTGCCAGGTCGTCGTGTAGTACCAGATCTTGTTGCCCGAGACCGACTGCCCGACGTAGTAGCAGGAGATCGAGAGCGGCTGCCCCTTGAAGAGGCTCCTCTTCACTCGGCAGGTCGTCTTGGCGCAGGTGTACTGCTTTGTCGCCTGCGTGGTGTAGAAGACGTCGTCGCTCGCTGATGCCGCCGCCGACGGTCCCGCACCGGCGTTCCGAGCCGCCGCCGGAGCCGCCTGAACAGGCGCGGCCAAGGCTCCGACCGCAAGCGTGGTGGCGGTGATCGCGGTCGCCAAGGCATGACGAATGCGCATGGGTACTCCTTCGGTGATTCCGATTCCGATTCCGATTCCGGCTCCTGGCCGAGAGCTCCCGCTTCTCTCGGCAGCGGACATCACCCTGCACAGCGCGTATTGGAGAAACCTTGGCCAGATCTTGAGTTGGCTGCTCGGAGCCGCTTTCGACACCGTGGATGCGACCAAAAGGGGGGAGTGGTGTGATGGCGGTGGAGTTCCGCTTACTCGGTGACATCGCGGTGCAGGTTGACGGCAGAGCGCTGGATCTTGGCCCTGCCAAGCAGCGCTCCGTCCTGGCGGCATTGCTGGTCGATGCTCCCCGCACGGTGTCGATCGCCCAGCTCATCGGTCGAGTCTGGGCTGAGCGCATGCCGCAGCAGGTCAGAACCACGCTGTACGGATACGTCTGTCACTTGCGGAAGGCTTTGGAACCCGCGGGCGACGACGCCTCCATCCTCACCAGGAGCTCAGGAGGCTACGCGGTGGAGGTTGATCAACTCGCCGTGGACGTCCATCGGTTCGGTGCCTTGGTGCGGCAGGCCCGCGCGGTCGAGGACGACCCCCCACATCGCGCACAACTCTTCGAAGAGGCACTGGAGTTGTGGCAGGGCGAGCCCTGCGCGGATTGCGACACACCGTGGTTCGGCACATTGCGCGAAGGACTGCTTCGGGAGCGGTTCGCCGCCACGCTGGATTTCAACGAAGCCCAACTGCGCCTCGGCCGCCACGGAATGCTGCTGCCCCAGCTCTCCTCCCTGGCCCAGGGCCACCCTTTGGATGAACGAGCAGCCGGCCAACTCATGCTGGCCCTGTACCGCAGCGGCCGGACTTCCGAAGCCCTGCACCGCTACGAGTCCCTGCGCCGACGCCTGGCCGAGGAGTTGGGCACGGATCCCGGACCAGAGCTACGCCGCCTGCACCAGCAGATCCTCACCGACGCCCCCGCCCTCGCGCTTGCCACGCCCTCCCCAAGTGCTACGTCCTCCGTCGAACCGGCACGCCTCCAGGCCTCTGAGGGGAACGCCTCGGGCACGGACCCGTCCACTGCGGCTGCGCAGAGTCGGGACGACAGCGATGGCAGCGATGGCAGCGCTCCAAGGGACCGAGGTGGGGTGAACGGACAGCAGCTCGTGCCCCGTCTGCTTCCTCCTGCCCCCGCGCTGTTCGTGGGCCGGGACGACGAGATGACCGCGGCCCGCCGGCTGCTCGGCCAGATGACGACGGAGCCGGTGAAGGCGGATCCCGTGACGGCGGGGCCGGTGACGGCAGTTCCGGTGACCGTGCTGGTCACCGGGCCGGCCGGGGTCGGCAAGACGGCCTTCGCCATATCGGCGGGACACGCACTGGCTTCTCGGTTCGCCGACGGTCAGCTCTATGTGGACCTGCGGGCCTTCGACGACGAGCGGGTCGAGCCGTTCACGATCCTCGGCGCCTTCCTACGGGCGCTCGGTGTGCGCGGCGGTGCCGTACCACCGGACCTGACCGGCCGGGTGCACCTCTACCGCACCCTGCTCGCCCAGCGCAGGACACTCGTCGTGCTGGACAACGCGGCCGATGCGCAGCAGGTGAACGACCTCATGCCCAGCGGCGCGCACTGCGCCGCCATCATCACCAGCCGCACCACCTTGCCGGACCTGAACGGCCACCGGCTCCCCCTGGGAGTGCTCGACTCCGAGACAGGACTCGCCCTGCTCCAGGAGATGATCGGTGCCGAACGAACCCTCGCCGAGTGGGACGCCGCCCGGGCCATCGTGACGACCTGTCAGGGCCTTCCTCTGGCGGTCTGGGTCGCCGGTGCGCGACTGGCCGCGCGGCCGCACTGGCCGCTGGGCAGAGTCGCTCGCGCGCTGGCGGACGAGCAGCGCAAGCTGGACGAACTCGCCGTCGGCCACATAGCCGTACGGGCCAGCCTGGAACTGACCTACCAGGGCATGACCCCCACGAACCGGCACGCCCTGCGCATGCTTGCCCTGTTGCCCGCACCGGACTTCGCCGCCTGGGCCCTGGCCGCACTGCTGGACCTGGACCTGCACCGCGCGGAAGCCGTGCTCGACGACCTCGTGGAAGTGCATGTCGTGGAGGCGGGCTCGACGGGGCTGTCCGGTATGCGGTACCGACTGCACGACCTGGTGCGGCTGCTGGGCCGGGAGCGGGCGGAGCGGGAGGTGCCGCCGCAGGACCGTGCCGCCGCGCTGTCCCGGCTGCTGGGGGCGAGTCTTTACCTGGCCGACCTCGCCGCGGACAGCCTCAGTGTCGACTTCCAGGGCATCTCGCAGACCGGTCTGGCGTCCTGGCGGCTCTCCTCCGCGGACACTGCCCACATCCTCGCCGACCCTCTGGCCTGGTTCAACGACGAACGTCAGCCCCTCATCGCCGTGGCGGACCAGGCACTCGACCGAGACGAGATCACGTCGGCGGCCGCACTGGCCACCACGCTGACGACGCTGTTCCAGATCGGCAGCCACTTCGACGACTGGGAACGGCTCCAGGGGCGGGCACTCAAGGCTGCGCTGCGCGGCGGCCACCAGCGCAGCGCCACGCAACTCCACCGTTGTCTGGGCGAACTCACCACCATCCTCGACCGGTATCCGGAGGCGCTGGACCACTTCGAGCAGGCGCTG
>JABFVM010000184.1 GCA_013362785.1 Streptomyces sp. | reverse complement strand
CGCGGCGACCGCGACGTTCGTCGCCGAGCCGCCGAGGAACTTGCCGAAGGACGTGACCTGCGGCAACGGGACACCGGTCTGCAGCGGATAGAGGTCCACTCCGATCCGCCCCATGGTGATCAGGTCGTACGCCATCGCGTTCCCTTCTTATCGGCTCTCCCGGCTTTCTAGTCCGGCGCACACACCCCTGTCAATGTTTTGTCCAGACATTCGGACCAGACCTTGACAGCGCTTGCCGTGCGTGCCGAAGCTGGGCGCCATGACGTCGTTGTCACCTCAGTCCTCACTGTCCCGCATCCGGATCGGGTCGGCTCCCGACTCCTGGGGTGTGTGGTTCCCCGACGACCCCGCCCAGGTCCCCTGGCTTCGCTTCCTCGACGAGGTCGCCGAGTCCGGCTACGAGTGGATCGAGCTGGGCCCGTACGGGTATCTGCCGACCGATCCCGCGGTCCTCGCCGAGGAGACGGCGAAGCGTGGCCTGAAGGTGTCGGCCGGGACGGTGTTCACGGGGCTGCACCACGGTGCGGACGTGTGGGAGAAGACCTGGGCGCACGTCGCGGACAACGCGGTGCTCGCGCAGGCGATGGGGGCGAAGCACCTGGTCGTCATCCCGTCCTTCTGGCGGGACGACAAGACCGGCGAGGTGCTGGAGCCGGACACGCTGACTCCCGAGCAGTGGCGGAACCTGACCTCGCTGACCGAGCGGCTGGGGCGGGAGGTGCGGGAGCGGTACGGGTTGCGGATCGTCGTCCATCCGCATGCCGACACGCATATCGACAGCGAGGAGAACGTCGTCCGGTTCCTGGACGGGACCGACTCCGACCTGGTGTCGCTGTGCCTGGACACGGGGCACTACGCGTACTGCGGCGGGGACAGCGTCAAGCTGATCGAGACGTACGGGTCGCGGATCGGGTATCTGCATCTGAAGCAGGTGGATCCGGAGATCCTGGCGGATGTGCGGGCTAAGGGGACGCCGTTCGGGCCGGCCGTGGCTCAGGGTGTGATGTGTGAACCGCCCTCGGGTGTGCCGGCGTTGGGGCCGGTGCTGGAGGCTGCGCAGAAGCTGGATGTCGACCTGTTCGCGATTGTGGAGCAGGACATGTATCCGTGTGCGCCGGATGCGCCGTTGCCTATCGCTCGGCGGACTCGGGCGTTTCTCAGGTCGTGCGGGGCGTGATGGGCGCCTAGTGGGGTGCCACATCCGGTGATTGTGCGGGTGCGGGTTGTGTGTGGCTTGTCGCGCAGTTCCCCGCGCCCCTGAAGAGGGCGTTGCAGTATGGGGCGATGACTAGTCCCCTGCGTGTTCGGTCGGGGCAAGGAGCCTGGGGTTCCTGGGAGGTCGCCCACGGCCTGCCCCATCCCCGGCTGCGGCCCGGGGTGATGAGTTATCGCGGGGTGTGGCTTGATCTGGAGTGGCCTCGGCGGCGGTTGGAGGTGCCGATCGGGGCGGCGACTCTGCTGCTCGGGTTCGGTGAAGCCGTGCGGATCACACGCGCCGGTCGGCCTCCGGACACGCTCGTCTCCGTCTACTGCGGGCCCACGACCACCCCGGCCGTCGGTGAACACAGTGGTCGGCTGGGCTGCATCGAGGTGCTGTTGATGCCGTGGGCGGCGTTCACGCTGTTCGGGACGCCGCAGTACGAACTCGCCAACCGCACCGTGGACCCCGACGATCTGCCGCACGCCCTGCACATCCGCGTCGGTGAACTCGCCGCCGCGCTGGCCGCGTTGCCGACCTGGGCGGACCGGTTCGGGATGCTGGACGAGGTGTTCGCGTGCTGGTCGCTGGCGGGTACGCCCTGTTCGGCGCGGGTGGTGCGGGCCTGGGCGGAGCTGGTGCGTACGGGCGGTTCGGTGCCGGTGCCGCGGCTCGCCGACGAGGTGGGGTGGAGCGTACGGCAGCTGGAGAACCGGTTCCGGGAGCAGATCGGGCTCGGTCCGAAGGCCGCGGCGCGGGTGCTGCGGCTGCAACGGGCGCGCAGGCTGCTGGCCGCGGGGCGCGGTCAGGCGGAGACGGCGGCGGCCTGCGGGTTCTACGACCAGGCGCATCTGAGCGGTGAGTTCAAGGCGATGACCGGGTGCACACCGCGCGAGTTCACGGCGGCGCGAGAGGCGCCGGTCGGGACACCGGTGCCGGACCGGCTGGCGGGCGAGGCGACGAGTCTTGTCCTCGCATCCGACCGCAGTGCGCATTTTTCCAAGACCCACGAGCTCCGCTGAATGCAGTCTGTGGCCCTCGGCGGAGCCGCAGGATGCGGGGGAGCTGGTGGGTCGGGCCCGGCGCAGCGGGTCCGGCCCACCGTTGTGTCAACTCACCGCGCCCCTGCCCCGACGGGCGCGTCTGCTGCACCTCTGTCACAAGCGCACCTCTCCTGTCACGCATGTCACATGTACGCGGGCCCTGTGTCACACCCCTGAACAGCCCCTGCCCGCTCTCACTCTGTGTCGTTGACCGGTCACAGGCTTTGTGATCGCCAGCGCAGCGCCCGGTCCCCCCGACGACCGCCCCCGGTCGCCGCCGCGGCGCACGCAGGGAGGTGCAACCGATGACCGACCGAACTCTCTGGTCCTACAAGGAGATCGCGGCACACATCAAGGTGCAGCCGGACACCGTACGGTCGTATCGCAAGCACGGGCTGCTGCCGCCGCCCGACCATGTGGAGGGCGGCAAGCCCTTCTGGTATCCCGACACCGTCCGGGTGTGGGTGGCGTCAAGGCCCGGCAACCGTGGGCGACGGACGGACTGACCTCCCGGAACACCGCCTGTGCCCCACCCGTCGGCGTGGGGCACAGTGACCCCATGAACTTCTCCGTCAAGCCCACGCTCACCGGCCCCAAGACTGTGCTGCGGCCGTTTTGCGAGGCCGACGCCGAGGTCATGTGGGAAATCGTCACGGACCCCGAGGTCCAGCACTTCGCCTTCGACCCCGGCACCGAGATCACCCGCGAACGGCTGCGTTCCTGGTACGCCTCCACGTCCGGGCAGTCCGACCGTCTCGACCTCGCCGTCACCGACCGGGCCACCGGCGAGGTGCTCGGCGAAGTCGTCCTGTGCGGGTGGGATCCGGATGCCCGCTCCTGTACGTTCCGCACACTCATCGGCCCCCGGGGCCGCGGCCGGGGCATCGGCACCGAGGCCATCCGCCTGATCGTCGGTCACGGCTTCGCCCAACTCGGCCTGCATCGCATCCAGTTGGGCGCCTATGGCTTCAACCACCGTGCCCTGCACGTGTACAAGAAGGTCGGCTTCGTGGTCGAGGGCGTCCGGCGCGACGCCCAGATACGCGACGGCGAGTGGGTCGACGAGATCCTCATGGCCGTCCTCGACCACGAGTGGACCGCCGCCCTCAGCCCCTCGGCGGGATGACCAGCAGGCCCACCCCTCGGCCGGATGACCAGCAGGCCCACTGCTTGATGCCCCTGCTGTACCCCCTCAGCCCCGCTCCTTACCGGCCGTCACGGCCGTCCGCTCCACGGCTCGATGACCGTCACCCCCGCCCCCGGCGCCGTCCCCATCGCCGTCAGTGCCGACGGTGCCGCCTCCAACGGGATCGTCGACGTCACCAGCAGATCCGGCCGCAGCATCCCCGCCCGGACCAGCTCCAGCATCGGCGGGTAGGTGTGCGCCGCCATCCCGTGGCTGCCCAGGAGTTCGAGTTCGAGGGCGATCGCGCGGGCCATGGGGACGGGTGTCGTACCGGATGCCGAGGGCAGCAGGCCCACCTGGATGTGCCGGCCCCGGCGGCGCAGGCCGTTGACGGAGGCGGCGCAGGTGACGGGGGAGCCGAGGGCGTCCAGGGAGAGATGGGCGCCGCCGTCGGTCAGGGCACGGACGGCGGCGGCAGTGTCCGGCGTGCTGGACGCGTTCACGCACTCCGTCGCCCCGAACTTCCGCGCCAGGTCGAGGGCCCCCGGTGAGACGTCCACGGCGACGACCCGCGCGCCGGACGCCGCCGCGATCATCACGGCGGACAGGCCGACCCCGCCGCAGCCGTGCACCGCGACCCACTCCCCCGCCGCCACCCGGCCCTGCTGCACGACCGCCCGGAACGCCGTGGCGAACCGGCAGCCGAGCGAGGCCGCCGTCGCGAAGGACATGCCCTCGGGCACGGCGACGAGGTTGACGTCGGCGTGGTCCAGCGCCACGTACTGCGCGAAGGAACCCCAGTGGCTGAAGCCGGGCTGGGTCTGCCGCTCGCACACCTGCTGATCGCCCGCCGCGCAGGCCGCGCAGCTGCCGCAGGCGCACACGAAGGGCACGGTGACCCGGTCGCCGGGGCGCCATGCGGTCACCCGGTCGCCCACCGCCTCCACGACACCGGCGAGTTCATGCCCCGGCACATGCGGCAGCACGATGTCCGGGTCGTGCCCCTGCCAGCCGTGCCAGTCACTCCGGCACAGCCCGGTCGCCTCGACCCGCACGGTCACTCCGTGGGGCGCGGGGTGCGGGTCGGCCACCTCACGCACCTCGGCCGGTTCCCCGTACCGCTCGAACACGACTGCCCGCATCCCCGCGCTCTCCTCTGTTCTGC
>JABFVM010000537.1 GCA_013362785.1 Streptomyces sp. | reverse complement strand
CTCGCCCTCATGGGCATCGCGGTCAGCAACGTCCTGATGCCGGTCATCGTCAAGCGCTGGTTCCCGGACCGGGTCGGCTCCATGACCGGCCTGTACTCGATGGCCCTCGCCCTCGGCACCGCGTCCGCGGCGGCCGTGACGGTGCCCATGACCGAGATGCTGGGCGGGAGTTGGCAGACCGGGCTCGCCGTGTGGGGAGCGCTCGGAGCGGCGGCCGTACTGCCCTGGCTGCCCTTCGTGCGGGACCGGGGGACGGCGCCCGCCGCCTCCGCGCAGGACAGGCACGCGCGCGTGGAGACGCCCCAGCTGCGGATCACCCGGAGCCGCACCGCCTGGGCCCTCGCCGTCTACTTCGGGCTCCAGGCCACCGGCGCCTACATCACGATGGGCTGGATGGCCCAGATCTTCCGGGACTCGGGCGTGCCGGCGAGCACGGCCGGGCTGCTGCTCGCCGTCACCATGGTCATGGGCGTGCCGCTGGCCTTCGTCATCCCGCGCCTGGCCACCAGGCTGCCCCACCAGGGGCCGATCGTGCTCGCGCTGGGCGCCTGCGGCCTCGTCGGCTACGCCGGCCTGTACCTGGCGCCGTCCGCCGGTTCCTGGGCCTGGGCCCTGCTGCTGGGCGTCTCCAACTGTTCGTTCCCGCTCGCCCTCACCATGGTCGGCATGCGGGCCAGGTCCAGCGCGGGCGTGGCCCAGCTGTCGGCGTTCGCGCAGAGCACCGGCTATCTGCTGTCCATCCCCGGCCCGCTGCTGGTCGGCGTGCTCTACCAGCACAGCGGCGGCTGGGGGCTGCCCATCGCGCTCATGACGGGCCTGATGATCCCGCAGATGGCGGTAGGGGTCCTCGCGGGACGCAACCGCACGGTGGAGGACGAGGCGGCGGCCCGCTGACCTCACCCCGGCGCGCCCGGCGTGGGCGGGGAGTGCGAGACTTGCCGTATGCCAGTGCTCGATCCGAACCCCAAGAACGGCCAGAAGAACATGCTGCTCGTCTTCGGCGCGTTCTTCGCCATCTTCGTGATCATCGCCGTCATCGCGACGATCGCCTCTCCCTGACCTGCCCCGTCGTGACCGATGGTGGGGCTAGCACCACCATCCCCTAGGGGGCGAGTGTCAGGGTCAACTGGGTGGATCACCGGATGGGTTGGGGGCCCGGACTTCCGTAGCTTCGAAGTGTGCCCGCGAGAGGCGGACACCGACCGATCGAAGACCTACGGAGGCATCATGTCGGCCCCTATGCACACCCCGCCCCACCCGGTGTCCACGGGCCGTGCCGACATCCGGCTGCCCTGGTGGGCCCTCGCCCTGCCGACACTCGCCTTCATCACGCTGCTGACGCTGATACTCAACCCGTCCGACGCGCACGCCGCGACCGCGGAGCCCGCGATCACCCAGCTCTTCGAGCGGGTACAACAGCTGATCATGCGCTGAGCACGGCAAGAACCGCACGTCAACTCCCTGCGCCCCATGGCCTGTTTCATGCGAAGCTGGGACGCATGAGCGTCGCAGAACCCCGCAGGATTGTCCTCTTCCGGCATGCGAAAGCCGACTGGCCACAGGTGACCGACCACGAGCGGCCGCTCGCCGATCGGGGCCGACTGGACGCGGCAGAGGCCGGACGCAGGCTGGCCGACACCGCCATCCCCTTCGATCTGGCCCTGTGCTCCACCGCGACCCGGACCCGCGAGACCTGGAAGCTCGCCGTCCACGAGTTCCCGTACCGGCCGAAAACCGTATACGAAGAGCGGGTCTACGAGGCCTCGCCCGGCGAGCTGATCGCCGTGCTCAACGAGACACCCGACGACGCGCAGAACGTCCTGCTGATCGGCCACAACCCGGGTGTGCAGGGCCTCGCCGAGATCCTGTCCGGCTCGGCCGACGGCGACGCACGCGAGCGGATGACCCGCCGGGGCTTCCCGGCCGCCGCCTTCGCCGTCCTCTCCTTCAGCGGCACCTGGAAGACGCTGGAGCCCGGCGTGGCCGCCCTGCTCGACTACTGGGCGCCATCCGAGTGACCGACCCAAACGAAGGGCCCGGCACCTTCACGGTGCCGGGCCCTGTGCACGTGGGCCGTCAGGTGCGGGTCGTCAGTCCTCGTCGTGCATGTCGGCCGCCTCGACCTCTTCGCGGGTGACGCCGAGCAGATACAGGACGGTGTCCAGGAACGGCACGTTCACGGCCGTGTGCGCGGCCTCCCGCACCACCGGCTTCGCGTTGAAGGCGACACCGAGGCCGGCCGCGTTGAGCATGTCCAGATCGTTGGCGCCGTCGCCGATCGCCACCGTCTGGGACAGCGGCACCCCCGCCTCGGCGGCGAACCGGCGCAGCAGCCGTGCCTTGCCCGCCCGGTCCACGATCTCGCCGGTCACCTTGCCGGTGAGCCTGCCGTTGACGATCTCCAGCGTGTTGGCCTGGGCGAAGTCGAGCCCGAGCCGCTCCTTCAGATCATCGGTGACCTGCGTGAACCCACCCGAGACGACCCCCACTTGGTAGCCGAGCCGCTTCAGCGTACGGATCAGTGTGCGCGCGCCCGGCGTCAGCCGCACCTCGCTGCGCACCTTCTCCACCACCGAGGCGTCCAGCCCCTCCAACAGCGCCACGCGCGCGTGCAGGGACTGCTCGAAATCCAGTTCCCCGCGCATCGCGGCCGCCGTCACATCGGCCACCTTGTCCTCGCAGCCGGCGTGCGCGGCGAAGAGCTCGATCACCTCGTCCTGGATCAGCGTGGAGTCCACGTCCATCACGACCAGACGCTGGGCGCGCCGGTGCAGCCCGGCGGCGACGACGGCGACATCGACACCCAGTGCCGCCGCCTCCGTCACCAGGGCGGTGCGCAGCGGCTCGGTCTCCACACCGGACACCGCGAACTCCACCGCCGTCACGGGGTACTTGGCGAGCCGGAAGATACGGTCGATGTTGGCGCCGGACCTGGTGATCCGGGCGGCGATCGCGGCCGTCGCCTCGGCGGTGAGCGGGTGTCCGAGCACGGTCACCAGGGAGCGTCCGACGCCGCGCGGTCGGTTGTCGCCCAGGCCGGAGATGATCTCCGCCTGCATCCTCATCGACTCCGCCCAGCTGTGGACGGTCGCCCGCAGGTCCCCCTCCGCCCCGGCGGGAGGCTGCGTCACGAGCGCGCACAGCGTGATCCGGCCACGGGTGACGACCTGCTCGATGTCGACCACGTCGACGGAGTAGGCGGCCAGCGTGTCGAAGAGGCCGGCCGTGATTCCCGGCCTGTCCTTCCCGAAGATCTTGACGAGAAGTGTGGGGGTGTCGGAGGTCTGCGAAGCGCTCATGGTGCTTCCACCGTATCCGGCACTCAGTGCCTGGCGCCCCTGAGGTCCGTCTAGCGGACACGGAACACTGGGTGTCGCTCGGGTGGCGGGGGCCTTACGTCCGGGCCACGGCTGCACCAGTACCCGTCAAACGGCACGGTGGCACCTGTGGGCCCAGCCGCTGCCTCGGCTTACCTACCGCCGCCGGACACCACGCCTCGCCCCGTCGCGCCCGCTCGCGGGTCATGGGCGGCCCTTCGGCTTCCGGGGCGGCGGGGGAGGAGGTGGTGGCGGCGATGGTGGTGGCGGTGGCGGAGGCATCGGTCCGTCGTCCGCCCCGGACGACGAACGGTTCCCACGCCGTCGAGACGGCCGGGAAGGCGGAGAAGGCCGGGACGGCTTCGGGAGCGGCCCGATCGGCCCGGCGACCGTGGGCGCGCCGTACATGTCGCTGCCGCCGGGGGGCGGCGACTCAGCGGGCGGCTGACCGGACGGCGGCTGACCGGACTGAGGGTCACCGGACGGAGGGGTGCTGGACCGCGGGGCACCGGACCGCGGGGCACCGCGCGGCGGCTCACTGGACTGCCGGTCACCGGGTTGCCGTGCCTCATCGCGTCCCGATTGCCCGTCGCGCCCCGACCACCCGTCACCCCCCGACCATGCATCGCGCCTCGACCTCGCATCGCGTCCCCACCCCGCGTCGCGCTCCCCCCTCCCGTCCGCTCCCTGCGCCCCACCGGGCGCCCCCGCGCCCCGGGAAGGCCGGTCCGAGCCCGGCGGACGCGCGTCCTCCGGCTCACGCTGTTCGTCCGGGATACGCAGGTAGGGGTTCGTCGCCGGGTTCGGTGGCCGGTACGGCATGCCGGGCGCGTACGGCCCGGACCCGCTCGCATACGACGTGGTCCCGGCACTCTCCGCCCCCGTGGCCGCCGTACCCGCACCACCCGCAACTCCCATGGCATCCGGCCTCGCACCCAAGGCCACCTCGCCGCGAGCCGCCGCAGTCGCCCGCTGCCCCGCGGCCCCGGTGGCCCGGGCCAGCAGCGCTCCCACGGCACCCGCTCCCGCGCCCCACGCCGCCCCGAGGACCAGCGCCATCCCGAGGTTCCCTTCTAGCCGCACCCCGGCGCCGAACGCGTCGAAGCCCAGCACCGACAGCGAGGCGTCCACGGAAACTTCGGTCAGCCACACGAGCAACGGCAGCGTCAACGCCGTGGCGACACCGAGCCGCAGCGCACACCGCCCGGCGAAACGAAGGGCCCCCGGATCCCGTACGCCCCCAT
>JABFVM010000543.1 GCA_013362785.1 Streptomyces sp. | reverse complement strand
TCCGCGAGCGGTGTCGAGTTCTCCTACGGCTCCACTCCGGCCGTGCGCGACGCCCATCTCGCGCTCGCGCGGGGCGAGGTCGCGGCGATCACCGGGGCCAGTGGTTCCGGGAAGTCGTCGCTGCTCTACTGCCTGGCGGGGGTGCTGCCTCCGTCGCGGGGCCGGATCAGTTTCGACGGGCGGACGTTCGCCGATCTGGACGACGAGGAGATCAGCGCCCTGCGCCGGGAGCGGTTCGGGTTCGTCTTCCAGTACGGCGAGTTGCTGCCCGAGCTGACCATCGAGGAGAACGCCGCCCTGCCGCTGCGCCTCGCCGGGCAGCGCAAGCGCCCCGCGCTCAAGGCCGCCGCCGAGGTGCTCGACCGGCTGGGGATGGGCGAGCTGCGTGAGCGGCGGCCGTCCCAGGTGTCCGGCGGGCAGAGCCAGCGCGTCGCCGTCGCCCGCGCCCTGGTGCACAAGCCCGCCGTCGTGTTCGCGGACGAGCCGACCGGCGCCCTCGACAGTGCCAACGCCTCTGCCGTCCTGAAGGAGTTCCTGGACCTGGCCCGCTCGCAGGGCACTGCCGTGCTGCTGGTGACCCACGATCAGACGGTGGCCGCGCAGGCCGACAGCCGCTACACGATGGCCGACGGCGTGCTCGCCCCCATGGGAGCGACGGGATGAGGGAGTTCCTGCTCGGCCTGCGGCTGCTGTTCGGCTCCGGCCGGGGCAACCGCGCCCGCTTTCTGCTGATGACCCTGGGCGGGTCGCTCGGCGTGTGCTGTCTCGCCCTCGTTCTCACGATCCCGGCGATCCTCGACGCCCACGACGGGCGGGCCGCCGCCCGTGACCCCCGGGTCTACGCAGGTCAGCCGACCGGTCAGCGGAGCCTGGTGCAGGAGTTCCGGGACCCGCACGGCTCCAGGCCGTTCGGCCGGGTCTTCATCGCCCTGGGTACACAGGACACACCCGCGCCGCCGCCCGGTCTCAGCAAGCTGCCCGCCCCCGGTGAGGTGTACGTCTCCCCCGCCCTGCACGACCAGCTCCGGCACGAGCCCGGCCTCAGAGGCCTGCTGCCCGGCACGGAGAAGGGCCTGATCGGCGCGGCCGGTCTGGCCGACCCCAACGAGCTGTACGCCTACGTCGGCACCACCCGTGCCCAACTCGGTGACGGCGCCCGGGCGTTGAAGAGTTTCGGCAGCGAGTACCCGCCCACCTGGGCCGTCGACCCCTCCACCTTGGAGATCCTCCGCTTCACCCTGGCCACCCTGGTCCTGCTGCCCCTGGGCGTCTTCCTGTCGGTGTGCGCCAAGCTGTCCGCCGCCAGCCGCAACCGACGGCTCGCGGCGCTGCGTCTGCTCGGCCTCAGCGCCAAGGGCACCCAGCGGGTCAACGCCGCCGAGACCGTCGTGGCGGCCCTGCTCGGTGCGGCCCTCGGTCTCGCGGAGTTCTGGTTGCTCAACCAGATCGTCGCCAGGACGGGCCTGCCCGGCCTGAAGTGGTACGCCGCCGACGGCGCGGTCTCGGGGCAGACGATGGCCATCTGCCTGCTCGGATGCCCGTTGCTGGCCTGGTTCGTCGGCCGGGCGAGCGCCCGCGCGGCGGCCCGGAACCCGCTCGCCACCCGTCGGGTCGCCGCCCCCAGATCGCCTCGCGTCTGGGGCGGGCTGCTGCTCGTCACCGGCCTGGGCATCGTCGTCGGCTTCAGCGCCACCGGCCTGACCGACCACCCCGCGAGCAGCACCGGTATCAACGCCCTGCTGGTCCCGGCCGGTGTGCTGCTGACCGGCCTCGGTCTGGTGCTGACGCTGCCGCTGCTGTCGTACCTCCTGGCCAAGCGGCTCGCCCGCTCCGGCAATCTCGCCCTCAACATGGCCATGCGGCGCAACGAGGTCGAGCCCGGCAGCGCGATGCGCGTGGTCACCGGCCTGGTGCTGCTGGTGTTCTCGGCGTCCCTCGCCCAGGGGGTCCTGGTCGAGCTGAGCCAGGTCTCGCGCAGCTCCTCGCCGACCCAGGAATACGGCCTGCGGCTGTCCCAGTTGAGCCGGGACCAGCAGCGGCGGCTACATGAGATTCCCGGCGTGGACGTGGCCACCGTCGTCATGGACTTCGACAACGATCTGCAGAGCGACACCGACGACGACCAGGCCACCGCCCTGGTCGCCACCTGCGCCCAGCTCACCGCGCTGACCCGGCGGGTGGAGGGCTGTGTGGACGGCAAGGTGATGCGCTTGTCGGACCCGAACACCGGGGACGAGCCCTTCAAGGCCTCCACCTACACGCTGAACAAGGACGGCAGGCGCACGACCCTGCGCATCCCGGTGCCGAAGGACACCGTGCTGTTCGCGGGTCAGGGGGTGACGAACCTCCCGGGCACCGGCATCCTCGTCCCACCCGGCAAGCTGCCGCCGGGCGCCGTCCCAGTGTCCGCCACTCTCGTCCTCGCCTCCTCCTCCGACCCGGCGACGGTGCGCTCGGTCCTGGACGGGATCGGGGCGATCGCGCCGACGGCCGACGTGGATCCGACGGGCATCAACGTCGAGGCCCTGCAGCAGCTCACGGTGATCAAGACGCTCCTGTTGCTGGGCATGGTGATGGGGCTGGTCATCGGGGTCGCCGCGTTCCTCGTGTCGGTCACCGACCGGGCCGTGGAACGCCGGTCCCAGGTCACCGCCCTCGCTCTCATCGGAGCCCGGGCCGGCACCCTGCGCACGGTGCAGTGTCTGCAGGTCGTCCTGCCGCTCGCGATCGGCCTGCTGCTGGCCCTGGTCTCGGGCAAGCTGGCCGAGACCGCCTATCTGGTCACGGGCGGCGGCGAGATCTTCTGGGACGGCGCGGGCCTGCCCGTACTGCTGGCCTCCACCCTCGGCGTCCTCGCCATAGCCATCATCGGCACCCTCCCCCTGATAGGCCGCCGCATCGACCCGGAGCTGATCCGCCGGGACTGACGGGACGTACGTACACGGCTGCCCCCCTGAAGCGGGCCGGAGGACGTGATCCTCCGGTCCGCTTCTTCGCTCACCGCCCGGGTCAGTTCATCGTCGCCCCGATGGTCGTGCTCCCCGTCGTCAGGAACGTCGTCGCGGGCAGTGTGCCGCTGGAGCTGCGGGCGTTGTACGTGCTGGACGCGTCCGTCGAGCGGAACGCCGGTGTCGGTATCCCGGAGTCCCAGTTGTTGCCGGCCGACACCACCGAGGAGCCCTTGTTCACCTGGCCGCCGCCGTTGCCGACGGCGAGGTTCTTGCCGAGGCGGGCGGCGCCGGTGGCGAAGTAGTAGCCCCACTTGGCGTTGGCGTAGGCGGTGGTGCGGTTGATGACGATCGCGCCCTTGTTGCTGTTCTCGGTGAAGCCGTTGCCCGCGTTGTCCCAGGCGGCGGAGTTGTTGATGACATGCGCGACGACCTCGCCGTCGCCGCCCAGCTTGTAGCCGTTGCCGTCGCCCGCGAAGGCCGAGTCGGACCAGCGGTTCTTGCCGTTGCCCATGGCCCAGGTGTGCTCGACGGTGACCGGCGAGGAGAAGGACCAGAAGTCCAGACCGTCGTCCGAGTTGTTGTAGAGGCGGGCGCCGGTGATCAGGTTTCCGGTGCCGGAGCCGAACTTCACGGCCACGCCGTCCGCGTTCTCGCCGTGGTTGGCGGCGTCGTAGTGGCCGTAGGAGTCGATGTTCCTGACCGTGTTGTTGACGGTGCCGTCTCCGGTGAGCGTGAAGCCGGAGTCGCCGCCGTTGATGGTCTTGATGTTGTTCCAGTTGGTGCCGGTGCAGGACTGGCAGACGACCGCGCTGTCCGGGGAGTTCTGGAAGGTGATGTTGGAGACGTTCCAGTAGTCGGCGGTCAGCTTGAAGATCCAGGAGCCGGACGGCAGTGAGGATCCGTCGATCTTCACGGTCTCCGAGCCGTACGCGGTGAGCGTGACCGGCGACGACGAGGTGCCGTTGGCCGTGGACTGCAGGGTGGCCGTCGGGTAGTAGGTGCCGCCGCGGACCTGGATGACGGTGCCGGCGGTGGCGTTCTTGATGGCGTTGGACAGGTCGGTCGAGTTGCTGACGACCACGGTCGCGGCCTGCGCCTGGGTGGGGAGTACGGCGAGGCCGGTGCCCAGGGAGAGGGCCGCCAGGGCGGCGAGGGCGGTACGACGAGACATGGAGAGCGGTTCCTTTCTCGTGCGGGTGGGGGGATGGTGCGGGAGGATCACTGGACGGTTCACAGGACGGTTCATAGGACCGCTTCGAGCCAGTCGAAGACGTCGTCCTGCATGGGTGCGGTGAACACATGGCCGAGGTCCGGCCAGGTCTCCAGCCGCAACCGCTCCTCGGCGTGGCAGGACCGCCAGACGGCGTGCAGCCTCTCGTGGGCCACGCGGACTCCGTCGGCGGGGAACAGCGGATCGAGGCCGCCGTTCAGGAAGAGCATCGGCCTGGGGGCCGCGATGCCCGCCACGTCGGGGAAGTCGAGGTGCCGGGCGAGCCCGGGGTGGAGCATGTAGTACGCCGACTGCCCGCGCAGGGCGTTGTTGCCGGGCACCATCATTTCCTTCAGGCCGGTCATCCAGCCGACGCTCACCGCGGCGCCGACGTGGTCGCTGAGCGCGGCGGTCTGCCAGGCCCGGTAGGCGCCCATGGAGAACCCGACGGCGGCGATCCGGCGGGCGTCCACCCGGTCGAGACCGGCGAGGAAGGCGGCGGCCCGGGCGTCCTCGCGGGCCATGAGCCCGGCGAGCGAGGAGCCGAGGTGGTAGAGGTTGCTCGCCAGGGCCTGCTGCTCCTCGTAGGCGATCGGGCCCCGGTCGCCGAAGCCGAGGGCGTCCAGGGCCAGGACGACGTATCCGCGCCGGGCCAGCTCGTCGCCGACGAACCTGCCGCTGAAGTGCGTGTCGGCCCACGCCTGGGCGGAGGCGAGCCGGGTGTCGTCGTACCAGGGCCGGACGCACTTCTCCTTGCCGATGTCGAAGGTCGCCCCGTGGTCGTGGAGGAGCAGGACGGCGGGGAACGGGCCGGGGCCGTGCGGGGTGAGCAGGGCGCCGCGGACGCGCTCGTGGCGGGTGAGGGAGACGGTCACCAGTTCCCTCGCGTAGCCGTCGCCGTGGGTCCGCTCGCCGTGTTCGGGTGCGTACGGCGTCCCGTCCTGCCGCTCCACGACGAGATGCTGCTCGACCCTGGCGCGGGCCGCCTCCCGCCACGCCGGGAAGTCGCGGATCGGTGAACTCCCCCAGGCCAGCGGGAAGTCGAGCTCCTTCTTGAGCGCCTCGTAGAGGCCGGGAGGCTCAGGGATGTCCATACGCCCTCCCGCTCCCGGCGTGCCCCAGGACGTACGCCTCGATCGCCGAGGGGGACGTGAGGGCCCGGTAGTCGTAGACGTCGGCGGGATCCCAGCCGGAGTCGGGAGTGAGCCCGAGGGCGACCGCCACCGGGTTCAGGTGGGCCGGGCGGCCGTTGAACCACGATCCGGTGTCCTGGAACCGGTCACCTCCGTAGTCCGCGACAGCGAGGCCAGGGGCGGGGCTGCCCTCCCGGTACCGGAACACATTGCGCTCGGAGAAGATCGCGGACTCCACGCCGACCCCCAGCGCGTAAACCGTGTCGGCCGCCCGCCCCCGGTACACGTTGTTGACGACATGCACCTGCCCGAACCGCACACGCGGCGCGCGCTGCACGATGCCGGTGAACAGGTTCCGGGCGAACGTCACCTTCAGATGCCCCCGGTCCCGGTCACCGCGTCCGTCGCCGGACCCGATGAGGATCGCCTTGTCGTGGTCGTCGAAGCGGCTGTCGGAGACGGTGATGAGGTCGGAGCCGTCCTCGATGTCCAGCAGTCCGTCGTGCCGCCCGACGTGCTCGCCGTGGAAGCCGAGGGGTGCCTCGCGGTCGGGGAAGCGGCCGTCGGTGAAGGTGCAGTGGTCGATCCAGATGTTCCTGCCGGTGATCACGGTCATCGCGTCGAAGCGCGCGTTCCAGCTGCCCCGCTGCCCGTCCCCCGGCGACCAGGTGGTGAAGTGGTCGACGGGCGCTTCGAGCCGAAGGTTGCGGACGACGATGTTCGTGCCCGTGTTGACGGTCAGGAAGACCCCGAGGAGCCGGGCGTCGTCACCGGCACCCACCAGGGTGGTGTTGCTCGGCACGGTCAGCTGGATCTGCGCCTTCTCCTTGGCGGAACCGCTCTGCCGGAGCTGACGCTGCCGCTTGCAGTAGTCGTACCGGGTGTCGGACCACTCGGCCCCGTCGGCGCCGAAGCAGGACATGTACCGGGCGAGGTCGTATCCGGGCGCGTAGTCCTGCTCGCCGAGCAGCGAACCGTCTTCCGCCTCATGCCCGTTGATGTCCCCGACGACCCGGATCACCTTGGGCGCGGCGGGGTCGCCGCCGTTGCCGAGGGCCTCTTCGAGTTCGGCGCGGGTGCGCACCGTCCAGGTGGTGCCGCCCGCGCCGCCGGTGGTGCCGGAGCCGGTGGCGGCCCAGCCGACGGGTTCTGGGACGGGGGCCGCCGAGGCGGGAGCGGGCAGCCCGAACAGACACGCGCCGACGAGGAGGGCGGCCACCCTACGCATACGGCCGCCAGTCCCCGAGATACGCCCGACGGGTGTGCAACTGGGCTTCTGCGACGGTGAGTTGAGGCCGGTTCTC
Organism: Streptomyces sp.; assembly: GCA_013362785.1. GTDB lineage: Bacteria > Actinomycetota > Actinomycetes > Streptomycetales > Streptomycetaceae > Streptomyces. The sequence goes on along the minus strand of JABFVM010000543.1, from coordinate 11,954 downwards.
CGGAACTGTGACCACGGCCCCCGGCCCGCTGTTGCGGTACTCCCTGAACCGCATGGTCTGCCAGGGATACTGCTCCCGCATGTTCGTGTACGGCGCCACCGGATCGATCCCCGGTCCGATTCGGGTGTCCCGCACGACGAGGGACGGCCAGGCCGTGGTCTCGAACGACGGCACCCAGGGCCGGGCCAGCTTGTACGCCCCGTCCTGCGCGCCGGAGGTGATGCGGGAGCGGACGGCGAGGATGCCGTGGGGGTTGGCGCGGGCGGTGGAGGGGGCGAAGACCATGCCCTTGGGCGTGAAGGTCACGTCCCGTTGCAGCGTGTGGAAGTGGCAGTCCTCGAAGACGGCCGTGGCCCGGCCGAACACGAAGTCGACGTCGCCCTCCACGTAGCAGTGGCGGAAGTACTGCCGGTCGAAGGCGTCCAGCGCGGTCGTGTCGACGAAGAGGGTGTCCTGGTGGGCGAGGAGACGGACGTTCCCGAAGGACGACCGGTCGCCGGTGACGTACGCCGCCACCGCCTGGGTGCCGGTCATGTCGGGGTGGTCGGCGCGCAGCCAGTCGTTGGCCAGGGTCAGATCGCGGACGGTCAGTCCCGGGGCGGCCGAGGTGAAGGTGGCCGAGCCTGCGGTGCCGTAGGTGCCCGAACCGTCGGGCCTGGGCGTGCCGTTGGCGTTGTCGTGGACGATGACGACGTCGCGCGGGTCACGGGTGGCGCCGCGCAGCGTCAACTCCGCCGTCTCCTCCGGGACCTTCACAACCTCGCGATACGTCCCCGGATGCACGACGATCGTCCAGCCGGGTCCGTCCACCGCGTCCACGGCCGCCTGCACGGAGTCGCCGGGCCGGACGTGCAGCACCCGCCGCGCACCGGCGGCGAGGGCGGGGGTGGGTGCGAGGGCCGCGGTCAGGCCCCCGGCGATCCCCGCCGTCAGCAAGGTCCGTCTGCGCATCTCAGCGGCTCTCCTTCCACGGCGTCCAGTCGCCGAGGTACCCCTCGCGGGTCGCCGATCCGGCCTGTTCGGCGGTGAGTTGGGGCCGGTTCCCGGGGACGGAGACGACGGCGCCCGGGCCGGTGTTGCGGTACTCGGCGAAGCGCTGGTTCTGCCACGGGAAGTCGTCCGACATGTTGGCGTAGGGCACGATCGCGTCGATGCCGGGGCCGAGGTGGGTGTCGCGGACGGTGAGCGACGGGCGGGCGGTGCGGTCGGAGCTGGGCACCCAGGGGCGGGCCAGCTTGTAGTAGGCGTCCGGTGCATCGCTGGTGACACGGCTGCCGGTCACCAGGTAGCCGCGCGGGTTGGCGCCCGCCGTCGAGGGCGCGAAGACGAAGCCGTACGGGGCCGAGGCCAGGTCGGTGCGGTTCAGGGTCCGGAAGTGGCAGTGCTCGTACACGGCCGTGGCCCGCCCGAAGACGAAGTCGACGTCGCCCTCCACGTAGCAGTGCGCGAAGTACTGGCGGGCGAAGACGGCGAGGGCCATCGAGTCGGCGTACAGGGTGTCCTGGTGGCCGAGGAACCGGCAGTGGTGGAACGCGGACCGGTCGCCCTGCACCTTGATGGCGACGGCCTGGGTGCCGCTGATGTCGGGGTGGTCGGCGCGCAGCCAGTCGTTGGCGAAGGTGATGCCGCGGGCGGTGAAGCCGTCGGCCTGGACGAGGGTGGTGGCGGAGCCGGTGGTGCCATAGGTACCACCGCCGGGCTTGGGCGTGCCGGCGGCGTTGTCGTGGACGATGACGACGTCACGCGGGTCGTCGCCGGCCCCGAGCCAGGTCATCCCCGTTCGGGTCACGTCGACGGCGACCGTCTCGCGGTACGTCCCCGGTGCGATGACCAGCGTCCAGCCACCGCCGCTCACCGCGCTGACGGCGGACTGGACGGTGGTGAAGTCGCCGTGGCCGGACGGGGCGACGTAGCGGGTCTGCGGGGTGAGGCGGGCGGCCGGTGAACCGTAGCGGCCGAAGGGGCAGGGGCGTCTGGCGCCGGCTGCGGCGCGGGCGGGGAGCGGGGTGAGGGCGAGCGCGGCGCCGACGGCGGCGCCTGCCGTGAGAAATCCCCTTCTGGACAGGGGGAGTCGGAGGTGGGGCGAGGGCATGCGGGTGCTCCTTCGCGGGGGCGGCTCATGCTGGGATCGCTGCCGGGGAGGGGCGGGCCCGGTCGGCTGAGCGCCCCTCCCCGGCCGGGGTGGGTCAGTGCAGGCGGCCGGCGCCCGCGCAGCGGTCGAGGATCCCCGGCACCGCCTTGGGGTTGTCGACCTTGGTCCGCAGGGTCGGTGTCCAGCCGGCCCCGGACTGGAGGGTCTCCGCCGGGATCTCGGCGTTGTGGACGGCGATGAGATCCGTCAGCTTCCCGTTGACGTAGTTGTTCTGGGCGGTCAGCGGGGACTCGTTCCACTTCTTGAGGATCTTGCCGACCTTGGCACCGGCCGGCAGGGAGACGGCGTTGTCGCTGGCGTGCAGCTGTGAGGAGATGCCGACGCCGAAGACGTAGTAGTCGTCCTTCTGTTCCTCGGTCACCACATAGTGGTTGTTGTAGACGTCGACCTGTCCGAACCGCACGCGCGGGGAGCGCTGGAGGATGCCCTCGAAGCGGTTGTGGTGCATGGTCACCTTGAGCTTGCCGCCGTCGGTGGCGGCGAGGCCGTCGCCGTTGCCGATCAGCATGTTCTTGTCGTGGTCCTGGTAGCGGTTCCAGGACACGGTCACGTAGTTGGAGCCGCGCACGATGTCGGTCAGCCCGTCGTGCTGCTGGAACCTCTTGCCGAAGTAGACGGGCCGCTCGCTGTCGGGGTAGCGCCCGTCGGTGAACGTGTTGTGGTCGAGCCACACATGGTCGGTGCCGTAGACGACCACGGCGTCGTACTCGGAGTTCCAGTTGCCGGTCTTGTTGTCGTCGGTCGGGTCCCACTTGGGGAAGCAGTCCAGCGGCGCCTCGATGGTGAGGTTGCGCATGATGACGTTCGAGACGCCCTTGATCTGGAGGCTGCCGCCGAGGATGCCGGAGTTCTTGCCGACGCCGACGATGGTGGTGTTGCTGGGGACGTTGGCCTTGATCTCCGTGTCCTGCTTGGCGGCGGAGGCGACCCGGGCGTCCTCCTGCGGACCGCTGGCGACCTCGTCGTTGCCCCAGACGGCCGGGTCGTAGTCCTTCAGGTACTGCTGGAGGTCATAACCGCCGGTCACGAAGGCGTCGCAGCCCTCGGAGACGGCGTCGATCATGCCCTTGACCTGGATGATCTTCGGGGCGTCCGCACCGGCCTTCAGCGCGGCCTTGAACTCGGCCCACGTGGTGACGGTGTAGACGTGCTCGGCATCGGCGGCCGACCCACCGGTGGTCCCCGCCCCCTCCGAGCCCCAGCCGTCACTCGCGCCGAGGACCTGCCGGCCGAGGTCACGGGGCCCGGCCTGCGCTCCGGTGCCGGTCAGCCCGAGGACGAGCGCGGTGCAGCCGATCAGCACAGCGGCCTTCGCTGTGGCATGCCCATGCCATACCTGTGCGTTCATTGTGCGGCTCTCTCTTCTGCGGTCGGGGTGGTTACGCTGCGGCCTGCGGCCAGGTGATCCAGGACTCCGGGATCTCCTCGTCCAGCCGTCGCACGTCCTGCGGGCCGAGCACCCGCGTACGCAGCAGTTCCTGCGCCACGAGCCGTGCCACGGCGATGGCGCCGGGCGGGTTGAAGTGCGTGTTGTCCTGTTCGGCGGCGGTCCAGTTGAAGTACTTCTTCGTCTCCTCGACCCCGATCCGCTGCCACAGCGCGAGCGACAGCGCCTGGATGTCGAGCAGCGTGACCCGCTTCTCCTGAGCGAGCGCGCGCATCGCCGCCGGATAGTCGCCGTGGGTCGGCACGGAGTTGCCGTCGACGTCGAACTTCCGCCGTTCCACAGCGGTGGCCAGCACCGGCCGCGCCCCCCGCTCCCGGGCACCGTCGACATACAGCCGCAGATAGTCCTGGTACGTCGTCCAGGGCTCGGTGTACCGCGTCGGGTCGGTGGCCTTCTCGTCGTTGTGCGCGAACTGGATCAGCAGGAAGTCACCGGGCCGAATGGCCTGGAGAACGACATCCAGCCGCCCTTCATCGACAAAGCTCTTGGAACTACGCCCGTTCACGGCGTGATTGGAGACGAGCAGGCTGTTCCGCAGAAAGAAGGGCAGCGCCATACCCCACCCGGTCTCCGGGGCGGCATCGGCGAATTTCTGGGCGGCGGTGGAATCACCGGCGATGTAGAGGGTGCGGGAGCGCTGGTGCGCCTGAGCGGTACCAGTGCCCGCGAGAGCAAACGGAACCGTGGCAGCGGCGGCCACGCCGACCTGTCTGCGAGTAAGCGACACAGGGGTGCCTTTCAACAGGGGGAAGTGAAGCTCCCTAAGGGGCGCGGGGAACTGCGCGACCAGCCACAACGAAACCCGCGGCCGGCCGCGCAGCAAAGCGACCGAACTCTCAGCCGTTACGCGACTTCCACTCGGCCTGAGCCTCGTTCAACTGCTTGGCCATCGTGTCCAGAAAGTCCTTGGCGCTCATGTCCCCGTTCAGCACCTTCTGGAGGTTCGGCTCGTTGTCGGCCTTGGAGATGGTGTTCCAGTCAGGCAGGTAGTACGGCAACTGCACGATCGACGTCGACCCGTCCGTCAACGCGGCGGCAGCCAGTTTCGTCGGCTCGGCCTTCGAAATCCACGCGTCCTTGGCGGCCTCGTTGTTCGAAGGCACCTGCCCCGCCGCCTCGTTGAACTTCGAGTTCTCCTCGTGCGAGGTGGCGAACTCGATGAACTTCCAGGCGGCTTCCTTGTTCTTGGAGCTCTTGAACAGCCCGATCCCGTCCACGGGGTTGGACACCTGGACCCGCTTGCCGGCGGAGCCGACCGGCTGCGGAATTCCCCGGAACTTGTCGGTCCCCAGCGCCTTCACATGGTCCTGGTACGACCCCAGGTTGTGGTTCAGCATCCCGATCGTGCCGGAATCCCACTGCGCGACCATCTTGGTGAAGTCGTTGTTGAGGTCGGCGGCCGGAGTGACCTTCTTGTAGAGCGCGGCGTACTTCTCCAGCCCGGCCACGTTCTTGGGGTCGTTGACGGTGGTCTTTTCACCGCTCGCGTCCCAGAACGACGTGATCCCGGACTGCCCGTACATCGCGTCCAGCGCCTGCGCGATGGACCCGGAACCACCACGGATGGTGTACCCGAACTCGTTCTTCTTGGCGTCGGTGAGCTTCTCCGCCGCCGCGAAGAACTTGTCCCAGGTGGCCGGCTCGTCCAGTCCGGCCTTCTTGAAGAGGTCGGTGCGGTAGTAGAGCACACCGTTGTTCGCGGAGGTTGGAATCGAGTACAGCTTGTCGTCCCCACCGCCCGCGGCCTTCAGCGAGGCGACCATGTCCTCGTTGAGCTTGCCGTTCAGGGAGGACTTGGCGAGCCGGTCGTCCAGCGGCTCCAGCGCGTTCTGCGCGGCGAACCCGGCGAGCATGGCCGCGCCGACGCCGCCGACGTCCGGCAGGCCGCCGCCCTGGAGGGCGGTGTCCACCTTGGACTGGTAGTCGGTGGACGGAATCCCGACGTACTCGACCTTGATGTCCGGGTTGGCCTTCTCGAAGTCGGCGATGACCTCCTTCCAGATGTCGGTGCGGACACCGCCGTTGTTGTCCCAGAAGACGATCTTTCCCTTGCCGCTGCCCTCGGCGCCCTTGTCGCCGCCCGTGCCGCTCCCGTCGTCACCGCAGGCGGTGGCGGTCAGGGCGAGGACGGACCCGAGGGCGACGGCGGTGGCGGCACGCCTGCTTCTGCGGATGCTGTTCTTCATTGGTCGGCTCTCTTCGTTCTGGATCCAGCGGAGATATGAAGCTGTGGGGGTCAGTGACGGGCGTACGGCGCCCAGCCGTCCGTGCCCTGGAGGTAGTCGGCGACGGTGTGGTCCCGTGCCCCGGCCTCGCTCATCTGCGGCCGGTCCGCGGTCACGGCCGCACCGGGTCCGAAGTTCCGGTACTCGGTGAGCCGCGCGTCCTTCCACGAGAACCCGCTCATGTCGGTCCACGGCGACGCCTTGATCGCGGCGGGCAGTTCGGTGTCGCGGATCAGCACCTGGGCGACCGCCGCGGGCTCACCGCCCGGATGCCAGGGCCGCCCCAGATGGAACGTCCCGGCCGGGGCGTCGCTCACGATCTTGGAGCGGGTGATCAGAAACCCGTACGGGTTGCCCGTCCAGGTCGAAGCCGCGGTGATGTAGCCGTTGTTGGTGCCGGATCCCCGGCTCAGCGCACGGATCACGGACCGCTCGATGACGGTGGTGGCCCGCCCGTAGACGAAGTCGACGTCGCCCTCGATGTAGGAGTCGCGGACGTACACCCGGCTGATCACGTCCAGCTTGGGGCTGTCGGTCATCAGCGTGTCCTGGTTGCCCAGGAAGGCGGTGTCCTCGAAGACGATCCGGTCGCCGGTCGTCTTCATCGCCAACGCCTGCTCACCGTTCAGCTCGTGCGCGGCCTCGTCGAAGTCGTTGCTGAAGGTGAGGTTGCGGGCGGTGACGTCGTTCGCGGCGATCCGGACGGTCGCGCTGCCCGTCGAACCGCCGTACGCGGCGGGCGTGTCGAAGACGACGACGGTGTCGGACCGGTCGCGTCCGGTCCCCTGGAGCACGATGTCCGGCTTGCTCGCGGGGATGAACACCTTCTCGCGATACGTCCCCGGCGCGACGGCGATCGTGACCGGCACGGTGTTGCCGTCCGGCACGGCGTCCACGGCCAACTGCACGGTCGGGTAGTCGGCCGGGACGTTCAGGGTCACCCCGCCGATCCGCTGCTGCGGCCCGGAGAACCGCTTCACCAGGGCCGGCACGGCGGCCGCCGGGTCCAGCCGGTAGTCGTAGAACTCCCGTGGATCGAAGGCGGCACCCCACTCGTCGGTCCGCCCCGTCGTGTTCCTCAGGATCGATCCGCGCTCGACCAGCTCGGCCGTCGCATCGGCCTGGTAGGGATGCTGGACCCCGTCGTAGTAGCCGTTCTCGATGACCATCCGGGTCCTGCCGCGCGACCAGTTCCCGTACGTCCATGTCGGGTCCCCGTCGGCCACCTGGGCCGACAGGTAGTTGTTGTACAGGTGGGCGTAGGCGCAGTTGTCGGCCGACGGATTGCGCTGCTTCGTGCCCGTGAACCAGTTGTGGTCGACGGTGATCTGCGTCCGGACGTTGGTCGTCCAGCCGATCCCGAACGCCTTGTTGTGGTTGCTGAACTGGTTGTAGGAGACGGTGATGTACTGGCTGTCCTTGCGGATGTCGAGCAGCCCGTCGCCCATGTGCGTGAAGCGGTTGTGGTCGATCCAGACGTGGTCGACGGTGTCCATCTGGATGGCGTCGAAGTCGGTCGTCTTGCCGTCCCAGTCGCCCTCGACGTAACTGTCACGGATCGTCAGGTTGCGGATGATGACGTTGCTGGTACCGGGGTTGAGGTGCAGCTCGCCGTGCACGATCTCGCCGGTGTCGCCGACGCCGATCAGGGTCTTGTCCGACCCGACCACGATGTCCGAGCCGAAGGGCTCGACGGCGATCGATCCCGCCACCCGGATGATGTACGGCTCGGGCGCCGCCGCGTATTTGGCCAGCGAGGCCTGGTCCGTGACGGTCACGACCTTGCCGCCCGCCCCGCCGGTCGTACCCCCGGCGAGGGAGGCGAACCCATGGGCCCGGTCGGTCCAGCGGTCGGGGGAGGCTGCCGAAGTCGCCGTCGGACTCGTGGCCCGCGCCTCCCCCATCGCCCCGAGGCTCAGCGCGGCGACCAGGCCGAGCACCGCGGCCAGGACCTTGCCGTGTCCCGGCCTCGGCCTCGATCTCGGCAAGCGCTTGCTATCAAGGTGCTGCGTCATTGCGGCTCCCAACAGGCTTACGGGTGGGGTGCGTTACAGGGGGTCGATCCTGAAGTGCGAGAAGGTTGCCGCGCCGGCGTGTCCCCCTCCGGCGGGCGCGAGGGCGAACAGGCCGAGCAGCGCGCCGACCCAGCGCCAGGGGGTGGCGGCGAAGACGGGCCCGGACGGGCGCGGGCCGTCACCGGCGTCGTAGAAGAAACGGCACCGCGCCCCTTCTCCGACCTCGATCCGCAGCCGTACCCGCCCCTGCGGCGCGAGCCGCGCGTGCTCGGCGTCCCGTTCGCGCTCCGCGACCGCTTCCGCGAACCGGTGCACGACATGCACCGCCCCGTCCGCGCCCCGCTGGAGCCCGATCCAGCCGAACGCGTCCCCGAGCACCGCGAGCCCGGCCCGCGCCCCCGGTTCCTCGCTGTCCAGCCGTAGCTCGACCTCCACCGCGCACGGTGTGCCCGGGAGCCGCTGGGTGAGGATGTGTGGCAGTCTGCGCAGGTCGTGGGCGTCGGCCGAGCGGACGCAGGTCAGTCTCAGGCCGTCGCCGGAGTGCTGGGTGGCCCAGCCGTCGCGCGGGTTGGCGGTCCAGGACCACTGGCGTCCGAAGCGTCCGCCGGGGAAGTCGTCGTCGGTGGCGGGCGCGGCCGGCGGCTGGGGCGGCAGGTCGGGTCTGCGGTGGACGGCGACGGGGGCGCCGTCGTCGCCGAGCACCGGCCAGCCGTCGGTGTCCCAGCGCATCGGCTGGAGGTGGACGACCCTGCCGTAGGCGCCCCGCTGCTGGAAGTGCAGGAACCAGTCCTCGCCGGACGGGGTGCGCACCCAGCCGCCCTGGTGGGGGCCGTTGACGTCGGTGTCCTTCTGTTCGAGGACGATCCTCTCCTCGTACGGCCCGAAGAACTCGCGGGAGCGGAAGGCGCCCTGCCAGCCGGTCTCCACTCCCCCGGCGGGCGCGAGGATCCAGAACCAGCCGTCGTGCTTGTAGAGCTTGGGGCCTTCGAGGGTGAACCAGCCGGGGATCCGGTCGCCGTCGACGATCAGCTTGCCCTCGTCGAGGAGTGCGGTGCCGTCGGGGTGCATCCGGTGGCCGGTGAGCCGGTTCTTCACCCCGGAGCGGGACTTGGCCCAGGCGTGCACGAGGTAGGCCTCGCCGGTCTCGTCGTCCCACAGGGGGCAGGGGTCGATCAGGCCCTTGCCGGCCTTGACCAGGTGCGGGCGGGTCCAGGGGCCGCGGATCTCGGGGGCGTTGACCTGGAAGATGCCCTGGTCGGGGTCGCCCCAGAAGATCCAGAAGCGGTCCTCGTGGTGGCGCAGGGAAGGGGCCCAGACTCCGCAGTCGTGCCGGGGGGCCGCGAACTCCTTCGCCGGTTCGAGGCGGTCGACGGCGTGGCCGACCAGGGTCCAGTTCACCAGGTCGCGGGAGTGCAGCAGGGGCAGGCCCGGGGCGCGGCCGAAGCTGGAGGCGGTGAGGTAGAAGTCGTCGCCGACGCGGACGACGTCCGGGTCGGACCAGTCTGCGTTGAGAACGGGGTTGGTGTAGGTCTCGGCGGTCACGGGCTCACCGCCTTGCGGACCAGGGACGCCGCTTCGAGCCGGCTGATACGGCCGTCGGCGACGACGGTGACGATCCGGCGTACGGCGGTCTCGCCGGGCGGGATCGGCAGCCGTTCCCCGGCGGCGAGGGAGGAGCCGACGCCGGGGTACTCCTCGGCGCGCACGAACCACGGGTCCCGGCGGGTCTCCTCGGTGGCCCCGGCGAAGACCAGGGTCCAGTTGGAGCCCGCGAGCGCCACCCAGGGGGCGGACGTGCCGTGGATCGCCTGCTCGCCCTCGCGGTCGACGGTGAACACGTCCGGCGCCGAGGCCTCCTTGCGGGCCCGCCAGAAGAAGCCGCCGTACGCCGCGCCGGGGCGGCCGTTGGTGGCGGGGCTGCCGATGGACAGCGGGCCGGAGGTGACGTTGGTCAGAGAGAAGGTGAAGTCCAACGCCCAGGCGAGCTCGGTGAGTTCGGTGGCCGCGACCGTGCGGCGCTCGCGCAGCAGCTCGGCGCCGGAGGCCACCCAGCGCAGTTCCTCGACGAAGCCGTCGGGGTCGCGCAGCTGGAACGCGGTGTGGCGCTGGGCGCCGTGGTTGTCGAGCTCGGTCGGGCCCCGGTCGCGGACGTAGGTGCGTCCGCCCCAGAAGTTGTGCCCCTCGACGTCGGGAACGGCGACACCGACGCCGAGGTGGTGGATGTGGTCGGCGGGGCCGAGCTCGGTGACCGCCGTGCCGGCCAGGGTGGTGACGGGGTGCAGATAGGGGCGTGGGGAGAGCCGGGGCGGCAGCTCGGGCCGGGTGACGTACCGGCCGACCGGGCGGCCCGCGACGCGCAGCACCGCGGTGTCTTGGGGGGTCATCAGGTGCTCACCTCATTCGTTGGTGCCGGAGGAATCCAGGGGGCGCCGAGCTCGGAGTACAGGGCGAGGGTGTCGGCGGCGGCCGCGACCAGACCGTCGATGCCGGGCACGACCCGGCGCTGCTCGTCGGGGAGCAGCTGCCAGGCGTCGGCGGGCAGCGGGGCCGGGTCGGGGGCCAGTCGAATCGCTTCAACGACCTTCATGAAGGCACCGGTCAGGTCGGGCGTGACCAGCAGGTCGGTGCCGTCGGTGAGGTGGTCGACGAGGTTCTCCAGCAGGTCGGTACGGCCGTACTCGTACTCCTGCGGGCCGTGGTTCGCGCGCTGGAGCAGGACGCGGTCCTGCTTGTACCAGAAGGTGATCCGGCCGTGTTCGCCGTGGACGACGACATAGGGGTCGTCGGGGTCCTCGGCGCAGAGGGTCGCGCCGACGACGACCTGCGGGCCGTGCGTGGTGACGCGGACGCAGGAGGTGTCGTCGGACTCGATGTCGTTGGCGCGCAGCAGCTCGGTCTCGATGCCTGTGACGTCCTCGGCGCGGGTGGTGCCGCCGAGGGCGAGTGCGGTGGCGACGGCGTGCGCGAGCGGGTTGGTCAGCACCCCGTCGATCACGTCGACGCCGTTCAGCCTGCGCCTGCCCGCCCAGGGCGCCCGCCGGAAGTACGCCTCGGGCCGCGCCCAGGCACCGGCCCCGCCGATCCCGACGATGTCCCCGATCGCGCCCTCGGCCATCAGTGTGCGCACCGCGGGCAGGGCGTGCGAGCCCAGCGACTGGAACCCGATCTGACAGGCGACGCCCGCCTCGGCGACCCCGTCGGCCATACGCCGGAACTCGGCGTACGACGGGGCGGGCGGCTTCTCCAGCAGGAGGTGCACGCCCCTGCGCGCGGCGGTCAGCGCCAGGTCGGTGTGGGTGGGGATCGGCGTGCAGATCACGGCGACGCTCGCGCCGGTGGAGTCGAGGAGGGCGCCGAAGTCCGCGGACTGCCGCGGCGAGCCGAGGCCCTCGGGGATCTCCTGCGCGGTGAGCGGGTTCAGCTCGCAGATCCCCGCCAGCCGCACGATCCCCTTGTCCTGGAGCCGACGGATGTTGTCGAGGTGCCAGCGGCCGTGGCCGCGCGCGCCGGCCAGCACGATGGGTACGGCAGTGCTCATGGGATCCTCCCTGCGCCCGCGCCTCGGGCCACCGCTCGGTCGGCGGCCTCGGCGCTGTCGATCTTTGTGTGCAGGGTAGGTGTCCAGCCGACGTTGGCCGTGAGATCGCGCTCGCTGCCGGAGTTGTAGGCGTTGTAGATCGCCAGCAGGTCCACCGGATAGCCGTTGAAGAGGGTGCCGGACTGGTGCAGCGCGGTGCCGTTCCAGCTCTTGACCAGGTCGGCGACCTCGATGTGGCCGGGGGTGTGGAAGGCGTTGTTCTCCGCGTAGATCGCGGACTCGGTCGACACGCCGATGGAGTAGCGGTAGTCGTGGGCGTCGGCCGGGACGACGTACCGGTTGTTGTAGAGGTGCACCTGCCCGAAGCGGACGCGCGGGGCGCGCTGGACGACGGACTCGAACTCGTTGTGGTGCAGCGTGACCCGCAGCTTGCCGCGGTCGCCGGTGGCCGTGTCGCCGTTGCCGATGAGGATCGCCTTGTCGTGGTCGGTGAACCGGCTCCAGGAGACGGTGACCAGGTCGGAGGCGTTGGTGATGTCGAGCAGGCCGTCGTGGCGGAGGTAGTTGCGGCCGAAGT
>JABFVM010000351.1 GCA_013362785.1 Streptomyces sp. | reverse complement strand
ACTGGACGATCACAGCGGAAATACAGCTCGGTCAAAAGAAGTGACCTTAAGCCACCCCCAACAGGCCGGTGCTGGCAGGGGGTTCGTTACGGCTCGGGGCGAAACAGGCGAATACGGACTTCCGCGAACAGGAGGTGGTGACATGACACGTCCGATCACCCTTTACTGTGAGTTTCCTTTCCGGAATCAGTGAATCCCCTTTTCCGTTCGCACAGTTTGCACTCCGAGGGCCCCAACTCCTACCCCCTCTCCCCCTCTTAGGTCGGAGCGGGTCACGGCAAGTAGGCACCGCACACGGGCCGACCCGTTGACGAATGTCACTCTCGGTAATCGTAAAGAGAGATCCAATACTTCCCTAGCGGACCCACCGGCGCCAGATAACCCCAGGTCAAAGCGTTGCTGGAATGTGATCACGTGACACGCATCACGTTGACGGAGAGCGATTACCCGCATTGACTCCGTCCGTTCATGAAGGACTTGTGACGCTTAGGTAGGCGCCGTGAAGTTGGGGTGGGGGCGCTGGTGCGCTCACATGGGGCGGGGAAGATCACGTTCCGTAATCTTGAGTATGGCCGTGGTCGCCTCGATCGGGGTGTCGGCGTTGCCTGGTTCGCCGGTTGTGACACCGGCGGCGGCCGCTGCGGCGACGTCAGGGGACTTGGACGAGCTCACCGCGCTCGCACAGGCGAAGGCTTCGGGTGAGCCGGTCGAGGTGACCGGGGACCGTACGGAGTACTCGACCACCGAGGCGAATCCGGACGGTTCGTTCACCCTCACGCAGTCCACGACCCCCCAGCGGGTGGAGCGAGCCGACGGCACATGGGATGAGGTCGACCCGACCCTGGAGCGCCGGTCCGACGGCCGGATCGCACCCAAGGGCTCGGTGGTCGACCTGTCGTTCTCGGGCGGTGGCAGCGGGTCGGGGATGCTCCGGCTCGCCGAGGAGGGCCGCGCCGTCTCGCTCGGCTGGCCCGACGCGTTGCCCGAGCCGGTGCTCGACGGCGCGACTGCCACGTATCCGAACGTCTTCGCCGGAGTGGACCTGCAGCTGACTGCCACCGCCGAGGGGTACCGCGAGGTGCTCGTGGTCAAGACGGCCGAGGCCGCGAAGACCCCGGAGCTGGAGCACGTCGAACTCGCCGCCCGAGGAGACGGGTTGAGCATCGTGCCAGGCGCGGGCGGCGGTCTGCGGGCCCTCGACGAGGATGGCAATGCGGTCTTCCGCGGCCCGGCGGGCCAGATGTGGGACTCCGCCGGCGACGACCAGGAGACGGGGCCGCAGACGCAGTTGTTGTCCCGGGCCGACGCCACCGCCGACGCCTCGGGAGAGCCCGCGCAGGACGACCCCTCACAGCCGGGTGAGGGCGACACCACCGCCGTGCTTCCGGTCGCCGTGGCCGACGGCACCGTGGCGGTCCGGCCCGACCTGGAGCTGCTGCGCGGCGAGGACACCGTCTACCCGGTGTACATCGATCCCTCGATCGGGCTGGGCGCCTCCGAGCGCACCAAGATCTCCTCCGACGAGGACGAGTTCTGGATGTTCGACGGTGACAAGGGTGTCGGCAAGTGCGGCACCGCGGACGGCTTCTCCTGCGGCAGCGGCTACATCGACCGGATGTACTTCGAGTTCGCGCCGACCAAGCTCGCCGGGAAGTACGTCCTCGACGCCACGTTCCGGGCGCGTGAGACCTGGTCGTTCAACTGCGACCCGCACTGGGTGGACCTGGAGCGCACCGACAACATCTCCGAGGCCACGAACTGGCCCGGCCCGGCGCAGCTCGACCAGATGGGCGACCGGTACGTCTCCGCGGGCCGCGGCGGTCTGTGCACGCCCGACCAGCCGGACGCCTGGATCGAGTTCAACGACAACCCTGACGAAACGGACGAGAACCTCAAGAGCACTGTCCGCTCCTTCGCGGACGGCAAGATCAGCCGCCTGACGCTGATGCTGCGCGCGAAGGACGAGTCCGATCCGCGCGCCTGGAAGCGGTTCGACGACAGCGCCGAGCTCCAGGTCACCTTCGCCTACAAGCCCGGCGTGCCGACCGACGTCGGCCTGATCCCGGGCGACGGGACCACCGCGTACTGCAAGAAGTCCTCGTCCGATCCGCTGATCGTCACCCGCAAGGACCCGATGGTCCAGGCCCGGGTGCAGACGCAGGTCGAGTCCAACAAGGGTGCCGAGGAAGGCTCGCTGCAGGCCGAGTACGTCGTGGAGCGCGGGGACGACGCCGCGTGGCACTCGGTGTGGAGCGGGCACATGCCCGACACTGGCTGGCATCCGGACGGCACGCTGGAGAAACTGCGCACCAGCGACCGGGCCGACGGGGGGCTGTACCGGTACAAGGCGCGGACGCAGTCGCATTGGTCCTACAGCGGCAAGACGGGCGACCTGTGGTCCTCGTACTCGTCCTGGTGCTACTTCAAGATCGACTCCACGGCGCCCAAGGCCCCGCAGATCACGGCCGGTTCGCCGTACACCGAGTGCACCGCCAACCTCTGCGAGGGGCACGGCGGTCCGGGTACGCCCGGCAGCTTCACCTTTAAGCCGAACGCGGCCGACACCGACATCACCGGGTACGAGTGGAAGCTGCTGTCCACCTCCGCCAAGGCGGTCTCCGGGTCCACGGTGACCGTCAAGGACGTGACACCGCCGCTGTCGGGCACCCAGGTGCTGTCGGTGCGGGCCAAGGACGTGCGCAGCCGTTGGGGCGCGTACAGCGAGTTCACCTTCAAGGTGGCACCGGCCGCCGGGGCGGTGGGCCGCTGGAACCTGAACGGTGTGCCCGGCTCCGGGACGATGACCGCGACGGACACCGCGACCGAGGGCACCCGGCACAACGCCACGCTGGTCGGCGCGAATGGCACGGGCTGGTCCAGCCGGGCCAGGCGCGGTGACGCGGACTACTCGCTGCGGCTGAACGACGACACCACCGACCCGGCACTGCAGACCGGATACGCGGCCACCGCCACCCCGGCGGTGAACACCAAGGACTCGTTCACGGTCTCGGCCTGGGTGCAGCTGTCCAACGCCTCGGCGAACCGTGTCGTGCTCTCCGAACCCGGCACCAACGGCAGCGCGTTCGCGTTGTACTACTCGTCCGCCTACAAGAAGTGGATCTTCAACCGGACGGACAAGGACATCAACGGCCCGGCGTTCATCCGGTCCTTCGCCGACCAGGAGAACCCGCCGCTGAACGTGTGGACCCATGTCTCGGGTGTCTTCAAGACCGAGGGTGACGACAACCTCCCGGACACCGATCCCACGAACGACACCATTCAGCTGTTCGTCAACGGGCGGGCGCAGGGCAAGCCGGTGGTGCTGTCCACCGCCTCGTCCACCTACACCCCGTGGACGGCCACAGGCGGTCTGCAGTTCGGCCGTTCGAAGAGCGACGGCTCCTACGGCGCGTACCACTTCGGCCTGCTGGACGAGGTCGCGGTGTGGCAGCGTGCCCTCGCGCCGGAACAGGTGGCCGAGGAGGCGCAGGCCCTCCAGGACGGGGTGCCCGCCAACGAACTGGTCGCCCGCTGGGACGCCACGGCCGCGAAGGGCACCGAGGTCGCCGAGAGCACGACGTATCCGGTGCCGTCGATGAAGCTGTCGGCCACGGGGGCCGTGCTGGACGAGGCCGACAACGCGCTCGTGCTCGACGGC
The DNA here is from genome assembly GCA_013362785.1 of Streptomyces sp. Classification (GTDB taxonomy): domain Bacteria; phylum Actinomycetota; class Actinomycetes; order Streptomycetales; family Streptomycetaceae; genus Streptomyces. The sequence continues at coordinate 911 of JABFVM010000351.1, read as the reverse complement.
AGCGCCGGTTACGCGGCGGCCACCGGGCCGGTGGTCGACGAGAGTGGTTCGTTCACCGCCTCGGCCTTGGTCAAGCTGGACTCCGCGAAGCTCGCCGGCAAGCCCGTGGGCTATCAGGGCCAGGTGGCCGGGCAGCGGGTCGGCGGTGAGTCGTCCTGGGCGCTGTGGGTGGTCAAGCCCGCCGACGGTATCTACCAGTGGAAGTTCACGCGGACCGCGGTCGGTTCGGACGGCAAGGTCACCCAGAGCGCGGTCGTGCCCGGCGCGGACATCGCCGAGACCGACACCTGGGTGCAGGTCACCGGTGTCTTCGACGCCCAGGAGCGCTGGGAGTGGACCGACCCGGCCGGCTCCGGCAGCGAGATCCGCTACGGCAAGCTCCATCTGTACGTCGGTGAGTACGACCAGCCCTCGGAGGGCGAGGCCGGCTTCACCGCCGCGCAGCAGGGCACCGGCGAGCTGGCCATGGGCCGCGGCGCCAACGCCGGTACGGTCGGCAACCACCTCCCCGGTGGACTGGCCGAACTGCGCATCTGGACCGGCGCGATGACAGCCGACCAGATCCGCAACCAGGTCCTCGCGACGCCTGACGCGGTCTGAGGCGGACGCGCCGGACGCCGGACGCCCTGCGGGCCCGGCCAGGGCGCTCCGGTCCCACCGGTGCCCCTGGTCCCACCAGGGTGCCGGCGGCCGGCCGGGGTGTCGGTGGCCGGCCCCGAAGCGGGTCCGCGCACCGTGCGGGGCGCTCCGTCTCCGGCGCCCGATCGGCGGCGGGCGCACCGCACACCACCGCGGATGCCCACCGGCGCGGCGAAGGGCAGAGCCGCTGCTGGGCCCGTCCCGCCGTCACCGGCCGACACGGGTACGCCCGGCGCCTCCGGCCGACCGGGCCACCAGCCGGCGGCGGGCCC
>JABFVM010000009.1 GCA_013362785.1 Streptomyces sp. | reverse complement strand
GTACGGCGATCACGATGTGCCCTTCTCGGTTTTCTCGGTGTTCGGCTGTGCTGTACGTACGATCACGCTCGGGGCGGCGGGCAGCCGGAGGTCGTCCTGCGCGGAAATGCTGGTCCTGATCCCGAAGTTCTCCTGCAGGGCGTGCAGATACAGCCCGTCGGCGCTGTCCTGGAACCTGGCGCTCAGCCGCTCCCCCTCCCCCACCGCGAGCACCGTGTACGGCGGAACCAGCGGCTTGTTGTCGACCAGTATCGCGTCACCCGCGGCCCTGATCGCCGACAGGGCGGTCAGCCGCTGCCCGTTGATCGAGATCGCCTCGGCGCCCGACTCCCACAGCCCGTTGACCACCCGCTGCATATCACGGTCACGGACCCGCCCGGTGTCGGAGAACCCGGATGCGCCGCGAGGGTCGCCGTCGCTGCCCGTGGAGGCTTCCTTGGCGTCGTTCACGACCAGCTTCACTCCGGGCCCGTGCACCTCGACAGCGCCCGACAGGATGCCCACCAGCTCCGCTTGATCACTGTGGCCGGTCGCTTTCAGTGCCTCTCGCTGCCGCGCACTCACATCGTCGCGCAGCTCGTCCACGGTCTCCTCCAGCTGGTCCGCCGCCGTGGTCTCACGGTCGATGCGGTCGACCAGCTCCTCGCGCTCCTTGGCCATGGCCGGCGCCGCGACCCTCGCCTGCGCGGCTCCCACGGTCACCACGAGCGCCGCGAGCACCAGACCGGCCGCAAGCCCGAGCTTCGCCCTCAGAGTCTTGGGCAGGCCCCCGTCACCTGCGGCCTTCTTCCGCTCCGCGGCCTCGGCGTACCCGTCGTCGAGGCTGTGGTCCATGACGTTGGTGAGCAGCGACATGGACGCGTCCGGACGCGAGGGGGGCGTAGGTGTGCTCCGAACGGGGGGCTGCGGCATGCCGCACATCGTCGCACGTTGCGACCACTACCTCCGAATGGCCCCACCGGCGTGCCGAACAGGCCCCCTCGCGGGGCACCTGTCCGGCACGCGCGCGTACTTGCTCTCTCAGCGCCCGGCGCTGTCCACGACCGCCGACCACTCGTCGAGCAGAGCCTGCGCGGACGCGTCGTCGGGCCCCTCGGCCCACAGATGGGTGACCGCCTCGGCAGGATCGGGCAGCACCATCACCCAGCGCCCGTCCGTCTCCACTACCCGCACACCATCAGTGGTGTCGACAAAGCGATCTCCGGCCGCCTCCACGACCCGCCGCATCACCAGGCCCTTGACGGCCCAGGGAGTCGCGAGATCCCGCCTAATGACATGCGCCCGCGGAATCCGCGCGTCGATCTGGCTGAGCGTGAGCTGAGTACGAGCCACCAGCCCGATCAACCGTACGAACGCCGCCGTACCGTCGAAGACACTGCTGAACTCCGGGACGATGAACCCGGCCTTGCCGTCACCACCGAAGATCGTCGTGTCATCACGACCGACTCTGGTCAGATCGTCCGGCGAGGTCGTCGTCCACTCCACCTGCGTCCCGTGATACGCCGCCACCTGCTCGGCGATCCTCGTGGTGGTCACCGGCAATGCCACCCGCCCGCTGCGCCGCTCCGCGGCCACCAGGTCGAGCATGACCAGCAGGGCCCGGTCGTCCTCGACGATCCGCCCCTTCTCGTCCACCAGCGACAACCGCTCACCGACCGGATCGAACCTCACCCCGAACGCCGCCCGCGCCGACGCCACGATCTCACCGAGCCGCACCAACCCCGACCGCCGCGCATCCGCCGACTCAGTGGGCCTGGACTCGTCCAGACCGGGGTTGATGGTCAGCGAATCCACCCCGAGCTTGCCGAGCAGACTGGGCAGCACAAGCCCGGCACTCCCGTTCGACGCATCGACGACGACCTTCAGCCCCGAATCCGAAATCCCGGTCGTATCGACATTCCGCAGCAACGACCCGGTGTACGAGTCGAAGACACTGGCCGGGAAATGCAGATCCCCGATCTCTCCGGGGAACGCCCGCCGGTACTCCTGCCGCGCGAACACCCGATCCAACTTCCGCTGACTGGCCTGCGACAGGTCAGCCCCCTGCCCGTCGAAGAACATGATGTCCACGGAATCCGGCACCCCGGGCGTAGTCCGGATCATGATCCCGCCGGCGCTACCCCGCGCGGTCTGCTGCCGCGCGACAGGCAGCGGTACGTTCTCCAAGTCGCGTACGTCGATGGCGCTGGCCTGCAGCGCCGAGATGACCGCCCGCTTCAGCGCCCGAGCACCACGGGAGTGGTCGCGAGCCGTGGTGACGGTCGAGCCCTTCTTCAGAGTCGTCGCATAGGCGCCGGCGAGGCGTACGGCGAGCTCCGGCGTGATCTCCACGTTCAGGATCCCGGAGACGCCACGAGCGCCGAAGAGATGCGCCTGGCCCCTCGACTCCCAGATCACCGAGGTGTTGACGAAGGCGCCGGCCTCGATGGTCTTGAACGGATAGACCCGCACATTGCCCTGAACGATCGATTCTTCACCGATCAGGCACTCATCCCCGATGACCGCGCCGTCCTCGATCCGGGCCGCACGCATGATGTCGGTGTTCTTCCCGACGACACAGCCACGCAGATTGCTGTGCTGCCCGACATACACGTTGTCGTGCACGACAGCCTTGTGCAGAAAGGCTCCGCTCTTCACGACGACGTTCGAGCCGACGATCGTGTGCTCCCGGATTTCCGCTCCGGACTCCACCTTGGCGTAGTCCCCGATGTAGAGAGGCCCGCGGAGAACGGCATCGGGATGCACCTCGGCGCCTTCCGCCACCCACACCCCCGGGGAGATCTCGAAGCCGTCGAGCTCGACGTCGACCTTGCCCTCCAGGACATCGGCCTGCGCCTTCACGTAGCTCTCGTGGGTACCGACATCCTCCCAATAGCCCTCGGCGACAAACCCATAGATCGGCTTGCCCTCCTTCATCAGCTGCGGGAAGACATCCCCGGACCAGTCCACGGGCACATCGGGCTCGACATAGTCGAAGACCTCGGGCTCCATGACATAGATGCCGGTGTTCACAGTGTCCGAGAAGACCTGACCCCAGGTCGGCTTCTCAAGGAAGCGCTCGACCTTGCCTTCCTCATCGACGATGGTGATGCCGAATTCCAGTGGATTGGGCACACGCGTCAGGCAGACCGTGACCAGCGCGCCCTTTTCCTTGTGGAAATTGATCAGCTCGGTGAGGTCGAAGTCTGTCAGCGCATCACCGGAGATGACGAGGAAAGCATCGTCCTTCAACGCCTCCTCGGCGTTCTTGACACTTCCAGCGGTTCCGAGTGGCTTCTCCTCGTTGGCATAGCTGAGCTCCATTCCGAGCTCTTCACCGTCACCGAAGTAGTTCTTGACCAGTGAGGCCAAGAACTGAACAGTAACGACGGTCTCACTCAGGCCATGCCTTTTGAGCAGCCGCAGAACGTGCTCCATGATCGGCCGGTTGGCCACCGGCAGGAGCGGCTTGGGCATGCTTGAGGTCATGGGGCGCAGGCGTGTGCCTTCGCCCCCGGCCATCACGACGGCCTTCATGTCGGAAGCGTCCTCCTCGAAGAGACGACGGTCTAGCCGACTTCACCCGTCCAGATTGTCCCGCACTTTTCCGCCGCGGGCCATCGAGCCGCTACGCCCGTTTCAATCCGCGAGTTCAATCGGCCATGGCGTCCGCACGGACCAGGCGGCGGACCTGTACCACGTAGAGGAGTCCTGCCCACCAGTACAGCGTCGTACCCCATCCGGCGAACGCCCATCCGAAAATAGCAGCCAGTGACGGGATCCAACCAGTTCCGTCACTGAGCAGCAACAACGGGAAGGCATACATCAGGTTGAAGGTGGCCGCCTTCCCGAGGAAGTTCACCTGCGGCGGCGGATAGCCATGGCGCCTGAGGATGCCCACCATCACCAGCAGAACCAGCTCTCGCGCCAAAAGTACAGCCGTCAACCAGACCGGCAGAATCTCGCGCCAGGTGAGACCGACCAGAGTCGACAGAATGTAGAGCCGGTCGGCTGCGGGATCGAGCAGCCGGCCAAGGCTGCTGATCTGGTTCCAACGCCGGGCGAGCTTGCCGTCCAGGTAGTCACTGACGCCGCTCAGAGCCAGCACCAGAAGCGCCCAGCCGTCACTATCCGGCCCGCCGAACTCGTGCCTGAGAATCAGCCACAGGAACAGCGGCACGCCAAGCAGCCGCGCCATGCTGAGGATGTTGGGGATGGTGAGGACCCGGTCCGTCTGGACACGGGTCTCCTGGACCTCCACCCGGGGGCCTCCTGTGGGAAAAGTACCTACGATGCTCCCTGACCCTACCTCAACGCAAAAAAGCTCTGGCTCTTGGGCTGTTTGCCCAAGAGCCAGAGCTCTAAAAGGAGTTCGGCGGTGTCCTACTCTCCCACAGGGTCCCCCCTGCAGTACCATCGGCGCTGTAAGGCTTAGCTTCCGGGTTCGGAATGTAACCGGGCGTTTCCCTCACGCTATGACCACCGAAACACTATGAAGTTACGACCGGAAAAAACACAGTCGTTGCCTCAGAACTGACACAGTGGACGCGAGCCTCTATGGACAAGCCCTCGGCCTATTAGTACCGGTCACCTCCACACATT
>JABFVM010000233.1 GCA_013362785.1 Streptomyces sp. | reverse complement strand
CACGCACAAGCGCGGCGAGGTCCACGACGGCACCACCGTCACCGACTTCGACCCGCAGGAGCGCGACCGCGGCATCACCATCTTCGCGGCGGCGGTCAGCTGCGCCTGGGACGGTCACCGGATCAACCTCATCGACACCCCCGGGCACGTCGACTTCGCCGACGAGGTGGAGCGTTCGCTGCGCGTGCTCGACGGCGCGGTCGCGGTGTTCGACGCCGTCGCGGGCGTGGAGCCGCAGAGCGAGTCGGTGTGGCGGCAGGCCGACCGGCACGGTGTGCCGAGGATCGCCTTCGTCAACAAGCTGGACCGCGCCGGGGCCGACCTCGACACGGCGGTCGCCTCGATACGGGAACGGCTGCACCCGGCGCCGCTGGTCGTGCAGTTGCCCATCGGCGCCGAGGACGGGTTCCGCGGTGTCGTGGACCTCGTACGGATGCGGGCGCTGATGTGGGCCGACGGTGCCGACACGGCCGTGGAAGGGCCGGTGCCGGCGGAGTCGCGGGAGGAGGCGGACCGGCGTCGGCGGCTGCTGGAGGAGGCGGTGGCCGAGTTGCATGCCGGCGCGCTGGAGGAGTTCTGCGCGCGGTCGACGCTCTCGCCGGAGACCCTCGGCACCGCGCTGCGCGACCTGACCCGCAGCGGCGACGGCGTCGTCGTGCTGTGCGGCTCGGCCTACCGCAACCGGGGGATCGAGCCGCTGCTCGACGCGGTCGTGGCCTATCTGCCCTCGCCGCTCGACGTACCGGCCGTGCGCGGCCCGCACGACGGTGTGGACCAGGAAAGGCCGGCGGACCCGTCGGCGCCGTTCGCGGCACTGGCGTTCAAGGTGAGCGCGACCCCGACGGGACGGCTCACGTTCCTGAGGGTGTACTCGGGCACGATCGAGAAGGGAGACACGGTGTTCGACGCGACAGCGCGGCGCACCGAGCGGATCGGACGGATCCTGCGCGTGCGGGCCGACCGCCACGCCCAGCTGGACCGGGCCGTCGCGGGCGACATCGTGGCCGTGATCGGCCTGAAGTCGGCCCGCCCCGGCGCCACCCTCTGCGCACCGGACGCCCCGCTCGTCCTCGAACCGCCCAGCGTGGCCGACCCGGTGGTGTCCGTCGCGGTCGAGGCACGCAGGTCCACCGACACCGACCGGCTGGCCACCGCGCTGGCACGGCTGGCGGAGGAGGATCCGTCGCTGGTCGTGCGCACCGACGCGGAGACCGGGCAGACGGTGCTGTCCGGCATGGGTGAACTGCATCTGGAGGTCGCGGTGGAGAAGATCCGCCGGGACCTCGGAGTGGAGGTCAACGTGGGCCGTCCCCGGGTCTCGTACCGGGAGACGGTCGGCCGAGGCGTGACCGGTTTCGTCTTCCGGCATGTCAAACAGGACGGCGGGGCGGGGCAGTTCGCGCACGTGGTCCTGGATGTGGAGCCCGCGGAAGGCGGCTTCGAGTTCCGCACGGCCGTCGTCGGCGGGCGTGTGCCGCAGGAGTACGTCCGTGCCGTCGAGGCCGGCTGCCGGGACGCCCTCGCCGAGGGCCCGCTCGGCGGTCACCCGGTGACCGGGCTGCGCGTCACCCTCACCGACGGGGCGACCCATGTGAAGGACTCCTCCGACACGGCCTTCCGCACCGCCGGCCGACTCGGCCTCCGTGATGCCCTGCGCACCTGCGCGATGGTCCTCCTGGAGCCGGTCGTCGAGGTCACGGTCACCGTGCCCGAGGACGCCGTCGGCGCGGTCCTCGGCGACCTTGCGGCCCGCCGGGGCCGGGTGACGGGCTCGGCTACACGGGCGGGAGCGGCGGTCGTCACGGCCACCGTGCCTCTGGCCGAACTCTTCGGCTACGCCACCCGGTTGCGCAGCCGCACCCAGGGCCGCGGCAGCTTCACGACCCGGCCGACCGGGTACGCATCGGCACCGGCGTCGGCGCAGGTGACCACGACGGCGCCGCGCTAGGCCGACGGCGCCCGTCCCTCCGAGGGACAGCGCCCTTCGCAGGCGGCCCCTCCCCATCCACGGGAGGGGCCGCCCCGACCGGCGGCCCACCACGCCTTCTCAAGGCTCAGGGATATGAGCCCGGGGATCAGGGATAAGAACCCGGGGGTCAGGGATAAGAACCCGGGGATCAGGCATAAGAACTCGGGGCTCAGGGATACGACACCACAGTCGACGGCACCGTCGACGTCCCCGACGTAGGCGCCCCGGTGTCGTTGATGACGCGCTCGTACTGCCCCTTCCCGCCCAGCGACACGACCAGCAGATCGTGGAAGCGCACGCCGGGTGCGTTCGGGGCGGCGAAGCCGTGGTGCTGCACGATCGTGGGGTCCACGTTGTAGTAGCAGTAACTGCCCAGTCCCCAGCCCTCGTGCGAGGTCACCCGGTCACCGACCTTGTAGGCGGCGTACCCCTTGACCGGGCCGTTCTGGATTGCGGCCTGGTTCGGGGCGTCGTACGCCTTCTCGTTCTGGAAGAAGATCGTGCGGCCGCGCTGGCCGTTCCACTGGACGTCGTACTTGTTGAAGTGTTCCACGAACAGGCCGGTGGCCAGGACGTCGTCGCCGTTGACGACGACGCCGTAGTCGGCGCGGTTGGTCTCCCAGCCGACTCCGTCGCCGTGGTCGGCGCGCCACACCCAGGTGTGGTCGACGATCGTGTGCCGACTGTTGATCACCATGCTGGTGGTGGCCTTGCCGGCGCCCGCCCCGCCGATGCGGACGAACACGTCCTGCACCGTGGTCGGGTTGGCGGAGTGGTCCCTGACCGAGCCCTGCGGCCCGATCTCCAGCAGGGTCGCCGAGTTGACGGGTCCGGCGTCGACCAGGAACCCGGCCAGCCGGACTCCGTCGACGTCGGCGACCTTCAGGGCCGTGGCGCCGCCGTCGGGGATGAGGGTGGCGTAGCCGAGGCCCAGGACGACGGTGTTCGGCCGGTTCACCTGGATCGGCCGGTCGACGTGATAGATCCCCGGGGTGAGCAGGAGGTGCAGTCCCTGTGCGAGCGCCTGGTTGAGCGTGGCAGCCGAGACGCCGGGCCGCGCGACATAGAACTGTGCCAGTGGCAGCGAGGTGCCTCGCGGGGTGCCGTTGCCCCAGGTGACGCCGCGCGCGTTCGTCCGCTTCTCCGGCAGGAAGACCCGGAACCCGCCTCCGTCGACGTACAGGAACGGCTTCTCCCGTGAGACGGGTGTCGTGTCGAGCGTGGTGTACGGCGGGTTGGGGAAGCTCTGCGCGGGGGCGCCCTCGACGCCGGAGAACACCATGTTCCACACGCCGTTGAGCCAGCCGCCGATCGCGCTGTCCCGGGTGTACCACTGCTGCTGGGAGTACGGCCCGACCTGACCGTCGATCCGGCTGTCGGCGATGTAGCCGCCGCTCGCCCAGCCGTAGCCGGTGGGGGAGAGGTTGAGGCCGCCGCGCACATGCATACGGCGGAACGGGGCCGCCTGCGCGACCGCCCAGCGGTTGGTGCCGTTCACGGGAACGAGCGCCAGGTTCTCCGCCGAACGCCAGAAGTTCTGCGTCGCGTTGCCGTCGAACCAGCCGGCGTCGACCGTGACGTCGCCGTTGATGGTGGTGTCGTCGGGGGACAGGCCCAGGCCCGCGATCGAGGTGTAGAAGCCGAGTTGGGCGTTGAGGCCCTGATAGGTGCCGGGCTTGAACAGCAGGGCGTAGCGGCCGGTGCCGAACTGCGCCGACTCCTGCTGCCGGAACACCTCGTCGAGGCGGGCCTGGATCTGGCCGCCCGGGGTCGCAGGGTCGAAGACGAGGACGTTCGGGCCGAGGTCTCCGCCACCGGGCAGCGGACGCGGCCGCTTCCGGGCCGACGGGACGGTGGAATTCCGGGCCGACGGGACCGTGGAAGCCTGCGCCGAGGCCTGCGTCGACAGGCCGATCACCGCCGGCGCCGAAGCGACCGCGGCACCGATCACGGCCCGGCGGCCGATCGAGGGTGGCCCGGAGGACGGGGAGGACGAAGGGGAGGAACGGGGCATGGGGCGGCTCTCCTGGTTCAGGAAGTGAACGTCGTGGGGTGCGGGGAGCGCTCTCTCGCCGCTGAATGGTTCAACCGTGGAAGGGATGAGTCAAGAGGTACGCCCGAAGTTCGGAGACTGTGTCAGAACTCTTGACGCGTCCGCGTTCCAGGGCTTAACTCACGCTCTAAATTAAGTCGTGACGCACTTCCCGGAAGGGCCATCTGGAGCCATGCGCAGCATCCGAGCCGCGGCCATAGGCGCGGTCACCCTGTCCCTCGCTCTGGCCGCCTCGGCGTGCGGAGGAGGTTCGCCGACGGGCGGCGGGTCCGACGACTCGCCGAAGACCCTCACCTACTGGGCCTCCAACCAGGGCGCCAGTATCGAGGTCGACAAGAAGGTCCTCCAGCCCGAACTCGACAAGTTCGAGAAGCAGACCGGCATCGAGGTGAAGCTGGAGGTCGTGCCCTGGTCGGACCTGCTCAACCGGATCCTGACGGCGACGACTTCCGGCCAGGGCCCCGACGTCCTGAACATCGGCAACACCTGGAGCGCCTCCCTCCAGGCCACCGGGGCGCTGCTGCCGTGGGACGCCGCGAACTTCGACAAGATCGGCGGCAAAGACCGCTTCGTGGAGTCGGCGCTCGGCTCGACCGGCGCCCAGGGCGAGGACCCGGCCGCAGTTCCGCTGTACTCGATGGCGTACGCGCTCTACTACAACAAGAAGATGTTCGCCGACGCGGGCATCTCGAAGCCGCCGACAACCTGGGACGAGCTGACGGCCGACGGGAAGAAGCTGTCGAAGGACGGCAAGTGGGGCCTGGGCACGGAGGGTTCGAACCCGGCGGAGAACATCCACCACGCCGTCGTCTTCGCCAAGCAGCACGGCGCCGACTTCTTCACCGCCGACGGCAAGCCCGACTTCACCTCCGACGGAGCGGTCGCGGGAGTCAAGCAGTTCGTCGACCTGATGGCCAAGGACAAGGTCATCGCGCCGGGCAACGCCGAGTACGCGCAGAACCAGTCGGTGAGCGACTTCGCCAAGGGCAGGACGGCGATGCTGCTGTGGCAGTCGGCGTCCGCGAACCTCAAGTCGCAGGGGATGAGCGAGGACTCCTACGGAATCGCCCCCGTGCCCGTGGGGTCCGGCGCTCCCGGCTCCGGCACCGGCGTCAACTCCATGGTCATGGGCATCAACCTGGCCGTCTTCAAGAACACCGACAACCTCGACGGCGCCACCAAGTTCGTGAAGTTCATGACCAGCGACGCGGAGCAGAAGCTCCTCAACGAGGCCTACAGCTCCATCCCGCCGGTCAAGGGCGCACAGTCGGACCAGGCCTTCAACACCCCGGCGAACGCGGTCCTCAAGGACACCCTCGCGAAGAGCGCCGTAGCGGCACCGCAGGTCGCGGACGAGTCGCAGTTCGAGACGGCCGTCGGTACGGCGGTCAAGGAGCTGTGGGCCGACGCCGCCGCCGGACGCCCGGTGACCACCGACTCGGTGAAGGCGGCACTGGAGAAGGCCCAGCAGCAGATGCCGGCGAAGTGAGCACGATGACGACCACGGTCCCCGCCGAGGCCACCGTGCGCGAGAGCTCCCCCGGGACGGCGGACGGCCCCCGCCGCCGTCCCGGGCGGATCCGCCGCATCGGCCTGCCCTACCTGCTCCTGCTGCCCGCCCTGCTCCTCGAACTCCTGGTCCACCTGGTGCCGATGGTGATCGGCATCGCGATGAGCTTCAAGGAGCTCACGCAGTTCTACATCCGCGACTGGACCACGGCCCCCTGGAACGGCCTCGACAACTACCGGATGTCGGTGGACTTCAACGCCCCCGTCGGCGAGGCGCTGCTCCACTCCTTCCTGGTCACCATCGCCTTCACCCTGCTCTCGGTCGGCCTGTGCTGGCTGATCGGCACGGCGGCGGCGATCTGCATGCAGGACACCTTCCGCGGCCGGGGCCTGCTGCGCGCCCTGTTCCTGGTGCCGTACGCGCTGCCCGTCTACACGGCCGTCATCACCTGGGTCTTCATGTTCCAGCACGACAACGGCCTGGTGAACCACGTCCTGCACGACCAGCTCGGCCTCACCGGCCGGCCCTCCTTCTGGCTCATCGGCGACAACAGCTTCCTCGCGCTGCTGACGGTGTCGGTGTGGAAGGGCTGGCCGTTCGCCTTCCTCATCGTCATGGCCGGCCTGCAGAACATCCCGAAGGAGCTGTACGAGGCGGCGGCCCTGGACGGCGCAGGCATGTGGCAGCAGATCCGCCGCATCACGCTGCCGTCCCTGCGCCCCGTCAACCAGGTCCTGTTCCTCGTCCTGTTCCTGTGGACCTTCAACGACTTCAACACGCCGTACGTCCTGTTCGGCAAGACCGCACCCGCCGCCGCGGACCTCATCTCGGTGCACATCTACCAGGCGTCGTTCGTCACCTGGAACTTCGGCACGGGTTCGGCGATGTCCGTCCTCCTGCTGCTGTTCCTGCTGCTGGTGACCGGCGTCTACCTCTGGCTCACCTCGCGCGGACGGAGAACCGCCGATGCCTAACCCGCCCATGGCGCCGCCGCGTTCCTTCCTGTGGTCCCGGCGGATCTTCCTCGCGCTGCTCACGGGCTTCGTCCTCGTCCCGGTCTACGTCATGGTCTCCAGCTCCCTGAAGCCGCTCGCGGACGTCACGGGGAAGTTCCGCTGGCTGCCCAGCAGCCTGACCATCCGCCCGTACATCGACATCTGGTCGACGGTGCCGCTCGCGAAGTACTTCGTGAACTCGCTGATCGTGGCGGGCGCGGCGACCGTCTGCTCGGTGGTGATCGCGGTCTTCGCGGCGTACGCGGTCAGCCGCTACACCTTCCGCGGCAAGCGCGTCTTCACGGTCACGGTGCTCTCCACACAGATGTTCCCCGGCATCCTCTTCCTCCTCCCTCTCTTCCTGATCTACGTCAACATCGGCAACGCCACCGGCATCGCCCTGTTCGGCTCGCGCGGCGGCCTGATCCTGACGTACCTGACGTTCTCCCTCCCGTTCTCGATCTGGATGCTCATCGGGTACTTCGACTCGGTGCCCCGCGACCTGGACGAGGCGGCGCTGGTAGACGGCTGCGGCCCGCTGGGCGCACTGTTCCGGGTCGTGGTCCCGGCCGCGGTCCCCGGGATCGTCGCGGTCGCCGTCTACGCCTTCATGACCGCCTGGGGCGAGGTGCTCTTCGCGTCCGTCATGACCAACGACACCACCCGCACCCTCGCCGTCGGCCTCCAGGGCTACTCCACGCTCAACGACGTGTACTGGAACCAGATCATGGCCGCCTCGCTGGTCGTCAGCGTCCCCGTGGTGGCGGGCTTCCTCCTCCTCCAGCGCTATCTGGTCGCCGGCCTGACCGCAGGCGCGGTCAAGTGACCGCGCGCAGTGAGGCAACCAACCTCCCCCGTCCCGAAGGGATCTCCGTGTCCGACCGCATCGACCTCGCCGCCCTCCCGCACGACTTCCTGTGGGGCACGGCCACATCGGCGTACCAGATCGAGGGAGCCGTGGCGGAGGACGGCCGTTCCCCGTCGATCTGGGACACCTTCTCGCACACCCCCGGCAAGATCGCCGGTGACGACCACGGCGACGTCGCCTGCGACCACTACCACCGCTGGCGCGAGGACATCGCCCTGATGTGCCAACTGGGCACGAACGCCTACCGGTTGTCGATCGCATGGCCGCGCGTGCTACCCGGCGGGGACGGCCCGCCCAACCCCAAGGGCCTCGCCTTCTACGACGAACTGGTCGACGCCCTGCTGGAGGCCGGCATCACCCCGTCCGTCACCCTCTACCACTGGGACCTGCCGCAGACGCTCCAGGACAGGGGCGGCTGGCCGGAGCGGGCGACGGCCGAGCACTTCGCGGCGTACGCCTCGGTCGTCGCCGAACGCCTCGGCGACCGGGTCACCCACTTCGCCACCCTCAACGAACCGTCCTGCTCCGCCTGGATCGGCCATCTGGAGGGCAGGATGGCCCCCGGCCTGACCGACCTCACGGCCGCAGTCCGCGCCTCCTACCACCTCCTCCTCGGCCACGGCCTGGCCACCCAGGCGATCCGCGCGGCAGCCCCCGGCGCCGAGATCGGCATCGTCAACAACCTCTCGACGGTGCACGCGGCCGGCGACCGCCCCGAGGACGAGGCCGCCGCCCGCCGCCAGGACGGCCACGTCAACCGCTGGTGGCTCGACCCGGTGCACGGCCGAGGCTTCCCGGCCGACATGATCGAGACCTACGGCGTCGACCTCCCCGAGCGCACGGGCGACCTGGACACGATCGCCGCCCCCCTGGACTGGCTGGGCCTGAACTACTACTTCCCGGCCCACGTGGTCGACGACCCCGAGGGCCCGGCCCCCTACGCCCGCGCGATCCGCCGCCCGGACGTGCCGCGCACCGGCATGGACTGGGAGATCGACGCGAGCGGCATGGAGACGTTGCTGCTCCGCCTGACCGACGAATACGGACCACGCAAGATCTACGTCACCGAGAACGGCTCCGCCTACCCGGACGCCATGCGCCCCGACGGCACCGTCGACGACCCCGAACGCCAGACCTACCTGGCCCAGCACCTCGCGGCCTGCGCCTCCGCCGCCCGCAAGGGGGCCCCGCTGGCCGGGTACTTCGCGTGGTCGCTGCTCGACAACTTCGAGTGGGCGTATGGCTATGGGAAGCGGTTCGGGTTGGTCCACGTGGATTACGAGACCCAGGTCCGCACGATCAAGGGGACGGGCCACCGATACGCGGACATCATTCGGGCCCACGGGTCACAGGCGGAACGGGCGGCCTGACGTCCCAGGCGTCGGCCTGGGGCCGGGAGCCGGGAGCCGGGAGCCGGGAGCCGGGAGCCGGGAGCCGGGGGAGCCGGTGTGGCCGGGGGGGAGCGGGGCTCAGGTCAGTGCCGCCGGGCCCGGTACGAAGTCCGGGTCGACCTGGGCGGCCAGGTCGCCGCCCGTGCGGTCGTCCGCCCACGCGCGGGCGTTGCGCAGATGGAACTCGACGGCGTGGGCGTGCATCGCGGCCCAGTCCTTCGGCAGTGCGTCGACCGTCTCACGCAGGATGTTCAGGGCGTGGACGTTGGGGGACTCCAACTCGCCCTGTTCCCGGCCCTGTTCGGCCGCGCGGATCCAGGAGGAGTGGTGCAGGTGGGTGAGGAGGTCGTCGCCCACCTCCTCCTTGAGGAAGAGCAGGTCGTCCTCGCCCGTCACCTTGTTGCCGATGACCGCGAGGCGGATGCCGAACTCCCGCGCGTGGTCCCGGTACTGGCGGTAGACCGAGACCCCCTTCCTCGTGGGCTCCGCCACCAGGAAGGTGACGTCGAAGCGGGTAAACAGGCCCGACGCGAAGGCGTCCGCGCCAGCCGTCATGTCGACCACGACGTACTCGCCGGGGTGGTCGACCAGGTGGCTCAGGTAGAGCTCCACGCCGGCGAGCTTGGAGTGGTAGCAGGCCACTCCGAGGTCGCTCTCGTCGAACTCGCCGGTCACCATCAGGGGTACGTCGCCCACGCGCCGGACATGTCGGGCGTGCAGTTCGTCGTCGCCGAGGAGGGTCAGGAGGCGGGAGCCGCGGCCGGGCGGGGTGGTCTTGATCATGGCGTCGGCGGAGGGGATGCGCGGGTTGGTGCCGCGCAGGAACTCCTTGATGTCCCGCACATGGGCGCCGAGGGGCGGGACGGACAAAGCCCCCCCCGTCGTGGCCCAGTGCCTCGGCGAGGTGCTGGTTGATGTCGCCGTCGATGGCCAGCACGGGGGCGCCGGACCGGGCCAGATGACGGGAGAAGAGTGCCGACAGCGTCGTCTTGCCGCTGCCGCCCTTGCCGACGAACGCGATACGCATCAGTGGCCCGCCTTCGGAGACAGGATACCCTTGTTGAAAATGGATGTCATGTAGCCAGGTTGGGTGCGGCTCATGATCACTGTCAAATCGCTTGAGCCGTAAGGGGGTTGTGGGGGTCGCGGGGGTCGGCGTGATCAGCTCTTGTGCTTAATGCATATGATGTGCAAGTGCACGACTACAGCATCAGGGCGGCGAGCCCGGACGACCTCGACGGTGCGCGAGCCCTGATGCTCGACACCGTCTACCACGACTTCGGCACCGGCTATGTGCCCCGCTGGCATGCGGACATCATCGACCCGGCCGCCGCCTACCTCACCCCGGCCCGCCACACCCTCCTCGTCGCGCTCGACCCGAGCGACAACGCTGTCGTGGCCACCGCCGCCCTCGACTCCCGCGGCCCGGCCCACCCGCCCAACCCGCGCGACCTCGCCGAGCGCTATCCCTCGGGCGAGACCGCGCAGCTGCGCCGCGTCTACGTCCGTGCCGAGCACCGCAGGCGCGGCCTGGCCCGGCGGCTCGTCGCGGAGCTGCTCGCCTTCGCGGCCGCGGACGGCGGCTACCGCGCCGTATATCTGCACACCGATCCGAAGGTGCCGGGCGCCGAGGGCTTCTGGCGCTCGCTGGGCAAGGTCGTGCACGACGAACGTGAGAACACCGGCGGCGGCAACGGCGTCGTCCACTTCGAGATACCGATGGAGCGATAGACCACCGTGCGACGCCGAACCCGCCCGTTCCTCGCCGCCCTCGCGCTGGCCCCCCTCCTCGCCGGCTGCTTCGCCTCCGGTGGCGGCACCGACTCCGCCGAGGGCGCCGACGCCGGATCCCGCCTCCGCGTCGCCCTCGCCTTCCCGCCCGCCGAGAATCTCTCGCCGTACGGCGCCGACTCCACCATCCTCAGCCGCCTCGGCGTCACCGAGGGCCTGACCGCGCTGGACGCCAACGGTGCCGCCGCGCCGGCCCTCGCCACCTCCTGGCGCCGGGAGAACGACCGCACCTGGCTGTTCACCCTGCGCGAGGCCACCTTCCAGGACGGCTCCACCGTCACCCCGGCCGCGGTCGCCGCCGCCCTCACCCACGCCACGCAGGCCAAGCCGGTCCCGGCCGCCCTCGCCGGCGTCACCCTCACCGCGAAGGCCGAGGGCGGCACCGGCGTACGGATCACCACCGGGTCCCCCGACCCCATCCTGCCGCTGCGTCTGTCGAGCCCCTCCCTCGCCGTCCTCGCCGACAAGGCGTACACCGAGCAGGGCGAGGTCGACCCGGTCGGCACCGCCACCGGACCCTTCGAGCTCACCAAGGTGATGGGCACGACCGCCGCCACCCTCGACCGCTACGACGACTACTGGGGCGGGCGCGCCCAGGCCACCGGCATCGACGTCAAGTTCGTCGCCGACGGCACCGCCCGAGCCAGCGCCCTGCGCACCGACCAGGTCGACCTCGCCGAGGCCGTCCCCGTCTCCCAGGCCGCCACCCTCGACAAGGCCACCCGCAAGCCGACGGCCACGACCCGCACCACGAGCCTGCTCCTCAACACCCGGAAGGGCCCCTTCAAGGAGGCCGCGCTGCGGGCCGCCGCCCGGCAGGCCGTCGACACCTCCGCACTCGCCAAGGGCGTGTACGAGGGATACGCGGACGCCGGCACCGGCATCTACGGCCCCGCCGTCACCTGGGCCGCCGGCAAGCGGACCGAACCGGTCGGCCGGGCGAAGGCGGGCAAGGTGGCCGGGACCCGGTTCACGCTCGCCACGTACGACAACCGGCCCGAGCTGCCGGAGGTCGCCCAGGTGCTGAAGCAGCAGCTGGAGAAGGCCGGGTTCGACGTCACGCTGGAAGTCCGCGAGTACTCACGGCTGGAGAGCGACGCGCTGGCCGGCAGGTTCGACGCGTTCGTCCTCGCCCGCAACACCCTCGTCGACACCGGCGACCCCGTCTCCGTCCTCGCCAGTGACTACGGCTGCGACGGCGGCTACAACATCGCCCGGCTCTGCGACAAGGACGTCGACCGGGCCGTCGCCAAGGCCGAGGACACCGCCGACAGCGCCGAGCGGCAGGACGCGGCGATGGCCGCCGAGGCCCGCATCCTCGGCACGGACGCCGTCGTACCGCTGGTCCACCAGCGGATCATCACCGGCGTCGGAACCGCCGTGCGCGGCGCGCTCCTCGACCCGTACGAGCGCACCCTCGTCGGCGTCGGCACCCGGCGCTGACCCATGCGGCGGCAGGCAGTCACGCTTCTCTGGCGTGCGGGAATCGCGGCCGCCCTGGTGTGCGCCATCGGCGTGCTGCCCTGGCTCTCGCACACCGACCCGGCGCTCACCGTCCTCAAGGCCCGCTCGGCGGACCGCGACCCGACCCCCCAGGTGCTGGCCGACATCCGCGCCCAACTCGACCTGGACCGCGGCCCGTTCCACCTCCTCGCCGACTGGCTGGGCGGACTGTGGCACGGGGACGCCGGCCGGTCATGGATCAACGGCACCGAGGTCACGCCAGCCGTCCTCCAGGCCCTCGGCGCGTCCCTGCTGCTGATGGCGGTGGCCCTCGCGGTCGCCGCCGTCACCGCCACGCTGATCTGCGCCCGCACCCTCCGCCTCGGCGCCCGCAGACGACTCGACGGACGCCGCGCAGGAGGAACAGGCTCAGCCGTCCTCGCCGCACTGCCCGAGTTCCTCATAGCGTCGGTCCTCGCCACGGTCATAGGCGTCCAGCTGGGCTGGCTGCCCGCCCTCGGCTGGTACGGCGTCCAGTGGACGATCCTCCCCGCCCTCGCCCTCGGCCTACCGGCCGGCGCCGTCCTGGGCCGGCTCCTCGACGACCTCCTGCCCGGCGCCTTCGCCGAACCCTGGGCCCTGGCCGCCACCGCCCGCGGCCTACCCGGCCGCACGGTCGCCCGCCAGGCCCTGCGCCGCAGCCTGCCCGGACTGCTCCCCAACACCGGCCTGTTCGTCGTAGGACTGACCGGCGGAGCGGTCACCGTAGAGCAGATCTACGACATCCCCGGCCTCGGCCGCACCACCCTCCAGGCAGCCCTCGCCCAGGACCTGCCCGTACTCCAGGCCGGCACCCTGGCCCTCATCCTGCTCGCCGCAGCAGCCGCCGCACTGGCCCACCTCCTCACGCGCCTCCTGATCGGCCCGGCCCTGCGCGACGGCGCACTACCGACACTGCACCGCCGCCAGACACCCGCCCACACCCTCCTGCCCTTCGCCTACGGTGGTCTGCTCGCCGGCCTCATAGCCCTCGGCCTGCCACGCGACCCACTGGCCCTCGACACCACCCAGCGACTCGCAGCCCCCTCCCCGTCGCACCCCTTCGGCACCGACGCCCTAGGCAGGGACATGCTCGCCCGCGTAGCGCACGGCGCCCTGGACACGCTCCTCCTGGCCCTCGCCATCACCACCGTCACCCTGCTCACCGGCGTCGCGCTCGGGCTGCTGCCCCGGCTGTCGGGCCCGCTCGTCGACACGGTCACCGCGCTGCCGCCGGTCCTCGTCGCCCTGCTCGTCACCGCGGTCGTCGGCAGCGGAACCACCACGCCCGCGCTCGCCGTGGCCACCGTCGCCTGGGCACCGCTGGCCGCGCACACCTCCGCGCTGCTACGCCAGGAACGCGCCGCCCTCCACCTGACCGCGACCCGGGCCCTGGGCGCCGGCCCCTGGTACCTGCTGCGCCACGAACTCCTGCCCGCCGTACTGCCGCCCGTCATCCGCCACGCCCTGCTCCGCCTTCCCGGCATCGCCCTCGCGCTCGCCTCCCTGGCCTTCCTGGGCCTGGGCGCCCAGCCACCCTCCCCGGAATGGGGCCTGCTCCTCGCCGAGAACCAGCCCTACGCCGAACGCGCCCCCTGGGCGGTCCTGGCCCCCGCCGCAGTACTCGCCCTCCTGGGAGCACTGGCGGTGACGGCGGCAGGCGGAGCAGGCAGCGGCCGACGTAGTGGAAGAGAGGCCATGAAGCCGACTCCCCAACAACACGCGGACACAAGGGAGTTGGTGGCACCCCGATGACCTCGCTGTCACTCGGATCCCGCTTCCGCAGGGCGCCGGCGGACCGCCCCCGCCTCTCCCCCCTGCTCCGCCTCCTCATCCTCACCCAGCTGGCCTTCAACGTCGGCTTCTTCGCAGTCCTGCCCTTCCTCGCCGAACACCTGGGACAGGCAGTCGGAATGGCAGGCTGGCTGGTCGGCTTCGTACTGGGGCTGCGCACATTCAGCCAGCAGGGCCTGTTCGTGGTGGGCGGCGCACTGGCCGACCGATACGGCATACGCCCGGTCGTGCTCACGGGTTGCGTGCTGCGAATCGCCGGCTTCGCATGGCTGGGGTACGCGAAAGCGACCTGGGCGGTGATCGCGGCGGTACTGCTGATCGGCTTCGCCGCCGCACTGTTCTCACCCGCCGTGGAATCAGAGGTCACCCGGCAGGCGGTGCTGTGGGAGGAGTCGGGCGCCGGCCCCCGCACCCGCATCCTCGCGCTGCTGACGGTGGCTGGACAGGCGGGCGCGTTCGTCGGACCGCTCCTAGGCGCACTCCTGCTCTCGATGGACTTCCGCACGGTCTGCCTCGCCGGCGCCGGCATCTTCGTACTGGTCCTCGCCGGGCACGCGTGGCTGCTGCCGCAGCACATACCAGGGCGGGGAGGCGTCCGGTTCAGCGGCGGCATGGGGAAATTGCTGCGCAACCGCCGCTTCCTCGCGCTCTGCTCCGCCTACGGCGCCTACCTGCTCGCCTACAACCAGCTCTACCTGGCCCTCCCCGACGAGGTGGAGCGAGCCACCGGCTCCCAGACGGCACTGGCCTGGCTGTTCGCCCTGTCCTCGCTGCTGGTGGTGGTCGCGCAATTGCCGGTCACCCGCTGGGTGGGGGAGCGACTCACCCTGCGCCGTTCGATGGTCGCCGGACTCCTGCTGATCGCCGCGGGTTTCGCAGCAGTGGCCGCGGCCCGCCCCGCCGACTGGACCGGCACGGCAGCCCTGTTGCCCGCGGCCGCCTTCGTAATCCTGCTCACTCTCGGCCAGATGCTCGTCGCCCCGGTCGCCCGAGCCTGGCTCCCCGACCTGGCCGAGGAGGGCCGACTGGGCCTCTACACCGGGGCACTGTCCTCGGTCTCCGGCCTGATAGTCCTGATAGGCAGCTCGGCAACCGGCACCCTGCTGGACACGGGCCTCCCGCCCGCAGTCCCCTGGCTGGTCCTGGCGGCCGTACCACTGGCGGCGATCGGGATTCTGCCGCGCAGATAGAGCCGCCCCACCCACAAACCGCAGGCGCTACGCGAACCCCCACCGAACACCAGCAGGCTGCCGCAGGCATCGAGCCCGCAACCACCCACTCAGGACGCCACCAGCTCCCGAACCTCAACAACCGAAGCCGGCACCCGCGACGTCCGGTACAGCCACATGATGTCCCGCCCGAACGACCAGACCAGAGCCGCCAGAGCCGTCCCCGCGACCACGAACGTCGCAGCGTACGGAAGGTAGCCGGAGGCGGCCAGCAGCAGGAACACGCCCTGCATCGCGGCGACCGTCTTACGGGCCGTGCTCGGCGGCAGCGGGGCGTTCAGCCACGGCCACACACGGGCGGCGGCGACGAAGGCATAACGCATCGTCCCGATGAGAAGGACCCAGGGCCCCAGCGACATGGAGACGTAGAGGCTGAGCACCAGGATCAGAAACGCGTCGACCTCCATGTCGAAGCGCGCGCCCAGGGCGGTCGAAGTGCCCGTACGACGGGCCACCTTGCCGTCCACACCATCCAGGATCAGCGCAACGGCAGTGAGGCCGACGAAGAGCGTGACGGGCGGCGAGCTCTGGAAGAAGGAGTCCGCGACCAGCGCCGTCACACCGCCCACCAGCGTCGCCCGCCCGAGCGTGACCCTGTTCGCAGGCCCGAAGGAGCGCAGCCGCGACCGATGCAGGGCCAGCGAGAGCAGCGCCCACGTGGCGATCGCGAAGACGAGGCCGGTCAGCCAGCCCGCCGGCCCCAGGCCGATCGCCGAACCGAGCAGGGCCAGCAACAGGATCTGCACGCCCGCTCCCACAGCGGTCTCCTGCTGGACCAGCCTTGCGTCGTAAGTGTTGTTCAGGGCCACCGCACATTCCTCCGGCCGGATGACAGAGACGATCAAGGCCGCGTACTGTGCGCGACCTGTGCACTCCTCGGTACGTGCACAGCTTCACGATCGTTCAGGAGGATCCCGATGAACCGCACCGCACGCGCGTTCTGGCTCAGCTCTCCGGGCGAAGGAGAACTCCGCGAGGTCACCCTTCCGGAGCCCGGCGAGGGCGATGTGGTCGTGCGGTCGCTGTACTCCGGAGTCAGCAGAGGCACCGAGACACTCGTGTTCCGAGGAGGCGTCCCGCAGAGCCAGTACGCGGCCATGCGCGCGCCGTTCCAGGAGGGCGAGTTCCCCGCCCCGGTGAAGTACGGCTATCTGAGCGTCGGAATGGTAGAGGAGGGCCCTGCCACCCTCGTCGGCCGTACGGTGTTCTGCCTGTATCCGCACCAGACCCGCTACGTCGTCCCCGCAAGCGCGGTCACCGTCGTCCCAGAAACCGTGCCCGCCGAACGAGCCGTCCTGGCCGGCACGGTCGAGACCGCGGTCAACGCCCTCTGGGACGCCGCACCCCTGGTAGGCGACCGGATCGCAGTGGTGGGCGGCGGCATGGTCGGCTGCTCGGTGGCAGCCTTGCTGGCCCGCTTCCCGGGCGTACGCCTCCAATTGGTGGACGCCGACCCCAACCGGGCCGAAGTCGCCAAGGCCCTCGGCGTCCCCTTCGCCGCCCCCGAAAACGCACAAGGCGACTGCGACCTGGTAGTCCACGCCAGCGCCACCGAACAGGGCCTCGCCCGCTCGCTCGAACTGCTCAGGCCCGAGGGCACGGTCCTGGAACTGAGCTGGTACGGCGACCGACGGATCGCCCTGCCGCTCGGCGAGGCCTTCCACTCCCGGCGGCTGGTCGTACGCAGCAGCCAGGTAGGCACCGTCTCCCCGGCCCGCAGCGGCAGCCGCACCTACGCCGACCGCCTCGCCCTGGCCCTCGACCTGCTCACCGACCCGGCGCTGGACGCACTCGTCACGGGAGAGAGCGCTTTCGAGGAGCTTCCGGATGTGCTGCCGAAGCTGGCCTCCGGCCAGATCCCGGCGCTGTGCCACCGAGTCCGGTACGCGGACACGCCCTGACGGACTCGCTCATTCCGGGACGACAAGAGCGCCTGACCTGAGAAAAGAGTGAGAGACCGCTGAACAACGGGAAGCGAAGAGCCGTACTACACGACATCCCCGGCAACGATCAGCGGGGATGAGGAACGCACCGCACCTGGAGGGTGTCCGTTGTTCAGCATCACCGTCCGCGATCACATCATGATCGCCCACAGCTTTCGCGGCGAGGTCTTCGGACCCGCGCAGCGCCTGCATGGAGCGACGTTCCTGGTGGACGCCACGTTCCGGCGCGAGCAGCTGGACGACGACAACATCGTCGTCGACATCGGACTGGCCACGCAGGAACTGGGTGCCGTCGTCGCGGAGCTGAACTACAGAAACCTCGACAACGAACCCGACTTCGCCGGTATCAACACCTCCACCGAGTTCCTCGCCAAGGTCATCGCCGACCGGCTCGCCGAGCGGATCGAGAAGGGCGCCCTCGGCGAGGGCGCCAGGGGCCTCGCCGGTCTCACCGTCACCCTGCACGAGTCGCATGTCGCCTGGGCGAGTTATGAGCGTGCCCTGTGACCGACGTGACGCTGGAGAAGCCGGCCGAGCCGGAGCGGACGACGCCGGAGCGGACGACGACGGAGAAGGTCAAGCTCGGCTATCTGCCCGTGCAGCACTCCGTCCTGAAGAACGCCGAGATCATCCCCATGTCCCTGCGCTCCGTGCACTTCGTCATGCCGGGCGGCGTAGACGACCAGACCTCGCCCAGCGGCGGCAACGCCTATGACCGGCGGGTGAGTCTGGATCTGCCCGGCTTCGGCTGGCAGGTGCACAAGCACGCGGTGGACGGCGGCTGGCCCCGCCCCGGCGCTGCCGCACGCGCGGAACTCGCCCGCACACTGCGGGAGTTCCCGGACGGCACCGTCGTCCTGCTGGACGGGCTGGTCGCCTGCGGTGTCCCCGAGCTCATCGTCCCGGAGGCGGAACGCCTGCGCCTCGCGGTCCTCGTCCACCTCCCGCTCGGCGACGAGACGGGCCTCGACCCCGCCCTCGCGGCGGAGCTGGACGCGAGCGAACGCACCGTGCTGCGCGCCGTCCCCGCGGTCATCGCCACCAGCGACTGGGCGGTCCGCCGCCTCGTCGCCCACCACGGCCTCGCCCCCGACCGGGTCCATGTCGCCGCCCCCGGCGCCGACATCGCACCCCTCGCGTCCGGCACCGACGGTGTGTCGAGGCTGCTGTGCGTGGCCTCCGTGACGCCGCGCAAGGGACAGCACCGGCTGGTGGAGGCGCTGGCCGCGGTGACCGACCTGCCGTGGAGCTGCGTCTGCGTGGGCGGGCTGAACCATGACCCCGAGTACGTGGCCGGGCTGCGGTCGCTGATCGCGCGGCATGGCCTTGAGGACCGGCTGATCCTGGCGGGCCCGCAGTCCGGCGCCGAACTCGACGCCAGCTACAACACCGCCGACCTCATGGTGCTCACCTCCTACGCGGAGACGTACGGCATGGCGGTGACCGAAGCCCTCGCGCGCGGCATCCCGGTGCTCGCGACGGACGTCGGCGGTCTCCCCGAGGCGGTCGGCCGGGCCCCCGACGGCGGTGTCCCCGGCATCCTCGTACCGCCGGAGAACCCCGCCGCGATCGCCGTCGAACTGCGCGGCTGGTTCGGCGAGGCGGACGTACGACGCCGACTGAAGGCGGCGGCC
>JABFVM010000577.1 GCA_013362785.1 Streptomyces sp. | reverse complement strand
GCCACGCAACTCCACCGTTGTCTGGGCGAACTCACCACCATCCTCGACCGGTATCCGGAGGCGCTGGACCACTTCGAGCAGGCGCTGAAGCTCGCCGACGGAGAGGACCCGGCCTATCTGGCCAGCGCCACGGCCGGTTTGGCGTATGTGCACCGACTGCTCGGGCAATACGCCTCTGCCACAAGCCATTTCGAGCGGGCGGCGGAGCTGGCCCGTAGGTCGGGAAATGTCAATTGCCTCGTCTACGCCACCAACGGCATCGGTGTCATCGAGCTGGAGCAGGGGCGAGTCGAGGCAGCCATGGAACGGTTCTCGCAATGCCTGCGGGCGAGCCGGGACGCGGGCTATCGCCCCGGCGAAGCACAGGCCCTGCGCTGCCTGGGCCAGAGTCACCGAGCGCACGGCGCCTACCCGGCCGCCGCGGACTGCTTCAAGCAGGCCGCGTCCATCAGCGAGAACCTCGGCGACCGGCTGACCGCCACACATGCCGCATGCTGGCTCGGCGACGTACTCGTACGGCAGGGCGAGCAGAGGGAGGGACGACGAATACTGGCCCGTGCCCTCTGGACCTACCGCGAATTCGGCAACCTGTGGGGCGAGGCAGCGACGCTGTACGCGCTCGCGGAGGCACAACTCGCTGCCGGCCGCGTGACACTCGCCTGCCGACGCGCTGAAGCAGCCGCCGATCTGTGGCGCAAAATCGGCTCCCGGACCTGGCTGGCAACCGGCCTGGACACTCTGGCCAAGGCCCACACCCTGTCCGGCAACGTCATGGCCGCCACCCGGGCCAGTCACGAGGCCGCGGAAATACGCAGCGCATTGGAAGCAACCTGGATGGACTAGGACCTGTCCGGGCGATCATGTTCGGAGCCAGATGGTGAGGGCGCCTCCTCCGGGGCGTCCGACCTTCTCCTGCGCGGCGACATGCCCTGAGAGACTTCTACGTGAGTTCCAGCAGACCGCGGCGGACCGCCTCGGAGACCGCCGCCGCCCTGTTGTCGACGCCGAGCTTGCGGTAGATGCGCACCAGGTGCGTCTTGACGGTCGCCTCGCTGAGGTAGAGGGCGTCGGCGATGGAGCGGTTGCTGTGACCGTCCGCCAGCAGGCGCACGACCTCCCGCTCCCGGTCGGACAGGTGCGGGTGGGGCTCGTCCTGACGGCCGACGAGGCCACCGACGACCTCTGGTGCGAGACCCATCCCGCCCACGGCTGCGCTGCGTACCGCCCGGAAGAGGTCCTCGGGCGGCCCGGCCTTGAGCACGTATCCGCGAGCGCCCGCCTCCAGTGCGCGCACGACGTCGACGCGACCGGAATAGCTGGTCAGCATCACCACCGGCACCCCCGGAGCCTCGACGGCCAGCGCACGGACCGCTTCGACGCCGTCGTTCACGCTGTCGCCGCGGCCCGCGCCCTCGAACCGCAGGTCCATCAACACCACGGCCGGTGCCAGGGCCACGGCGAGGCTCACCGCCTCCTTGGCGTCCGCGGCCTCCCCGATCACTTCGAGGTCGTCCTCGCCCTCCAGCAGGGCGCGCAGCCCCGCTCGTACGACCGCGTGGTCGTCGGCGATCAGCAGGCGCAGCCTGGACGCCGTCACCTGGCCGCCGCCGTCGAGCTCATGGGCAGGAGCGAACCGGAGACCGGACGGGCGGGGACCCTCGCCCGGATCTGCGTGCCCCGCCGCGGGGCGCTGTCGACGACCAGATCACCGCCGTACTCCCGCAGTCGTGCCCGGGCCGCCGGGAGTCCGAATCCGCGCTCCGCACCATCCGAGGGGCGCCCGCCGCCGAGTTGGCTGACGTCGAAGCCCACCCCGTCGTCGTGCACGTCCAACTCGACGTGGTCGGCAGCTTGATGCAGCGTCACGAGCACATTCGTCGCCCGAGCGTGCTCGCGTACATTGGCGAGCGTGCTCTGCGCCACTCGAAACACGGTGATCGCGGCCTGTTCGGCCAGGTCGGGGCGGTGACTTCCGGTCGACCGGAACCGGACGCGCGGAGCCGTGCCGTCCTGTTGCGCGCGGTCGCACAGCAGCCGCAGCGAGCCCTCCAGCCCTTCATCGGCAACCACGGAGGGGGTGAGGTCCCTGATCATTCGCCGGGCCTCCGTGAGACTCACGTCCAGTCCGTCCGCGACCGCCCGCACCCGGGTGCGGGCCGAGTCCGGGCGCTGCTCCCACTCCCGCTCGGCGGCCTGCAACAGCATCAGGCTGCCGGACAGTTCCTGCGCGAGTGTGTCGTGCAGGTCCCGGGCGATGCGCTCGCGTTCTTCCAGCACACCGGCCCGCCGCTGTTCCTGCGCCAGCGTGCCGCGGGTGCTGCGCAGGTCCTCCACCAGGCACTGGCGCTCGGCGGCGACCCGCTGTTGCGCCTGATACAGCGCCACGGTGCCCCAGACGGCGGCCACGGGGATCAGCACCAGCTCCGCGTCGAACCCGCCTGAGCTCCGGCTGAGCTGACCGACCAGTACGAGGGTGACGGCGCCCACGGCGACCATCGCCGCCCGGCGTCCGAGCGCCCGCAGCGCCGCGCAGGCCAGCGGCACCGCGCACCATACATAGGCGCCGGTCAATGGCGGAGGAGTCAGCGCCGCGAGGTAGGCCCACAGGGACACCAGGGCCGCGACCCAGGCGTGTCGGGCGAGTGCGCTGAGCCGGTGCCACAGGAGCAGCCCGCCCGCGTAGGTCACGGCGAGCAGCGCGCTGACGGTCACGATGTCCCAGCACAGCGCGATGTTCAGCCGGGCCAGCCGGACCGCGGCAGCACCGACGACGAGGAAGAACACCAGGTGCACCAGGTGCCGGGGAGCGAACCGACGGTCGTGGACCGGCTGCTGCGCGTGGACGGGACCTGTGTCGGACACGACAAACCCCCTGGAGAATCATCCGTCGGGGTCGCCGAGTCTATCCGCCGGCCGTATGGCCGAGGTGAAGAGCATGATGAGGAGGGATGAGCAGGTGGAGAGCGGGGCCCCCGTCCCTGATACGGGCGAGTGGGTGTCGGAGGCCCCCCAGCCCGTCAGGCTCCGGGGTGCAGTCCGAGCCAGCCGGGCGTGGGGTCGCCCTTGACCTCGCCGAAGTACAGGGCGAAGGTCTGCTTCCAGCGCTCGACCTCGGCGCGGTCGGCCATGAACTCCGGGAACCCGTCCACGTGGGCATTCGGGTACTCCCAGAGCGGCTTCAGACCGGCCGGGGGAGCGATGTCGGTGCGCACCGACCAGCCGTTGAAGGAGTTCTTCTGCACCTCGGCGGAGAGTTGCCAGTTGAGGTACAGCTTGGCGGCCGTCGGGTTCTGGGCCTGTTTGAGGACGGCGGCGCGCTGGCCCCAGCCCATGAACGGGTGGCCATCGGCGATCACGAACTTCGCGGGCGACGAGGACGAGGGGACCGCCGATCCGGCGGTGCCGACACCGATCGCCTTCGTCCCGCCGAAGACGGCATCCCCCGGCGAGTTGCTGCCCCGCGCGAACTGCACGTCCTGGGCGGCGAGCTTGGCCAGCCATTCCCAGCCGTACCTCTGGACGTAGAGGGAGTAGAGGTAGAGGACGGCGTCGTCGTCGTGCGGATACGAGGACGCGATCTTCCCCTTCCACTTCGGGTCGACCAGGTCGCGCGGGCTGCGTGGTGCGTCCGAGCCCACGGCGTCCGTGCCGTACAGGAAGCTGAACGCGATGGCCGCGACCGAGACCCAGGCGCCCTGCGGGTCACGGAACGCCTTGTGCAGCTTCGAGAACCCGCCGGGCTTGTAGTGCAGCAGCCGGCCCTGCTGGTTCCAGCGGACGAAGTCCTGGAGGGTCTGGAGCTGTACGACGTCGGGGACGAGGGTGTCCGTTGCGAACTGGTTGTCGACGCGGACGTCGTGGTACTTGCTGTAGTCCACGATCAGCGTCAGGTCGATGGCCGGGAAACGGGCCCTGAAGGCCGCCTTGGTGCCGTCCTGCTGGGTCGGGGTGTCGCCACCGCTGTAGACGACGAGCTTCCCGCCCTCCTTGAGAGCGGCACGGTAGAGCTCGTCGAGCGTACGGGTCTCCTCGGGCCCGGCACCGTGACGTGAGGCAGAGGTCGGGGAGGCCGAGGCGGAGTGCGCGGTGGCGCCGATCGCACCGAGACCGAGGGCGGCGCCGGCTCCGGTGGTGAGAACACTTCGTCTGCTGGGGAAGCTGGACACGCTGAGGAGACCTCTCTCAGGGGGGTGGCGTAAGGGGCCCGGGCGCCACGGGCGATCGCCATTCTGATGCGGGCGGACGTGCGGCCGCGTCGTCCGTACGGATCGATGGACCCGCGGACGGTGGAAACCGCGTTCAACCGAACGGTTGAACGCCGGCCTCGTTGGTGAGGCAGTGGCCGTCGCCGGTCACGAGGCCGGCGCGCAGCGACCAGGTGCGGCCGCCGTCGGAGGGAGAGGGTGAGGCTGAGCGGGGCGCGCGATGCTCCCCAGGACGTGGTGGAGGGGGCGGCCCTGACGCGGGAGGTGCTCGACTTCCGCGGCCACTGCCACCGCGGGCACGTCACCCACGCTGCAAGGGGCATCGGGATGACCGCCGCGGTGGCCCCGTTCACGGTCGGGAACCCCGGCCAGTGGCTCCACCAGGCC
>JABFVM010000090.1 GCA_013362785.1 Streptomyces sp. | reverse complement strand
GTCGGCCGCCTCCCTCCCGCACGGTCCGCTCCGCGTGCCGCCTCCGCCGCGCGGACGTACCGTCCTGATATGGGCGGGAGGGTGTGTCCCACGTGACCGGGCGCTCCGAGGAATCCGCCGATGCCGATCCGCTGGGCGGGGCATTGGCGGCGGCGGTGCATCGTACGGGCGCCGTGGGCGGGGGCGTCTATCTGGCGGACCCCGAGGGGACGGTACTGGCCCTGCACGCGATCTGCGGGGTGCCGGTCGAGGCCGTCGCGCCGTGGTGGCGGGTGACGCTGGCCGCCCCCGGTCCGGCCCAGGACGCCGTACACCAGGAACGGCTGGTGTGGGTGAGTTCCCAGGAGGAGCTGGCCCGGTCGTATCCGCGCGCGGCGGCCAACATGCCCTACCGGGTGGCCTTCGCGATCGCGCCCCTCACCGGCCTGCGCGACGGCCGTGGCGCGCTGATGCTGATGTGGCGGTCCGACCACCCCGGCCGGCTGACGCTCCGCGAGCGCGGCGGCATCGCCCTCAGCGCCCGACGCGTCGCCCGGGTCCTGGACGCCGCCCGCCCCACTGCCGTACCGGACCGGCCCCGCTTCGTCCCGCTCCGCCCCCAGGAGGTGCCACGCGTACAGCCGGCGCTCGCCGCGGCCGAGCTGACCGAACGACTCACCCTCGGCGCCCTCGCCCTCGACCGGGAGGGGCGGATCACCTTCACCAACCCCGCGGCCGCCGAACTCCTGGGCCGGCCCTCCGGACAGCTGCTGGGCACCCAGCTGTGGCAGTCACTGTCCTGGCTGGACAACGTCGCCTTCATGGACGCCTACCGCACGGCCCTGATCAGCCACGAGCCCCTCGCCCTGACGGTCCTGCGCCCCTCCGTGCAGTGGCTCAGCTTCCGTTTCGACGCGGACGCCGGCGGCATGAGCATCCTCATCACGCCGGGCGACCCCGTAGGCCCGCCGGTGCGGCCGGCCGACACCCAGCCCGTCCCCATCGACGCCCCGGCCACCAGCCGCATCCACCTCCTGGTGTACCTGGCGGCCTCGCTGACCGAGGCCGTCGGCGTCCAGGACGTCGTCGACCTGGTCGCCGACCAGATCCTGCCCGCCTTCGGCGCCCACGGCATGATCATGTCCACCGTCGACGCCGGCCGGATGCAGATCATCGGGCACCGCGGTTACACCCCGAACACCATCGAACAACTCGACGGCCTGCCCGCGGACGCCGACCTCACCCCGGCCGGCCGGGCCCTGGCCACCGGCAGCTCCTCCTACTTCGCCGACCGCGCGGAGCTGGCCCGCGCCTACCCCAGGGCGCCGCAGATCAGCGACAAACACGCCTGGGCGTTCCTGCCGCTGATCACCTCCGGGCGCCCCCTCGGCTGCTTCGTCCTCGCCTACAACCACCCGCACACCCTCACCGCCGCCGAGCGCTCCATCCTCACCCCGCTCGCCGGTCTCATCGCCCAGGCCCTGGACCGGGCCCGCCTCTACGACGCCAAGCACAGCCTCGCCCACGCCCTCCAGCAGACCCTGCTGCCGCGCACCCTGCCGACCGTGGCCGGACTGGACGTCGCCGCCCGCTATCTGCCCGCGAGCCACGGCATGGACATCGGCGGCGACTTCTACGACCTCATCCGGCTCACCGAGACGACCGTCGCGGCCGTCATCGGCGATGTGCAGGGCCACGACGCGACGGCGGCCGCCCTCATGGGCCAGGTCCGCACGGCCGTCCACTCCCACGCCACCGCCGGTGCCGGCCCCGCGCAGGTCCTCGCCCGCACCGACCGCGACCTCGCCGACCTGGAGGCCGGCCGATTCGTGTCCTGCCTCTACGCCCACCTCGACCTGGCCCGCCACGAGGTGACCCTCGCCAGCGCCGGCCACCCGCCCCCGCTCCTGCGCCACCCCGGCACCCACGCGCACACGGTCGACATCGACCCCGGCCCGCCCCTCGGTATCGGCATGGGCATGAGCACCACCGCCTTCCCGCCCACAGCCCTGCCCCTGACCGAAGGCACCCTCCTGGCGCTCTACACCGACGGCCTCGTGGAGGTCCCCGGCGCCGACATCGACCAGACCACGGCCGAACTCGCCCACCACCTCGGCGAGTCGGGCGATCTCCCCCTGCACCACCTGGTCGACCACCTCGTCCACCACACCCGCCCCACCGACCGCCACCACACGGACGACGTCGCCCTCCTCCTGCTCCGCCCGACCCGCCCCGCCGGACCGGGACGGCGCTGAGGCGACGCCCTTCGAGCGACCAGCACATCCCGTGCACCCCGTACACCCCGTACATCTCGTGCACGACCAGCCACGACTCCGGGGATGCCCGGGCATGATGGCGGCCATGCTCCGCATCCGCATCGAAGCCGACCACCTCCCCGGCCTCACCTGCCCGTCCCCCGACGGCACCGACCCGCCGTACCGCAACATCCACGTGGCCGTGCAACGCCGCGACCGCCCGGCCGAACTCCTCGCCCCGCAGCGAGGTGACGCCCCGTCGGCCACCTGGACCCTGGAGTGCACGACGGCCGCATCGCCGGCCGGGACCGACATCCGGGGCCCGTATGTGCAGGGCCGCCCCGGTGGCCGGTTCGTCTACCTGTCGTGGGGCACGGTCGACGACGCAGGGAACTTCGCCATGTTCCGCCGGGCCAAGCTCATGCTGGACGCCGTCCCGGCCGAGGTGCTCGACGGCGCCGTGGCGGGCGGTCTGCTGGTGGGACGTCTCGGGCTCACCGATGCGCGGGGCGGCCCGCTGTGCGCGCGGGTCGTACCGCCGGCCATCACCTGGACCGCGGAGCGCGCCCCGCGCCCCTGACCGACCTGCCCGCGCCGAACCGCAGGTCGAGGCAGGTCACGGCAGCAGTCGGCGTTCCTTCGCGACGGCCACCGCGCCCGCACGCGTCTCGACGCCGAGCTTGTCGTAGATGCGGCGCAGATGGGTTTTGACGGTGGCCTCGCTGATGTAGAGCGCGCGGGCGATGTCCCGGTTGCCGATGCCGCGGGCGAGCTGGGCGAGGATGTCGCGCTCGCGGTCGGTGAGGGTGGGCCGAGGGCGGCGCAGGTTGGCCATGACGCGGCCGGCGACCGGCGCGGACAGGGCGGTACGTCCCTCGGCGGCGGCGTGGATCGCGGCGAACAGCTCGTCGGCGCGCTCGGCCTTGAGCAGGTAGCCGGTGGCGCCGGCCTCGATGGCG
The DNA here is from genome assembly GCA_013362785.1 of Streptomyces sp. Lineage (GTDB taxonomy): Bacteria > Actinomycetota > Actinomycetes > Streptomycetales > Streptomycetaceae > Streptomyces. The sequence goes on along the minus strand of JABFVM010000090.1, from coordinate 15,499 downwards.
CGGGTGATGTCGGCGTCGGTGTCGTAGGTGGTGAGGACCAGGACGTGGGGGGAGGCACCGGGGCCGGGGGACGAGGTGAGACGGCGGGTGGTCTCCACGCCGTCGATGCCCTCTCCGAGCTGCAGATCCATCAGCACCACGTCCGGGGTGAGCTGCGCGGCCAGCGCGAGTGCTTCCTCACCGGTACCGGCCTCGCCGACGACGTCGATGCCGGGGGCGCTGTCGAGCAGGGCGAGCAGTCCGGCCCGTACGACGGCGTGGTCGTCGCAGACCAGGATGCGTACCGGAGCGCGGTCGGTGCTCATCGGGGTGTCTCCAGGGGGAGGGGCACGGCGGCGGACAGGACGGTGCCCTCGCCGGGGGTGGACTCGATGGTGAGGGTGCCGCCAAGGGCGCGCAGCCGGGCGTGCATGGCGGGCAGCCCGTGCCCGCGTCCGCCGTCGGGCGTGTCGGGGGCGCCGGTCGGCGCGGCGGGGTCGAAGCCGTGGCCGTCGTCGGAGACGTCGAGGACGACCTCGTCGTCGAGGAGCGTGAGGGTGAGGGCCGCGGTGCGGGCACCGGCGTGTTCGCGGACGTTGGCCAGAGCACCCTGCGCGATGCGCAGCAAGGCGGACTGGATGCGTTCGGGCAGCTGGGGAAGGCGGCCGTCGTCGTCGGTGTGGACGCGTACGGTGAGCCGCGCACCGGACTCCCGTGCGGCCAGGGCACGCAGCGCCTCGTCGAGGCCGCCGCCGCGGGCGAGGTCGGCGGGGGCGAGGTCGTGCACGAAGCGCCGGGCTTCGGCGAGGTTGTGCTCGGCGACGGACGCGGCGGTGCGGACATGGGCGCGGGCCTTGCCCGGTTCGGTCTCCCACACCCGGTCCGCGGCCTGGAGCAGCATCTGCTGGCTCGACAGGCCCTGGGCGAGCGTGTCGTGGATCTCCATGGAGAGCCGCTGGCGTTCGGCGAGGGTGCCCTCGCGGCGTTCCGCGGCGGCGAGTTCGGCACGGGTGCGGATCAGGTCGTCGATCAGGACGCGTTGACGTGCGGTGTGCCGTTCCATCTGCAGGAAGACGGCGGTGGCGAGCGCGGCGACGGCCGGTGGGGCGAGGACCAGATTGGGGTCGAAACGGCCGGCGAGCTGCACCTGCGCGGCGACGACGAACACGGTCAGGACGGCCACGAGAACGAGCGCCGCACGCGGCGGCAGGGTGCGCAGACCGGTGTAGAAGAGCGGCACCGCGCACCAGGCGAAGCTGGGCGCGAGCACGACCAGCACCATCCACACCACGACGACGAGCGCCAGCCACGCGGTGTGCCGCCCGGTGGGCCGGGTGCCGGAGTCGCCGGCCCTGGGGCCCAGCAGGTGCAGCACGGCGAGCACGACGCACAGCGCGATGATCCAGGGGGTGCGCGGTTCGCCGGGGTGGCGCAGCAGGAACCGGGCGAGCGCGCCGCCGAGCAGCAGGAAGAACGCCGCGTGCATCACGACGCCGAGCCACCGGGCGTCCACGGTGCCCGCTTCGTACGACCGGTTCCCCATCCGGGGCCGCCTCCCTTCCCACACGCATGCGCTGAACTGGGCAAACACCTCCATTCTGACCCGGTGTGAGGGCCGGCCGGGTCAACCGATCGGATGACCCCGGTGTCGTCAGTACCGCGAGGGGGAGGCAGCCGGAACGTCGACGGCCGGGGCCTGGTTCCGCACGGAGGGTGGAGAGCGGACGCAGCAGGGCGGCAACCGGGCCGCCCCCGCCCATCGAAGGAGTCGACCGACCCATGAACCGAGTGCGCAAGACCCTCTCCCGCCGTGCCCGCGTCGCAACGGGCGGCGCCGTGCTCGCCGTCGTCGCGGTGGCGGGCTTCGGCGTGGTGTCCGCGAACGCCTCGGCCCCGGCCGCCACGTCCGCCGCCCCGGCCTCGGCCACCGCCCCGGCCCGGGCCACGACCACCTCCACCCACCTCACGATCGACGCCGCCACCAAGGCCGCGCAGGCCGCGCTCGACGCCGCCGAGAAGGAGAACCAGCGCGTCACGGTCGCCGTGGTGGACCGCAACGGCAACACGATCGTCACCCTGCGCGGCGACGGCGCCGGCCCGCAGTCCTACGAGTCCGCCGAGCGCAAGGCGTTCACCGCCGTGGCCTGGAACGCCCCCACCTCCCAGCTGGCCGAGCGCCTGGAGCAGGCCCCGAACCTGAAGGACATCCCCGGCACGCTGTTCCTGGCGGGCGCGGTCCCCGTCACCGCGGGCAACGCGCCGATCGCCGGGATCGGCGTCGCGGGTGCTCCGTCCGGGGCGCTGGACGAGAAGTTCGCGCAGGTGGGAGCGGAGGCGGTGGCTCGCTAGCCGCCGTGCTGTGTCAGCGTCCCGGCTCCCGGCGTCCGGGGGATATGGCCCTTCGGGGGATATGCCCCTTATTGTTCCCGTTGGTGAGGAGGTATCTGCTTGCCGCAGGGGTCTCTGCGGACGGGAGGAGTCGGGGCGGTGGCGTTCGCGGAGTCGGCCGATGGCGGCCAGTCGAAGCAGCCCTCCGGCAAGGGGACCCCGCGGCCCGAGCGACGGCCCCGCCCCTGGGCACCGCTGCTGGCGGTGTGCGCCGGCTACTTCATGGTGATCCTGGACGTGACGGTCCTGAACGTCGCCGTACCCGTCATCGGCCGGGAGCTGTCGGCCTCCCTCACCGGCATCCAGTGGATCACCGACGGGTACACCCTGGTCTTCGCCGGGTTCCTGCTGACCGGTGGCGCGCTCGGCGACCGGCTGGGAAACCGCCGGATCTTCTGCTCGGGCGTGGCGGTGTTCACCGTGGCCTCGGCCGCGTGCGCGCTCGCGCCCGGGACCCTGTTCCTGGTGGCCGCCCGGCTGGTGGAGGGCCTGGGCGCGGCACTCATCGTGCCCGGCTCCCTGGCCCTGCTCCAGCAGGCCTACCCGGAGCCGGAAGCACGCTCACGGGCCTTCGGACTGTGGGGTTCGATGGCCGGCATCGCCGCCTCGGCCGGACCGCTGCTGGGCGGACTGCTCGTCTCCACGGTGGGCTGGCGCTGGGTCTTCCTCATCAACCTGCCCGTCGGAGTGGCCTGCACGCTGCTGACACTGCGGTACGTCGCCCGCTCGCCCCGGCGCACCGGCCGGGCTCTGGACTGGCCGGCTCAGTGCGCGGTCGTGGCGACGGTGGCGCTGCTGACCGCGGCGCTCAACGAGGCCGGACGGCGCGGCTGGTCGGATCCCACCGTGCTCGCCGGGCTGGGCCTGGCCGCGCTGGCCGCCACGGCGTTCGTGGCGCGCGAACGGCTGGCCCGCTCGCCCGTCCTCCCCCTGAACCTGCTCCGCTCCCGCGAGATGAGCGGGGGAGCCGCCATCGGCCTGCTGTTCAACTTCGGCTTCTACGGCATGGTGTTCACCGCCAGCCTCCAGTTCCAGCACCAGCGCGGCTACAGCGCCCTCGGCACCGGCTTGGCGCTGTTCCCGGCGGTGGCGATGACCATGTTCGCCTCTGTCCTCTCCGGACGGCTGACCCGCCGCACCGGTGACCGCCCGCTCGTGATCTCCGGCATGCTCCTGGCCGCCCTCGGACTGACGGGCTGGGCCGCGGCTGGAGCCGATCCCGCCTACGCGCTGCTGGTGGCCCCGATGATGGCCGCGGGCTTCGGTACGTCCTTCGCCCTCACCGGCTCGACGGCCACGGTGATGGGCGCCGCACCCCCTGCCTACTCGGGCGCCGCGTCCGCCCTGTTCAACACCACCCGCCAGATCGGCAGCGCCACGGGCGTGGCCCTCGGCGGCACCCTGCTCGCCACAGCCACGGACTACGACGCCGGACTGCGCGTCAGCATGACGGTGGGCGCGGTCGCGTACCTGGTCGCGGCGGGCCTGGCGTGGCTGTGCGTGCCGGCGCGGACGAAGATGGCGCGGCCGTAGCCACCACGGAAGCGCGCTCACAGGCGTGTCGAATTCACCCGTCCCCGATCGACGTGAGAGCGAAGGCAGCACACCCCAGCACCCCAGGAGTACTCATCGTGACCGTGACCGCGGATCTGGCCATCTCGCTCGACGGCTACGTCGCCGGCACCGACGCAGGCATCGACAACCCGGGAGGCGACGGCGCCGAGCCGCTCTTCGAGTGGATCCACAACCTGGCGAGCTGGCGGGAACGCCAGGGCATGACGGGCGGCGAGGAGAACGAGGACTCCCGGCTGATGCGCGAGTGGTTCGACGCCACCGGGGCGGTGGTGATGGGCCGCACGATGTACGACACGGGCGAGGAGTTCTGGGGCGACAACCCCCCGTTCCGCACGCCGGTCTTCGTCCTCACCCACCGCCCCCGGCCGACCCTGGTCAAGGAGGGCGGAACCACCTTCACCTTCGTCACCGACGGCATTCACAACGCCCTCGACCGGGCGAGGGCCGCGGCCGGCGACAGGAACGTCGACATCGCGGGCGGCGCGAGCACGGTGCGGCAGTACCTCGACGCGGGACTCATCGACGAGCTGCAACTGCACGTGGTCCCCGCACTCCTCGGCGATGGCCTGCGCCTCTTCGACGGCCCGGGCGCACGGCGACAGAACCTGGAACCGGTCCGGATGGTCGGCACGCCCCTCGCGACCCACCTGAAATACCGCTTCGTGAAGTGAGAAGTGAAGACCCGTCAGGCAATCACGCACACTCCGCCCAGGATGGATGGGACCAACGCATGCCCGTATCGGCTGACTCCGATCCACTGCCGAAGGCGCTGATCGCGCTGACCGCCGTCACCGGGATCGTCGACGCGGTGGCCTTCCTGGGCCTCGGGCAGATCTTCACCGCCTTCATGACGGGCAACATCCTGTTCCTGGGCTTCGCGCTCGGAGGCGGCGAAGGGCTCTCACCCCTCGGTTCGCTCACGGCACTCGCCGGGTTCACGGCCGGCGTCGTCGTCGGCAGCCGCCTCGGCGCCGCCACGGCCGCCCGCCACCGTCGGTGGCTGCTGAGCTCCGCCGCCATCGCATCCACCCTCCTGGTGGCCGCGGCACTGACGGCGATCGGCCTGCGGACGGTGGCGGGGCACCCGCTGCCGAGGCACTACGCGGTGATCGCGCTGACCGCGGTGGCCATGGGGGTGCGCAGCGCGACGATATGGCGGCTCGGGGCGCTGGTGAACACCACGCTGGTCACCGGCACCCTCATCACCTGGATCAGAAAGTCGGCCGTGGGCGGCGGCACGTCGGATGCCTCCCAGCCCTTCCGCGGAGCCGCCGTGGTGGCGGTCTTCGCCGGGGCGGCCATCGGCACGCTGCTGCTGCGTGCGGGCCTCACCACGGCGCTGCTGGTTGCCGCGGCGGGCGTACTGGCCGCCATCGGGGGCTACGTCGCCCATCCGGCATCCCGACGGGCGCCGAGCACCTGAACCGGTGTCAGCGCCCCGTGCTCGGCTGGGCCTTGACGGCCACGGTCTCGTCCGGCACCGGCGTCGCCCGCAGGCCCGGCCCGCGGCCGGCGAAGCGCATGGCGACGCATGCCGCCAGGTACAGCGCGGCGACCACCAGCAGCAGCGCCTGATAGCCCGTCATCAGCGCCAGGTATTCGAGTGCGCCCCCGGTCAGCGCGCCCAGCAGATTCGCGCCGAACGCGGAGGTCGGGTCGGGGGCCAGCGCGAGGCGGTCCGAGAAGATGAGGTTGGCACAGAAGATCGGTGCGAAGGCCAGGGCGATGGCGGCTGCGAGCCGTCCGGCGAAGGGCAGCGAGAGCACGGCCTGCACCGGAACCAGCCAGGCCGCCGCGAGGGAGCCGAAGAGCATCAGCTGCAGCACCGGTTGGCTGACCCGCCGCAACCTGCGCCGGACCTCGACCGCGGCGAGGACGGAGAGCAGGACACCGAAGAACACCAGGGCATTGACCAGCCAGGTCGTGCCGAAGAACAGCGCGAAGCCGATCACGTTCTTCGTTTCGAGCAGCATGAAGGCCGCCCCCAGCAGAAACATGTCGGCGTAGCGGAAGGTGCTCCGGATACGCACCCCGGTCATGCGCACCGACAGCAGCGTCACCAGCAGGATCGCGCCCAGGGCGCCCAGGTAGAGCGAGGGGATGCCCCGGTGCAGCAGATACGGGAAGGGGTGGTCGTCGCGTGCGGCCACGGGGACCGGCCCGCCGGCCCGCCAGATGTGCTTGCAGGACTGGTCGGCAGGGGTCATCCCGGCCACCAGTACGGCCGCGTTCCGTTTGTACGTCGTCATACAGGGGGCGTGACCGTAGAGGCCGTCGAGGTCTCCGGCGAAACGGTCGACCAGCCAGGTCTTGCGGTAGTAGTTGTACATGGCGAACGCGCCGTCCGGCGTCAGATGATCGCGGGCGGCCTCGAACGCCTCACGGGTGAACAGGTAGCTCTCCAGCCGCAGATTGCTCGCGCCGGACACCAGTGTCAGGGAGTCCGGGAGCGCCAGAACGATCAAGTCGTACTTGGCGTTGGTCCGCTCCAGGAACGCCCGCCCGTCATCGATGTGGACGTGCACCCTGGGGTCGTCGTACGGCCTGGCGGGGTGCAGCTGTGCACCGATCTCCTGCAGACGCGGGTCGATCTCGACCGCGTCCACATGCCGCGCTCCGTGCGCCAGCGCGACCGCGACGTCATTGCCGTTGCCGGCCCCGATGACCAGCACGCGCTTGTGCGGATTGCGGGGCGTCTGCTCGTACGCCTCTCGATAGGGCGAGTTCTCCCGCATCAGCACCGGCAGCGGCGCGGTGCTCTGGTGCGGGACGCCGTTGGCGGAGATGTAGTACGTCCGGGTCGTGGTCGGCGACTTTTCGAGCTCGATCTTGTAGTAGGGCGACCAGGAGACGCCGGCCGTCGTCGACTCCATGAACAGCGCGGCGACCATCGCCGTGAGGGGGATGGCGTACAGCACCGTGTTGCGGCGCCCGCCGAGGATCAGCAGGGCCGCGGCGGCGCATACGCCCCACACGACCGACGGGGCACACAGCCAGGACAGTACGGCGAAGGAGATCGAGCCGGTGATGCTGCCGAGCAGGTCGTAGCGGTAGGCGTCGAGCGAGGGGAGCTGGCGGAAGAGGTCGGCGGTGATCTTGCCGATCCCTGCCATGATCACCGCGGTCAGCAGGAAGATGGCCGGCAGCGTCACCCACTGGGGCAGGCCGGTGGTCTTCACGGCCGTGAAGTAGATGACCTCACTGCTGCTCTGGCGCACCTGCACCGGGTACGCGCGCACGAGGACGACCAGCAGCGCGAGGGGGACGGGCGTCCAGCGTTTGAGCCACTGCCCGCGCGCCGCCGGGATCAGGAACCCGATGCCGATGCCGAGGAACGATCCCAGCAGGATGAAGTTCGAGAAGTAGCTGAGATGGACGACGTTGGCGCCCGCCCATCTGATCAGCGCCAGCTCGACGAAGAGCATGGTGGTGCTGGCCAGCACGAGCCTCCAGCGCACCGATGTTGCGGTTTGCCCGGTTTTGGTCAGCTCCATGCGCGCTTAAGGTGTCAGCTTCGGGGCGTCGAGTCGAGAAGCCTTGCCGGATGACGGCGCGGATATCAGCGGCGACATCGCCGGGAACGGTGAGTACGGATGAGCTCAGGTTCTGCCAACGGTCCCGCGGTCTCCCGGCGGGAGTTCGACGCACTTTTCGACTCGGTTCGCACCTGGGGCCGGTGGACGCCGGCCGACCGCGGTGCCTGGAACCGGGTGACCGCGGAATCCGTACGGCGGGCTACGGCCACGGTGCGGTCCGGGACCGTCGTACCGATGGCGCTGCCCTGGAACACCCGGCCCGGCCCCGACAATCGCAAGCCCGCCCTGCACCACATGACCGATCTGGGCGATCGGGAACCCCCGGAACCCGCCACCTACAAGGACTTCATCGCCGCCGACTACCACGGCAAGGGCGTCACCCATCTCGACGCCCTGTGCCACATCGCCTACCGCGGGAAGCTCTACGACGGCCGGACGGCGGACGAGGCCGTCGATGCCACGGGCGCCCGCTTCGGCGCGGTGTCGGAGCTCGGCCCCCTTGTCGCGAAGGGGGTGCTTCTCGACCTGCCCGCCGTCCTCGGCATCCGCTGGCTGGAGCCGGGACGGGCCGTACATGCGAAGGACGTCATCGCGGCCGAGAAGGCGCTCGGTTTGACGATCGGCGAGGGCGACGCGGTGCTGCTGCGTTCCGGACACGCCCGCCGCCGCGCGGAGCTCGGCGCCTGGGACCCCGACGAAGCGAGCGCCGGTTTCCACGTGGACGCGCTGCCCCTGCTCGGCGAGCGCGGCATCGCGCTGCTCGGCGGCGACGGCGACAGCGATGTGCGGCCCTCACCCGTGGAGGGCGTGCACTCGCCGGTCCACGCCCTGGCCGTGGCCGCGATGGGGGTGCCCCTGCTGGACAACCTCGACCTGGAGGCGCTCTCGGCGGCGACCGCCGAGGCGGGGCGGTATGAGTTCCTGCTGGTGGTGGCGCCGCTGAACGTTCCCGGCGGGACCGGCTCACCCGTCGGTCCGGTAGCGATCTTGTGAATCATGACCAATTTTCTTAATGTCCCGTATTGTCGTTAATGCTGGGTATTTTCAAAGATGGGTTACAGAAAGCACGAGTGAGGCGAGGCGTGGTTCGGTCCGGCGGGGAACCGATGTCGACGGGACGTGCGACAGGCGGCGCAGGGCCCGCACGCGCCCGTGAGCGGTTTCTGCAGGGCGAGCCGGTCGAGACGGGCGTACGGACGTCCATCCTGAACTCGTGGCAGCGCTGCCGGTCCCTGGACCTCTCGCCTGACCAGGCCGACCTTCCCTTCCGCGACGACTTCGACCCGGACGGCCGGATCGTCCACGCGGCCCTGCCCGTGCTCGACCGACTGCAGTCCCGGTTCGACGGCACCTCGATGAACATCTCCGTCGCCGACGCGGACGGGACGGTTCTCCTGCGCCGTTTCGGAGAGGTGTCCTTCGCCAGAGCTCTCCCGGCGATCCAGCGCGTCCCGGGATTCGTGTTCGCCGAGCAGGTCGCCGGAACCAATGGCATCGGCCTCGCGCTCGCGGAGCGTCGGCTCATCCGGGTCTACGGCGCCGAGCACTTCGCCGAGCGTTCCCAGGGAAGCGCCTGCCGCGCACTGCCCGTCCGTGACCCGCTCAGCGGCCGTATCGAGGGCGTCCTGTGCTTCGGCTATCCGCGCAGCGCCGAGGACCCGGCGCTGGACACCGTGATACGCAGGGCGGCGCAGGCCATCGAGCGGCGGCTGCTCGGGCAGAGCTCCGCGCGCGGGCGCGCGCTGCTGCGGGCGTACCTGGACGCGCAGGTCGGAGGCGGCGGCGGCCGAGCCGGCACCGCGGCCGGACTCGACCGCGGCATCGGGGTGGACGAACTGGCCCTCGAACTGCACCCCCGGGACCGTTCCGTCCTGGTGGGCAAGGCCGCCGAACTGATCGCCCTGGGGATACGGGCCGCCGTCGACGTGCACCTGTCCGACGGCCGCCTGGTCAAGCTCGTGAGCCGCCCGGTGACCACCGCCTGCGGGGTGGCGGGCATCGCCATCGAGGCCGTACTCCCCGGCCTTTCGCCCGGGAAGTTCCTCGCCGCCGTACCACGCCAGGTCGACGAGCCACTGGGCTTCCCCGCCGAGCCTGCCGCCGTGCCCGCCGTCCCGCTGCCCGAGGCCGCTCATGCGGCCCCGGCGCCCGAGCAGGCCCCGGTCACCGTGTCGTCCGGGCACCTGACCGGCGTCGGCCAGAGCCAGGGCGTCATGAGCGTCGCCGCCGACGGAGCGACGGATCACCGCTCAGGCTTCCCGCCCCCGAAGACAGGGCTCGTGATGGTGGGGGAGCCGCACGTGGGGACGTATGCGCTGGCCGCGCGACGCCGCCTGGAGCTGCTCTCCGAGGTCAGCGCCCGCATAGGCACCACCCTGGACGTGCGCCGCACCGCCCAGGAACTCGCCGAGACGGCGGTGCCGCGACTGGCCGACTTCGTCACCATCGACCTGCCGGAAGCCGTCCTGCGCGGCGAGGAGTCCGCCGATCCCGGCAGTGACCTGCGCCGTTCCGTGGTCCACGGGATCCGCGAGGGCCTGCCCTTCTCACCGGTCGGCAAACGGGTCGACTACGGCCCGACCACGCCCCAGCTGCGCTGTCTGACCAGCGGACAGGCGGTGCTGGAACCGGACCTGAAGGCCGCGGCGGGCTGGCTCGCGCAGGACCCCGAGCACACCGGGCAACTCCTCGGCCACGTCCACTCCCTCATCGCGGTGCCCCTGGCCGCCCGCGGCGTCGTGCTGGGCATCGTCGGCTTCTACCGGGCGCAGGACCCTGCCCCCTTCGGTGACGACGACCGCTCGCTGGCCCAGGAACTCGCGAACCGAGCCGCGCTCTCCATCGACAACGCCCGGCGCTACACCCGCGAACGCACCATGGTCCTGGCCCTCCAGCGCAGCCTGCTCCCGCACGGTCTGCCCGATCAGGACGCCGTCGAGGTCGCGCACCGCTACCTGCCCGCCGAATCGGACGTGGGCGGGGACTGGTACGACGTCGTCCCCCTCTCCGGAACCCGGGTCGGCCTCTTCGTGGGCGACGTCGTCGGACACGGCATGCTCTCCGCCGCCACCATGGGCCGACTGCGCACCGCCGCGCGCAGCTTCGCCGAACTCGACTTCCCGCCGGACGAAGTCCTCACCCACCTCGACAGCCTCGTGGCACGCCTGGACCGGGAGGACCCCGACTCCGACGGCGCCGGAATCATCGGCGCGACCTGCCTGTACGCCGTCTACGACCCGACCACGCAGCAGTGCGCCATGGCGCGGGCCGGCCACCCTCCGCCCGCGCTGTCCCACCCCGACGGCACCGTGTCCTTCCCCGACCTGCCCGCCGGGCCCCCGCTCGGCCTCGGCGGTCTGCCCTTCGAATCCGCCGAGGTCCACCTTCCCGAGGGCAGCCGGCTCGTCCTCTACACGGACGGGCTCATCGAGGACCGGCAGCGCGACGTCGACGTGGTCCTCGACCAGCTGCGAGGAGCCCTGGCCCACCCGGAGCGCACGCCCGAGGAGACCTGCCAGGTCATCCTGGACACCGTGGCGTCGGCCCACCCCAGCGACGACATCGCCCTGCTCGTCGCCCGCACCCACGCCCTGCCCCCCGACCGGATCGCCACCTGGGACCTGCCCGCCGACCCGGCCCGGGTCAGCGAGGTCCGCGCCGCCGCCGTCCGCAGGCTGGCCGAGTGGGGCCTCGACGAGGCCGCGTTCGCCGCGGAACTCATGCTCAGCGAACTCGTCACCAACGCCATCCGGCACGGTGCCGGGCCCATCCGGGTACGGCTGCTGCACGGCCGCACCCTGATCTGTGAGGTCTCCGACTCCAGCAACACCGCCCCGCACCTGCGCCGGGCGGCGAGCACCGACGAGGGCGGCCGCGGCCTGTTCCTCGTCGCACAGCTGTCGCAGAGCTGGGGTACCCGCTACATCCCGCAGGGCAAGGTCATCTGGGCCGAATGCGGCCTCGCCGGGGTCTGACAGAGCTGCGGCCACACACCACTTCAGAATGTCTGAAATGCTGTGATCTGACCCGCTAATATCCCTCATGACAGTCGGGATGACAGTCGGGAAGAACCTGCCAGGCCGACCCGGGGAGATGTCCGTGTACGACGCTCCCGATATCCCCGACATCCCCGATATCCCGGACGGCCCCGACAGGGCGATGCCGCCCGTCGGAGTGGAACCCCTGGTCCGCGTCCGAGGACTCCGTAAGCGGTTCGGCGGCACCGTCGCGCTGGCCGGGGTCGACCTCGACATCCACGCAGGCAGTGTTCTCGCCCTCCTCGGGGCCAACGGCGCCGGAAAGTCCACGCTCATCAAGGTCCTCTCCGGCGTCCACCACGCCGACGCGGGACGGATCACGGTGGACGGGCACCCCCTCCGGAGTCATGCCGCCTCCCGCGGCATGTCCTTCATCCACCAGGACCTCGGTCTCGTGGAGTGGATGACGGTCGCCGAGAACATCGCCCTGAGCACGGGATACGCCCGCCGCGCCGGACTGATCTCCTGGCGGCGGACCCGCGAGCACTGCATCGACGCCCTGCGGATCGTCGCCGCACACCTCGACCCCGACGCACCCATCGCCCACCTCGCCCCCACCGAGCGATCCCTGGTCGCCATCGCCCGAGCCCTCGCCGCACGGGCGAAACTCATCGTCCTCGACGAGCCGACCGCCCGCCTCCCCGCGGCGGACTGCACCCGCCTCTTCCACGTCCTGCACGCGCTGCGCGACCGAGGGCACGGCATCCTCTACGTCAGCCACCGCCTGGACGAGGTGTACGAGGTGGCCGACACCTTCGCCGTACTACGCGACGGCCACCTGGTCAGCCACGGCCCACTCGCCGGCCACAGTCCCACCCGACTGGTGCACGACATCGTCGGCGAGGAACTGGCCGACCATCGCCCCGTCCGTACGCCCGCCGCCGGCCCCGCCGTCCTCACGCTCGACCGTGTGCGCACCGCAGACGCCGGACCGGTCAGCCTGGAACTCAGGGCCGGAGAAGTCCTGGGCCTGGTCGGCCTCTCGGGCGCCGGGCACCTGGACCTGGGACGGGCCCTGGCCGGCTCCCGGCCCGTCCTCGCCGGACGGGTGCTGCTCGGCGGCCGACCGTACCGCCCGCGTACGGTCGCGGACGCCGTCGGCCTCGGTGTCGGCCTGGTACCGGGGGACCGGCAACAGGAGGGCTGCCTCGCCGAACTGACGGTCCGGGAGAACCTCCTGGCCAACCCCCGCGCCGGGGGTCCTCCTACACCACGGTGGATCAGCCCGCGCCGCGAACGCGCCGAGGCCACCACCCTGATGAGACGGTTCTCGGTGCGTCCCCGCGACACCGAGGCCCCCATCGCCGTCCTGTCCGGCGGAAACCAGCAGAAGGTGATGATCAGCCGATGGCTCCGGGTGGGCCTGCGCCTGCTGATCCTTGAGGAGCCGACCGCGAGCGTGGACGTGGGCGGCAAGTCAGCCGTCTACCGGCTGCTCGACGAGGCGCTCGCCGCGGGCCTCGCGGTCCTGCTCATCTCCACCGACTTCGAGGAGGTCACCAGCGCGTGCCGACGCGCCCTGGTCTTCGTCGGCGGGACCGTGACGACCGAGCTGAGCGGCCCGGACCTCACAGTGGCCGCACTCACCCGGGTGGCCTCGGCCATGCCGACCTCCGGCACCGCGACGAACCCATGACCCCCTCGCCGGCACCGTCCTCGCCCAGGCCCCGCTCGGGCGGGCACCTCATCGGCGCCTACGGCCTCCTGGCCCTCACCGCCGTCCTCTTCCTGATCTTCTCCCTCGCCCTGCCCCGGACCTTCCCCACGCTGGACACCGTCGACTCGATCCTGTCCAACCAGTCGATCCCCGCCGTCCTCGCCCTCGCCGCCATGGTCCCCATCGTGACCGGCGCGTTCGATCTCTCGATCGGCTACGGCCTCGGCCTGGCGCACGTCATGGCGCTGGAGCTCATCGTCAACGACGGGTGGCCCTGGCCGCTCGCCTGCCTCACGGTGATCGCCGGAGGAGCGGCCATGGGCGTCCTGAACGGCGTCATCGTCGTGTTCGGCCGGATCGACTCCTTCATCGCCACCCTCGGGACCGGCAGCATGCTGTACGCCGTGACCGGCTGGATCACCGACGGCGGCCGCATCGTCCCCGGCCCGAGCGGCCTCCCGCCGGCCTTCACCGACCTCTACGACTCCACGTTCCTGGGCCTTCCGGTCCCCGCCTTCTACGTCCTGGCCCTCACCGTCGCCCTCTGGCTGGTCCTGGAGCGCCTCCCGCTCGGCCGCTACCTGTATGTCATCGGATCGAACCCGCGCGCCGCCGACCTGATCGGCATCCCGACCCGCAGGTACACGGTCTACGCGTTCACCGCGTCGGGCCTGATCGTCGGCTTCGCCGGCGTACTGCTCGCCGCCCAGCAGCAGATCGGCAACCCGAGCGTCGGCCTCGACTACCTGCTGCCCGCCTTCGTCGGCGCCCTGCTCGGCGCCACCGCGATCAAACCGGGCCGCCCCAACGCCGTGGGCACCGTCGTCGCCGTCGCCGTCCTGGCCGTCGGCCTGACCGGCATCGGCCAGCTGGGCGCCGAATTCTGGACGGTCCCGCTGTTCCACGGCGGCACCCTGCTCATCGCCGTCGGCCTGGCCGGCTACGCCGCCCGCCGCCGACTGCGCACCGGAGCCGTCGCGGCCCGCGATTCCCCCGCCCCACGGCCGAACCCGCCGTCCTCCCGACACAAGGACGACGGCTCCGCGGACTCCGCAGGCTCCCCTCCCTGACCCACGCCACGGGCACCACCTCCCCGCCCGGCCGCATCCTCCCGCTCAAGCCTCCGTGAGGAGCCCTCGTGCACGGCACTCGCAACGCCACCACCGGCGCCCCCAGGGCGGCCCGGCTCGCCACCGGCGTCCTGCTGCTCACCACGGCAACGTTCCTCGCCGGCTGCGAACGCGGCTCGCAGAGCGGACCGGACGAGTCCACCCCGGGCCCGAACGGCTGTCCCGCCGTCCACGCCCGCGCCCAGGCCATGGTCAGCCGGGCGGAACTGACGGACGTCTCGTGGAACGGACCGACCAGCGGCCCCCCGGCGGTCTCCGGCAAGACCATCGTCTACGTCGCCCAGACCATGACCAACCCCGGAGTCGCCGGCGCCGCGGACGGAGTAAAGGCAGCCGCACGGGTCATCGGATGGAACGTCAGGGTGATCGACGGCGGCGGCACCCCGGCCGGCATCCAGGCGGCCATGAGCCAGGCCGTCGCCCTCCGCCCCTCGGGCATCGTGATCGGCGGCTTCGACCCCAACTCCACGCTGCAGCAGGTCTCCAGAGCCAACGCGGCACACATCCCGCTCATCGGCTGGCACGCAGTCGCCGCCCCCGGCCCCAGCCACCGGCCCGAACTCTTCACCAACGTGACGACCAAGGTCGAGGACGTCGCCGACATCAGCGCCCAGTGGATCATCTCGAACGCGGGCGGCCACGCCGGAGTCGTACTCATGACAGACGCCTCGATCCCCTTCGCCAAAACCAAGTCCGACCTGATCAAGGAAGAACTCGCCACCTGCCCGGGCGTGAAGTTGCTGGCCTACGAGAACATCCCGATCCCCGACGCGAGCAGCCGCACCCCCCGGGTGATCGCCTCCCTCCTCTCCCGCTTCGGCACCCGATGGACCCACTCCGTCGCCATCAACGACCTCTACTTCGCCGACGCGGCCCCCGCCTTCCGCGCGGCCGACAAAAAGGGCTCCGGCCCCCCGTTCAACATCGGCGCCGGCGACGGCGACCCGTCCGCCTTCCAACGCATCAACAACAGCCAGTACCAGTCCGCCACCGTGCCCGAGCCACTGTCCCTCCAGGGCTGGCAAATCATCGACGAATTCAACCGAGCCTTCTCCGCCCGCCCCGCCAGCGGATACGTCGCCCCCGTACACATCACCACGTCCGCCAACAGCCACGGATCCACGGCCTGGGACCCATCGGGCTATCGGGAGGCGTACCGGGAGATCTGGGGGAAGTGACGATGCCCGGCGAGTCCGC
>JABFVM010000070.1 GCA_013362785.1 Streptomyces sp. | reverse complement strand
GCACGGGCGGCACGGGCGGCAACGGAACCGCCGGCTCCTCCACCACCGGCTCCGTCAACGGCAACCTGGCCAGCACCGGCTCCGACAACACCCCGCTCCTGGCCGGCACCGCAGCCGCCGCAGCCGCCCTCGGCGCCGCCCTGGTCATCGCCGTACGCCGTCGCCGCGCAACCCCCAAGTCCTCCTGACGCGGGCCCAGCACTACAGCAGCACTACAGCAGCGCTACGGCAGCCCTACGACGGCACCCGCGCCACCCGGGCCTGGAGCAGCCGTGGCGAGTTCTCGAAGCCCTGGCGGGCGTATGCCGCCCGCGAGCGGAGCTCGCTGATGGATGCGGCGCCCGGGGTGAGGAGTGGACCGTCACCCGCTCCAGCCCGAGGTCCTTCGCCCTGGCCAGGGTCTCGGTGATCAGCCGTCCGCCCAGCCCGGCCTCGCGCGCCTCCGGGACCACGTACACGCACTGGAGGTCACCGGACGCCCGATGCAGCGCGCGGCGTCGGCACACGGTGGACGAGCGCCAGCCAGGCCATGCCGATGATCCCCAGGTCGCCACTGGCGAGGACCATGCAGCGGTGCGAGGACGCGTTCTCCTCCGCCCAGAGGACGAAGTGGCGTATGAAGTCCTCCCGGCCGGCTGACTCCGGTGCGGCGGCGCCGTCGTTCTCCTGGATCCACCGCCACCGCAGTCCCGCGACGGCCGCCAGCTCGCCCGGTTCGGCCGGGCGGACGATCACGTCCGATCACATCGCCCGTGGGGGCACGTCGATCGGACTCACCGCGCCCCGCCCACCGACTCCAGCACGCCGCTCGCCTCGTCCTGGAACACCTCCGTCCAGTAGTGCCGGCCGTCCCTGCCCGCCGCGGCGACGCCGGTCGGGTCGACCGTCGACAGGACCTGGAGCATCGTCATGGCCAGCTGGTCGTAGGTGTCGGTCGAGAGCTCGTGGCCCGACTCCTCGTCGATCGCCTGCTCGCGGTGGAGCAGCCAGAGCGTGAAGGCGAGGGTCGAGACGTCGGTGTTCAGCGGGAACAGTCTCGCCTCGGGCTCGCTCCAGTTCAGGACCGCGCCCGTCTCGCCGTCGATGACCAGGCTGTTGTCCTCGACGAGGTGGCCGAGGCGGATCAAGTGGCCGGCGCGGGAGGGGAGTTCGGCCGTGGGGTCGACGTCGGCGTAGTACTCGGCCAGCGTCGCGAGGGGGACGTCCGTGTCGAGGGAGAACAGGTAGCCGTCCTCCGGCAGGCCCACCTCGCGCAGGAAGCGGCGGGTCGGCTCGTGGGTGAGCGTGGCGGGGAAGTCGACGTCCTCGAAGCGCACCACCTTGCCCTGGCCGAACTCCTGGTCCAGGAGCCGCGGGGGCAGGTCCAGGGCCAGGCCCGACGCTCCGGCCCGGCCCGCCACGAGCGCGAGCGGACGGATCAGGGCCGCCATCTTCCAGAACGGCGCCGGCTCGCCGTCCGTGCCGTCCTCGAACACGGCCAGCAGGTGCCGCGACGCGTCCGCGACCGCCTTCGGGCCGTAGCGGCCGACGTAGGAGGCGAACTGGCCGCGCAGGCCCGCCAGTTCGTCCGTCGCCTCCGCGAAGCGGACCAGTGTCCGCAGGGACGGGGCCAGCGGGCGGCGGTCCATCAGGTCGGGGCGGTCGTGCAGGAAGTACGTCGTCGAGATCTCGCCCGTCGCACCGTCCAGCAGGACCGACTCCGTCTCCAGGGCGCCGGGGCCCAGCAGTCCGCCTATCACCAGCTGCTCCCGCAGCTCCGCGGCCAGCCGCTCCTCCGGGTCACCCGTCGAGTCCGCCACCGTCCGCAGGCCCTCGCGGCACAGCGCGGCGAAGCTCAACACCCCGCTGTCGCACGGCAGTCCGGGGCCGGTCAGCAAGCTGCGCGTCAACGCGTGCGTGACGTACGGATCGAGTTGGGTCTCGGTCAGGATGATCGCCGTATCACCGGCGTAGGTCGTAATCGTCGTGCTCATGGACTCCCCCGCATGTGCTCGCTCGCAGCCCCCGGGCAGGACACAGCCGATCGACCGATCCACCGGGTTCAGCGGCCGTCCCACTGCTCAGAACACTACGCGCCACCACTGACAACGCCCCCGAACCGGCGTGCCCACCGCTGACGCCCTGCCCCGGCGCGCTCACTGACAGCGCTTCACACCAGTAGGACGCTCAGCACACCCTCGCGCGTTCCCGCCCCGCCACAATCGCTTGCACGGCTCAGCGCATGCGCGAGCGTCGGCTTCCCGGCCGCCGCGACCGGCAGGACGGCCGGGACGGCGACGGGGTCACTGCCCCGTCACCACCGCCGCCTGCGGGCGGATCGGCAGGCGGTTCACCGGGCGGCCCGTGGCGGCGCGTACCGCCGAGGCGATGGCCGCCGGGGATGTCACCACCGGCACCGCGCTCACCGCCTTCGCGCCGAAGGGGGCGACCACGTCCCGCTCCTCGACGAGCTTCACGATCCGGAGGTCGGGGGCGTCCAGGGCCGTCGGCAGGGAGTAGCCGGTCAGGTCCGGGTGGCGGATCAGGCCGCGGGCCGAGCGGAGGTTCTCCGTGAGCGCTATGCCCACGCCCTGCGTCACGCCCGCCTCGATCCGCGCCTGAAGCTGGGCCGGGTTCAGCACCCGGCCGACGTCCTGGGCGAGCGCCAGCTCGACCACGCGTACCGAGCCCAGCTCGATGTCGACGTCGACCACCGCGCGGATGGCGCAGAAGGACATGCCGACGAAGGCGTCGCCCTGGCCGACGTCGTTCAGCGGTTCGGTCGGGTGGGGGCGGCACTGGGCCGTCGCCCACAGTTCCTTGCCGTCCATCGCCTCGGTGACGGTGGTCGACAGGACGCCGTCGTACGACGTGATCTTGCCGTCGGTGATCTGGAGCAGCTCGGTGGACATGCCGAACTTGTGCGCCAGGGGCTGGAGCAGTTGCGTACGGACCATCTTGGCGGCCCGCTCCACCGCGCCGCCCGACACCCACGTGTGGCGGCCGCGGCAGCCCGGGCCCGCCGGGGGCTGGTCGGTGTCGACGGGCGCCACGTGCACCTCGTCGATGCCCAGCGTCTCCTGGACGATCTGCCGGGCGAGCGTGGTGAAGCCCTGGCCGGTCTCGACGGCCGCGCACAGCACGGTCGCGACACCGTCGTGGACCTTGACCGTCGCCGTGGAGACCTCGTCCGCGCCCTCGGCGCCGAGCATGTGCACCATGCCCAGGCCGTAGCCCACGCCACGGCGCACGGCACCCGGTTCGCCCGCGCCCTCGGGGCCGCCGGGCAGCAGCCACTCGTCTTCGGGGGTGTCCTTGGGGAGGGCCGGCAGGGGGTAGTCGCGGACGGCCTGCAACAGCTCCGCGACCGGGGCCGGGCAGGTCACCGTCTGACCGGTCGGAAGTACGTCGCCGGTGGCCATGGCGTTGCGCAGGCGCAGTTCCGCCGGGTCCACGCCGAGCTTCTTGGCCAGCTTGTCCATCTGCGCCTCGTAGGCGGCGCACACCTGCATGGCGCCCTCGCCGCGCACATGGCCGGAGGGCGGGTTGTTGGTGCGTACGGCCCAGCCCTCGATGAAGGCGTTCGGGACGACGTACGGACCGCAGGCGAAGCCGACCGCGGCGGCCAGGGCGTCGGACGAGGTGTCGGCGTAGGCGCCCGCGTCCAGCAGGATCTGCGCCTCGACCTTGACGAGCTTGCCCTCGGCGTCCGCGTGGTGGCGGTACCGGAGCAGGGTGGGGTGCCGGTGGGTGTGGCCGAGGAAGGACTCCTCGCGCGTGGCCGTCAGCTTCACCGGGCAGCCGGTCTTCAGCGCCAGCAGGCCGAGCGGGAGTTGGAAGCCCTGGTCCTCGCGGTCGGCGGTGGCGCCGGGGACGCCGGTGACGACGACCTTGACGCGCTCGGGCTCCAGGCCGTAGCAGGCGGCGGCCCGGTCGCGGTCGGTGTGCGGGTCGGTGGAGGCCAGGTAGAGCTCCACGCCGCCGTCGGGGCGCGGCACCGCGAGGCCCGCCTCGGCGCCGATCGGCGCCGGGTCCTGACGGCCGATGCGGTACAGGCCCTCGACCACGATGTCGCCGGCCGCGTCGGGGTCGCCGTGCCGCAGCGGGATGTGGCGGATCAGGTTGCCGTCGGGGTGCAGCGGCTCGGCCTCGAAGGCCTGCTCGGGGTCGGTCACCGGGTCGAGCACCTCGTACTCGACGATGACGGCCGCGGCGGCCAGGCGGGCGGTGTCGGGGTGGTCGGCGGCGACGGCGGCGATGGGCTCGCCGTGGTGGCGTACGACCTCGGAGGCGAAGACCGGACGGTCGGCCTTGCCGCGGCCGAACAGCGGGCTGCCGGGCACGTCCTCGTGCGTGACGACGGCCCGGACGCCGGGCATCTCGCGCGCGTGGGACGTGTCGATGGACTTAATGCGCGCGTGCGGGTGCGGCGAGCGCAGTACGGCCGCCCACAATAGGCCCTCGGCCCACAGATCGGCCGCGTACGGGAAGGTGCCCTCGGTCTTGGCTCGGGCGTCGGCGGGCGGCAGGGCGGCGCCGATGCCGTGCGGGATCGGCTCGGGGGCGGGTGCTGCCTCCGCGGCTGTGGTCGCGGTGGCGGCTTCGTTGCTCACGCCTGGCCTCCGTCC
>JABFVM010000068.1 GCA_013362785.1 Streptomyces sp. | reverse complement strand
AGCCGGCCCAAGGCGGGGCCGTCGTCTCCGTCGAGCAGGCGGCCGACTTCACGGCGGAGGAAGTGGCCCGGGAATTACGGGGAGAGTTCGACTCGTCCCAGGTCCGCTACGGCGTGACCGCCTACCGGGTCACCTACCGCACCACCGACAGCGCGGGCGCCCCCACGACCGCGAGCCAACTGGTCGTCCTGCCCAAGAACGGGGCGCGCCATCTGTCCACCGTCTCCTGGCTGCACGGCACCACCGTCTACCGCAAGGAAGTCGCCTCGGAGAACCCGAAGTCGACCGACCGCCTCGTCGCCCTGCTGTTCGCCTCGACCGGACGCGCCGTCTCGGCGCCCGACTACGTGGGCCTCGGCTCGGGCAAAGGCTTCCACCCCTACGGCGACCCCAGGGCCACCGTCGCGGCCTCGGTGGACGGCCTGCGCGCGGCCCGGACCCTCGCCCACCGCAACGGCCGGGAGCTGAAGCGGAAAGTCCAGGTCAGCGGGTTCTCGCAGGGCGGCCCCGCGACCATGCTGGTGGGCCGGGCGCTGCAACAGCAGGGCGCCGACCGCTACTTCGGGCTGGGGGCACTCGCCCCTGTCAGCGGCCCCTACAACCTCTCCGCCTTCGAGGCCGCCGCGGCCGACGACAAGATCGCCAAATCCGGCATCTACCTCGCCTACTTCGCCACCGCCTGGAACAAGATGTACGGCCTTTACACCTCACCCGGCGAAGCCTTCCGCTCCCCCTACGACAGCAAGGTGGAGGCTCTCTTCGACGGCGATCACACCGCCGAGCAGATCGTCAGCGCACTCCCGGCGGCCTCCAAGGACCTGTTCACCGAGGACTTCCTGGACAGGATCCGCAAGCCCGACGGTGTCCTCAAGGACAAGCTGCGCCCGATGGACAGGACATGCGACTGGCGGCCGAACGTACCGGTGGAGATCTTCCACGGCCGGGGTGACAAGGACGTCGACTTCAGCCATGCGACGTACTGCGCCGACCAGCTGACGAGGAACGGCGCCGCACACCGGCTGACCGACGTCGGCGACTACGACCACAGCGACTCGGTGCGGCAGGCCCTGCCCCGGATCGTCAGGTTCTTCGACGAGTCGACGAAGACCGACTGAAGCGCGCCACGGCAACGGCTGGTGGCTCCGCCCTCACTTCAGGGCGAGCAGCACGCCGGCCCCGGCGAAGGCCGTTCCGCCCAGCAGGGTCCACAGGGCCGAGCCCATCATGAACTTCCCCATGTCCACCCGCGCCGTGTGGGGTTTGCCGTCCACGTACAGCACCTGGACATCGACCCCCTTCTCCAGGTTCATCCCGGTCCCACTGCCCGCGCACCCCCGCAAGGACCACTGCTTGAGAGGAACCGTCCATCGTGACTGCCGGCCAGCTTGTATGAGGCGCGCATGCGCGATCCCTCGTTCCGCAGGGAGGTCGTGGACCGTCCCTCCTCCAGCGAGAGGGACTGGGAGCGGATCACGGCTTCCGAACTCTTCTCTCAGCGCTGATCACTGAGTCCTGCTCGGCCGAACGCCGGGGGGGGTAGCCCTGGCCTTGAGAACGATCAGTCTCGTTCGGCACGGCAACGGCAGTGGGCGTGCCTCCGCCCGAGTCGACGGCAACCGTCGCATGGCAGGCGCGTGCCCTCGGCGCGCACCAGCGGGGTGTGTGTGCGGGGTGCGCCTGAGCGCAGTGCCGTGCTGTAGAGGCCAGAAAGCGCTTCCCCCGGGCTGTTGTGAGCCCTGGTCAGGGGGTGGAGGGGAGGTGACTCTGGTTCGTAGGGGCGCTCTGGCGTCAGGGATGCGGGCGCGTGTCACCCGCATGGCGTCGGTGCGTGCCCGGATGCGAGAGGACGTGACGATGGCGATCCTGCTGACCGGGGCCACGGGCTTTCTCGGGTCGCGATTATGCGCGGCGCTACTGCGGCGCACGGACCGTGAGGTCGTCTGCGTGGTGCGCGCCACCGGTGCCGGGCATGCCGAGCAGCGGGTACGGGGGCTGCTGCGCACCCAGGATCCCGAGGTCGCCGCGTCGCGGGCGCTGCGCTGCGTGCCCGGCGACATCACCGGTGACGGTCTGGGGATGGGGCGGGCGGAACACGAGGAACTGTGCCGCACCGTCGAGCAGGTGTACCACTGCGGGGCATCCGTGAACATGGCCGCCCCCTACGAGCACCTCGCCCCGGTCAACGTCGGCGGCACGGCACGGGTGGTGGAGTTCTGCCTGAGGGGGAGGGGCAAGCGACTGCACCATGTGTCGACGCTGGGCGTGTTCCTCACTGCGCGTGAGTCCGGCCGACCCGAGGTGACCGAGGCGATACGGCCGTCTCCGGAGACCTCCGGACGGATCGGCTATCCGCGCTCGAAGTACGAGGCCGAGGCGCTGCTGACCGAGGCGGCGGCGCAGGGCCTGCGGGTCACGGTGTACCGGCCCGGCGTCATCCTGGCGGACTCCCGCAGCGGCGCGTGTCCCGCCGACGACTTCGTCGCCCGGGTGTACGCGGCCGCCGTTCTCACCGGCTGCCACCCGCGCTGTCTGAGCCGCCTCCCCGTCGTGCCCGTGGACCACGCGGCCGAGACGATCGCCGAGCTGTCGCTGCGGCCCGCCCCGAGGTCCGGCGCGTACCACGTGATGCTGCCCGAGGCGCTGCCCGCCGCGGAACTCTTCGACTGGGCCCGGAGTTTCGGCTACCCACTGGTCGAAGTACCGCCCGCCACCTGGCACGCGGCACTGAAGGCCCACGGTCGCAGCCGCGCGGCGCTGGCCATGCGCACGCTCGCCATCGCCGAGTACGGCCTCGGCCTGTCCGAGGACCGCCGGATGCCGGACTACCGCTGTGCTGCCGTCACCGACGCCGTCACCGGTGCCGTCACCGGTGCCGTGCGCCAACTCGGGGGCCAGGCAGGGTTGTTGGACCAGAGCGGGCTGTTCGGTCCCGACTACTTCACTCCGATGTT
This sequence comes from Streptomyces sp., assembly GCA_013362785.1. Taxonomy (GTDB): domain Bacteria; phylum Actinomycetota; class Actinomycetes; order Streptomycetales; family Streptomycetaceae; genus Streptomyces. The sequence goes on along the minus strand of JABFVM010000068.1, from coordinate 1,657 downwards.
CCGCGCCCTCGTCGACCGTCAGGTGCTTCCGCCGCCATGAGCGCCATGCCATCAGCGCCCTGAGCTCACGACCGCACGACCGCACAACCGCACGACCACACGTCAATGGAGCGTTGCCATGGATACGTCCGCCCCGTCCGCCCGCGACCTTCTCGTCCGTACGCTCACCTCCGCCTTCCAGGTGAGCCCGGACGATGTCACGGGAGACGCCGGTCTCATAGATCTGGGGCTCGACTCCCTCGCCGTGGTCGAGCTGATCGACCAGCTGTCGGCACAGCTGGACAGGGACCTGCCCGATGACGCGCTGCACCCGGCGATGACCGTGGACGAGGCGGTCGCGGTGCTGGAGGAAGCGGACGAGGCGGACGGAGCGGACGAGGCGGACGCGGGATGAGCGTACGGAGTGCCCAGGTGGCGGTCACCGGGCTCGGGTTGGTGACGGCCGCCGGGGTGGGCACCGACGTCGCCTGGAAGGCCGTGTGCGGGGCCGTGCCGCTGGCGCGTACGGTGCCGGAGCTGGCCGGGCTCGCCGTGGACATCGCCTGCACGGTGCCGGACTTCGACGCGGTCGGTCGGCTGGGCGGACCCCTCGTGCGGCGGACCGACCGCTGCTGTCAGCTGATCCTCGTCGCGGCCGAGGACGCGGTGCGCGACGCCGGACTCGACCCCGGCCGGTGGGACGGCGCACGGGTCGCGGTCGTCGTGGGCAGCGCCTTCGGCGGCATCGGCACCGTGGCGGCGGAGTCCGCCAAGCTGGCCGCGGGCAAGAACGTATCGGCCCTGACCATCCCGCGCTTCGGCCCGAACATGCCCGCCGGCCAGCTGTCGTCACTGCTGGGCGTGGCTGGTCCGAGCCTCACGGTGTGCACGGCCTGCGCCTCGGGCGGTACGGCGCTGGCGACGGCCCGCGGGCTGCTGCTGGCGGACCGGTGCGACATCGTGCTCGCCGGTGGCGGTGACGCCCCGGTGAACCGGCTGGTCGCCGCCTCCTTCGCCCGTATGGGCGCCCTGTCGCGCCGGTGCGACGACCCGGCCGGCGCGTCGCGCCCCTTCGACGCGGAGCGGGACGGGTTCGTGCTGGCGGAAGGCGCCGCGATGCTGGTCCTGGAACGGAGCGCGGACGCCGTCGCGCGCGGGGCCCGTCCGCTGGCCGAGTTCGCGGGTGACGGAGCCTCGGCGGACGCCCACCACTTCACCTCGCCCCATCCCGACGGGGCCGGTCTGGAACGGGCGGTCAGCGCCGCCCTCGCCGAGGCCGGCGCCGTCCCGGACGACGTCGATCACGTCAACGCCCACGCGACCGGCACCCCGCTCGGCGACGCCGCCGAAGCGGTGCTGCTGGGCCGGTTGTTCGGAGGGCGCCCGCTCATCACCGCCGCCAAAGGCGTGCTGGGCCACGCCATGGGGGCGTCCGGCGCGATCGAGGCGGCGCTCACGGTACGGGCCATCACCGAGGGAGTGGTTCCGCCCGTCGCCAACTTCCGTCGTGCCGACGACGGTTGGGATCTCGGGTTCGTCACCGGACGCCCCCGGCCGCACCGCACCCGACTGGCCCTGAGCAACTCCGCCGGGTTCGGCGGACAGAACGCCGTCCTTGCCTTCCGCCCGTTCTGATCCGTTCCGTTGAGCTTCGTTGCGTCCGTTGCGTCCGTTGCGT
>JABFVM010000512.1 GCA_013362785.1 Streptomyces sp. | reverse complement strand
CCGAACTGACCCCGATCCTCACGACCGCCTCCGACGACCCGTCCCTGCCGGACGTGTCCCAGGGCAACGTCGTCAACCAGCTCGCCGTACTGCGGACTTACCCGGTGGTGCGGCAGCGGCTGGACGCGGGGCGGCTGCGGTTGCACGGCTGGTACTACGAGGTCGACACCGGGCAGGTGCACGAGCTGGAGGGGGACGGCCTGTTCCGGGTGCATAGCGGATGAGCGGGGCGCATGCGCGCGGTCGCGGTCCGGTACGTACGAAGGGGCGTCCCGCCGCGAGGAGCGCGGGGACGACGGCGGGGACGGACACGGGAACGAATGGGGGGCCGAACACAGGGACGAGCGCAGGGACGAACGCAGGGACGCCATCGGTGAAGTCCGGCGCGCCCGGTGGGTCCGGCGTGCCCGGTGCGTCCGGTGCGTCCGGTGTCAAACCCGACCTCGCGACGGAGATCACCGCCTCCCTCGTCGTCTTCCTCGTCGCCCTGCCGCTGTGCATCGGCGTGGCCGTCGCCTCCGGTGTCCCGGCCGAACTCGGAATCATCTCCGGGGTGATCGGCGGTCTGGTCGTAGGCGCGGTGCGGGGCAGCACGCTCCAGGTCAGCGGCCCGGCCGCCGGGCTCGCCGCGCTGGTCGCGGAGACGGTGCTGGAGCACGGGCTCGCGATGCTCGGCGTGATCGTCCTGTTCTCGGGCATCCTGCAGATCGTCCTCGGCGTCGTACGCCTGGGCCGGATGTTCCAGGCGATCTCCCTCGCCGTGGTGCAGGGGATGCTGGCCGGCATCGGGCTGCCGCTGATGTTCAGCCAGGCGTACCCGATGGCCGACGCGAAGGCGCCCGGCACGCCGGTCGAGAACATGGCCGGGATCCCGGGCCTGTTCACCGACATCCTGACCAACCCCCAGGCGATGATCGCCACACTGCTCGGCATCGCCACGGTCGTGCTGAGCTTCGTGTGGAAGAAGGTGCCGGGCCCGGTGAAGCGGATCCCGGCGGCGCTGGTGGCGGTCGCCATCGGCATCGTGGTCGCCGCGCTGCCCGGGGTGGACGTGAAGACGCTCCAGGTGGGCAATCTGCTGGCGTCGGTGAGGGTGCCGGGCGCGGACGAGTTCGCGGGTCTGGCGGACACCGCGATCCTCACCTCCATCCTCACGTTCACGGTGATCGCGTCCGCGGAGAGCCTGTTCACCGCGGCCGCCGTGGACCGTATGCACAGCGGCCCGCGCACCCGCTACAACACCGAACTCATCGCCCAGGGCGCCGGCAACACGATCGCCGGCATCCTCGGCGCCCTCCCGATCACGGCGGTCGTCGCCCGCAGCTCGGCCAACGTCCAGGCGGGCGCGAAGACCCGCATCTCCCGCACCCTGCACGGCCTGTGGCTACTGGCCTTCGCGCTGCTGCTGCCGCAGGTCCTGGCCCTGATCCCGATCTCGGTACTGGCCGGCGTCCTGGTCCACAGCGGCTGGAAGCTGTTCGCGCCGGAGGAGTTCCCGAAGATGTGGCGCCAGGACCGGGGCGAGTTCGTGGTGATGACGGTGACGACACTGGTCATCGTGGCGACGGCCCTGCTGGAGGGCGTCCTGATCGGCCTCGCGGCCGGCATCGTACTGGCGGCCCTGCGCATGTCCCAGACCGTGATCCGACAGCACATCGAGGACGACACCGCGAAGGTCGTCATGGCCGGCAACGCGACGTTTCTACGCCTTCCCCAGGTCATCGAGGCCCTGGAATCAGCGGCCGCGTCCGGCAGGCCCCGCATCCGCCTGGACCTGACCGGCGTGACCCACCTGGACCACGCCTGCCGAAACCAGGTGGAGGAATTCACGGCGCAGCAAAGGGGCTTGGGCCTGCGGGTGGAACTCCTGATGCCGGGCCCGGTGAGGCCGGAGCCGACGACAGGAGCGGGAGCGGGAGCAAAGGCAACGGCAACGGCATTGGCATCGGCATCGGCATCGGCAGTCACCCCACCCGAGCCGGCATCGAGGCCAGGGCCGACTGAGCCCCCGCCACCGACCTACCACCCCTCACCCCCCGGCCCGGACGCCGAATGGTTCTACTTGGACACGCGCCCGATGCCGGTCGAGTACGGCCGCGGATACGACGACTACGCGGGGCGACCACCGTTGGTGGGCTGAGCGGACGGGGTGACGGGCGCTGTGATGCGGTCACTGTCGGCCGGGTCCGGGTGGAACGAGGTTCCCCACCCGATGAACCCCCCACCCCACAGCCCCGTCTTCCCTCCCGGCCACCAACGTGCGGAGGGGGAACGGACCTTGCGGCAGAGCGACGTCGAGCAGACCGGTGAGCGGGTCGGCGGCGACCAGCGTCCTTGGTGGACGGAGCCCGCGACATGGGGTGCGGTCGTGCTGATCGTCCTCGGGTTCCTCCTCGCGGCATGGACCTACTTCGGGCTGCCCGGCGCACCGGAGGAGGCGAACGGCTACTTCGGCACCGGCAAGGTCATAGCCTTCGGCCTGGTCCTCCTTGGAACCACCGTCCTCGGCCGCCGCCATACGCCCCCGGAGGACGCCACGGACCCGGACGGCCCCGGACGGACCTGAACGTCCCTGACCGACCCTGTTGTCAGTGCCGGGTGGGAGACTCCAGGCGTGATCGAACCCAACCCGAAGGCGGACCTGCTCCGCTATCTGCAGGAAGCCCGCGACGCCCTGCTGTGGAAGCTCGACGGGCTCTCGGAGTACGACATCCGCCGCCCGCTGACGCCCACCGGCACGAACCTGTTGGGGCTGGTCAAGCATGTCGCCGGAGTGGAGCTGGGGTACTTCGGCGACACGTTCGGCCGGCCGTTCTTCGACGAGGCGCCACCGGCCTGGTGGTACACGGAGGACGCCGAACCCAACGCCGACATGTGGGCCACCGCGGACGAGTCACGCGAGGAGATCGTCGGGCTGTACCACCAGGCGTGGGAGCACTCGGACGGCACCATCGCGGCACTGGAGCTGAGCGCGATCGGGCACGTCCCCTGGTGGCCGCAGGAGCGGCGGGAGGTCACGCTGCATCACATCCTGGTGCGCGTGATCGCCGATACCCAACGGCACGCCGGTCACGCAGACATCGTGCGCGAGCTCATCGACGGGGCGGTCGGGGCGTTGAAGGGCCGCGACAGCCTGCCTTCGGGCGATCAGGCCTGGTGGGAGACCCACAGAGACCGACTGGAGCGCGCGGCACGCGAGGCCGACGGCGGCGTCTGAGCCCGCCCGACTCAGCGTGAGCGTCACGTTCCCGATCACCGCCCGCCCCGATCACCGCCCGCCCGGATGACCGCCCGCCGCGGTGCCGGTCGCGCTGCCGGTCGCGGCGGACGGTCGGTTCACCGGTCCGGGCCCGGGCTCACTTCACATCGACGTAGTCGGCCGAGCCGGTCGTGGCCTGGGTGAGGCTCGTGCCCGCGAAGTCGTAGCGATACGCGCCGTCGGCCGTCGCCGGCACGGTGGCCGTGGCCCAGCCGTTGCGGTCGGTCTTGACCTTCTTCAGCGTGACGAAGGCGCCGCTGGTGCCCTTGCGGTACTGGAGCAGCACCTGGTGCCCGATGAGGGGCACGTTCTGGTGCGTCTCCCAACTGGCGACGGTCATCCGGGCCTTGACCGTGAGGTCCTTGCCCTTCTTCACCGGCTGCGGGGTGGCGACGGTCTGGGACATGTAGGTCTGCCGCTTGATGCGTGCGAGGTAGGCGCCGTCCCCACGGGTGGCGTTGCCGACGCCGTCGGTGGCCACGGGGGTGATGGTCCAGACACCGGCGAGGGCGTTGCTGCGGAGGTTGACGTTCGGGTCGGCGGTCACGAGGGCCTCGCAGAAGGAGGTGGTCTCGTTGAGCTTCACGCAGTGGCTGGAAGCAGCCATGACCCCGTCGGCCGTCGCCCGGTCCGCCCCGTGCCACAGCTCGTACGACACGCTCTCGACGCCGGACGGGTCGCTGACCGTCGCGGAGACCGAGAACACCCTCTTCCGTGCGGCCTCGACGCCGACGGTGTAGTCGCGGTCGTGGTTGACATCGATGTTCCAGAACTTCGTGCCCGAGTCGTCCTGGCCGGCCCCGGCGGCCGGTACGGCGAGAGCCGCCACGGCCAGGACGGCGCTGAAGGCGGCGGCGGTGGCTGTGGCGGCAGTGGCGCGTCTGCGCATGGTGTTCGGTTTCCCCACGCTCGATGAATTGGTGATGACTTCACCCGCGTGAGACAAGGGGGACTTCCGGGGGGTTGTGCCCCCGGTCCGACCCTGCCCAGCTCTTAACCCCACCGTCGCCCCGGGTTGGCGAAATCACCGGCTACCGGCCAACTTCCTTGAGCGCGGGGGCAGTAGAGGACGGCAGGCAGTAGAGGGCGGCACCCCCGCACAGGATGCCGCCCTCTTTGGTGCACCGGAGTCGCCGCCCATCGGTCTTGAGGGTCGGGGACAGACGACGACTCCGGAGTTTCCGTGGCCGTACGGACAGGTCCTAGCGGTGGTCGCTGCCCTCCGACTGCGTCGCCGCGCGGCCGGCCTCCAGGCGGGCCACCGGGATGCGGAACGGTGAGCAGGAGACGTAGTCGAGGCCGACCTCGTGGAAGAAGTGCACCGACTCGGGGTCGCCGCCGTGCTCGCCGCAGACGCCGAGCTTG
>JABFVM010000133.1 GCA_013362785.1 Streptomyces sp. | reverse complement strand
CCCGTCCGCGACAGCAAGGCCGTAACCGGCCCGGCGCTGCTCTTCTCGGCGGACGGGTGGACGTCGTTCATCGACGCGGTGAAGACGGACCGCCTCCGCCCCTAACCCCGAGGCCCCCCAGAAGACCCCCGAACCATCAGCTCCCCCCGAATCGTCGCGATCCCCCCGGGCGGCGCCTCCTCCCGCCCCATGGCGATCCGCCCGGCCCGCGCCCCGGCCTCCGCCAACGGCAACCTCACCGTCGTAAGGGAGGGCACCGCGTCGATGCTGAACGGAAGGTCGTCGAATCCGGCCACCGACACGTCGTCCGGAATTCGCAGCCCGGAATCGCGCAGTGCGGCGCACGCGCCGAGCGCGACGGAGTCGTTCGCCGCCACCACGGCCGTCAGGGACGGGTCCCGGCGCAGCAGCTCCAGGGTCGCCTCGTAGCCGGACTGCCGGTCGTAGCGGCCGTAGACCGCCCACGCGGCGTCTTCCTCGATACCGTGCGCTTCCAGCGCCGCCCGGTGGCCCTCCAGCCGGTGCCGGGTGGTCGTGCGCTCCTCCGGGCCCGCGATGTAGCCGAGCCGCCGGTGGCCGAGGCCGATCAGGTGCTCGGTCAGTTCGCGCCCGCCGCCGCGGTTGTCGAAGGTGAGGGCGATCGCGCCCGTATCGGGGGCCGGCGGCCGCCCGCACAGGACCACGCGAGTCCCGGCGTCCGCCAGCTTCCGCAGCTTCGACGCAACCGCCGCCGCGTGCGGGGCGTCCTCCACGGCGCCGCCGGTCAGTACGACCGCGGCCGCCCGCTGCCGCTGCAGCAGGGTCAGATAGGTCAGCTCGCGCTCCGGGGAGCCGCCCGTGTTGCAGACCACCGCCAGCCGCTCGCCGCCCGCACGGCCGCCAGGGCCGCCGATCTCGGCCTGGATCGCGCTCGCCATGATCCCGAAGAAGGGGTCGGCGATGTCGTTGACCAGGATGCCGACCAGGTCGGAGGTGGCGGCGGCCAGTGCGCTCGCCGGTCCGTTGAGGACGTAGTCCAGCTCGTCCACCGCGCGCAGCACCCGCTCCCGGGTGGTGGCGGCCACGGGGTAGTTCCCGTTCAGTACGCGCGACACCGTCGCGGGGGAGACCTGGGCGCGGGCCGCCACGTCCGCCAGGGTCACCGTCATCTCGTCGTCCTCCGGTCGCGCATCTCGTCGTACACCTCGTACGTGCTCGTAGACAGGCCGCCACGGCCCGCGGTTCCAGGTGTGTCGAGCGAACCTTACGGCCAGAAACCCCCGCTGTTCGTCCCCTCGAACAACTCAGGCTGGTCACGGTCTTGTCCGGACCACTGATCAGAGGCTAGCTTCTTATCTTATAGAAAGCGCTTGCTGCGACGCTCACCAGTGCACGACTGGGCGATACGCGGCGCAGACTCCGCGTACGAAGGGAAAGACGTGACACGCAAGACGGTGCGTATCGCCATGAACGGTGTGACGGGGCGCATGGGCTACCGCCAGCACCTGGTCCGCTCCATCCTGGCCCTGCGCGAACAGGGCGGCCTCGACCTCGGCGACGGCACCGTGCTGTGGCCCGAGCCCGTCCTGGTCGGCCGCCGCGAGCACGCGCTGCGGGCGCTCGCCGAGCAGCACGGCCTGGACCCGGAGAACATCTCGACCGACCTCGACGCGGTCCTCGCCGACCCGACCGTCGAGATCTACTTCGACGCCCAGGTCACCTCCGCCCGCGAGGAGGCGATCAGGAAGGCGATCGCCGCGGGCAAGCACATCTACACCGAGAAGCCGACGGCGACCGGGCTGGATGGCGCGCTGGAGCTGGCGAGGCTCGCCACCGCGGCCGGCATCAAGCACGGCGTCGTCCAGGACAAGCTCTTCCTCCCCGGCCTGCTGAAGCTGAAGAGGCTGATCGACGGGGGCTTCTTCGGCCGGATCCTGTCCATCCGCGGCGAGTTCGGCTACTGGGTCTTCGAGGGCGACTGGCAGACCGCCCAGCGCCCGTCCTGGAACTACCGTGCGGAGGACGGCGGCGGCATCGTCGTCGACATGTTCCCGCACTGGGAGTACGTCCTGCACGAGCTCTTCGGCCGGGTGAAGTCCGTCCAGGCCATCGCCACCACCCACATCCCGCAGCGCTGGGACGAGGACGACAAGCCCTACGACGCGACGGCCGACGACGCCGCGTACGGCATCTTCGAGCTGGAGGGCGGCGCGATCGCCCAGATCAACTCCTCCTGGGCCGTGCGCGTCAACCGCGACGAGCTGGTCGAGTTCCAGGTCGACGGCACCGAGGGCTCGGCGGTCGCCGGTCTGCGCAACTGCCGCGTCCAGCACCGTTCCCTCACCCCCAAGCCGGTCTGGAACCCGGACATCCCGGCCACCTACTCCTTCCGCGACCAGTGGCAGGAGATCCCGGACAACGCAGACTTCGACAACGGCTTCAAGGCCCAGTGGGAGCTGTTCCTGCGGCACGTCTACGCCGATGCCCCCTACCACTGGGACCTCCTCGCCGGCGCCCGTGGCGTCCAGCTCGCCGAGCTGGGCCTGAAGTCGTCGGCCGAGGGCCGCCGTATCGACGTACCGGAGATCCAGCCGTGACCATCCGACTCCCTGACTTCAAGGGCGGGTTGAGGGCGTACGAGCCCCGCGCCGAGCCACTGGCCGTGACGCCGGGCGCGCCGCTCGCCTCCCGTACGGTCTTCTCGGCGGCGCACGTCGTCGCCGACCCGTACGCCGACAGCACCCCCGACTCGCCCGCCGCCGTCGACTGGGACGCCACCCTCGCCTTCCGCCGCCACCTGTGGTCCCACGGGCTCGGCGTCGCCGAGGCCATGGACACCGCCCAGCGCGGGATGGGCCTGGACTGGGCGGGCGCGGCCGAGCTGATCCGCCGCAGCGCCGCGGAGGCCCGCAGCGTGGGCGGGCGGATCGCCTGCGGGGTCGGCACCGACCAGATCGCCGCCGGGTCTCTCGTGGAGGTCCGGGCGGCCTACGAGGAGCAGCTCGCGGTCGTGGAGGAGTCGGGCGCCCAGGCGATCCTGATGGCCTCCCGCGCCCTGTGCGCCGCGGCCTCCGGGCCGGAGGACTACCTGGAGGTCTACGGCCACCTCCTGCGCCAGTCCGCCGAGCCGGTGGTCCTGCACTGGCTGGGCCCGATGTTCGACCCGGCGCTGGAGGGCTACTGGGGCTCCGCCGACCTGGACGCGGCCACCGACACCTTCCTGGAGGTCATCGCCGCGCACCCCGACAAGGTGGACGGCATCAAGGTGTCCCTGCTGGACGCCCAGCGGGAGATCGACATCCGCCGCCGCCTCCCGCAGGGGGTGCGCTGCTACACCGGCGACGACTTCAACTACCCCGAGCTGATCGCGGGCGACGAGAAGGGTTTCAGCCACGCCCTGCTCGGCATCTTCGACCCGCTGGGGCCGCTGGCCGCGGAGGCCGTACGGGTCCTGGACACGGGTGACACGGCCGGCTTCCGTGCCCTGCTCGACCCGACCGTCGAGCTCTCCCGCCATCTCTTCCAGACCCCGACCCGCTTCTACAAGACGGGCGTGGTCTTCCTGGCCTGGCTGTCCGGCCACCAGTCGCACTTCACCATGGTCGGCGGCCTCCAGTCGGCCCGCTCCCTCCCGCACTTCGCCCGCGCCTACGAACTCGCCGACGGCCTGGGCCTGTTCCCGGACCCGAAGCTGGCCGAGGAGCGGATGAAGAACCTGCTCGCCCTGTACGGAGTGGACCAGTGAGCCCTGTCAGCGATGCGGACCTCGCGCGCTTCTCGATCAACCAGATGACCGTCAAGCAGCTCTCGATGCCCGAACTGGTCGAGGAATGCGGCCGGTTGGGCATCGCCAACGTCGGCCTGTGGCGCGAGCCCGTCCAGTCGTACGGCCTGGAGGCGACGGCCAAGCTGGTCCGCGACGCGGGCCTGACGGTCACGACTCTCTGCCGCGGCGGCTTCTTCACGGCGATCGACCCGGCCGAGCGGGCAAAGGCCCTGGACGACAACCGCCGCGCCGTCGAGGAGGCGGCGACGCTGGGTACGGACGTACTGGTGCTGGTCTCCGGCGGCCTGCCCGCCGGCTCCAGGGACCTGCACGGCGCGCGGGAACGGATCGCCGACGCGCTGGCCGAGCTGGGCCCCTACGCCGAGCAGCACGGCGTGAAACTGGCCATCGAGCCGCTGCACCCCATGTACGCCGCCGACCGCTGCGTGGTGTCCACCCTCGGCCAGGCCTTGGACCTCGCGGAACGCTTCCCGCCCCACCAGGTCGGCGTCACCGTCGACACGTACCACATCTGGTGGGACGACACCGCGCCGTCCCAGATCGCCCGGGCGGGGGCGGGCGGCCGTATCCACACCTTCCAACTCGCCGACTGGACCACCCCGTTGCCGCAAGGCGTGCTCACCGGGCGCGGCCAGATCGGCGACGGCGCCATCGACATGCGGGAGTGGCTCGGGTACGTGACGGCGGCGGGCTATCGCGGCGCCATCGAGGTCGAGCTCTTCAACGACGGGCTGTGGGCTCGGGACGGGCGGGAGGTGCTGGCGGAGACTGCGGCGCGGTTCGTGGAGCACGTGGGAGCCTGACGGCACTTCTGGCGCAGGCCCCGGGACGACCCAGCTCACTCCCGCGGCTTGCGCCAGATGATGCTGT
>JABFVM010000377.1 GCA_013362785.1 Streptomyces sp. | reverse complement strand
CTCGTCTCCGCCGTCGCCTGGGCCGCCTCCCCCTCCTGGGAGCGGGAGGCCGGTGAGCACCGGGAGATCCTGCGGCTCGCGCTCGAAGGGGACGCCGACGGCGCCGCGCGCGCCCTGCACGCCCATATCGCGTCGTTCGTCGAGCGGGCCTTCCCGGACGCGGGAGTCGAGGCCCAGAAAGAGGACGGTCCGGCATGACAACGACGTTCGAGACCCAACGGACGGCTCTGGCCGACGTGGTGGCGATCCCGGTGACACCGTTCGCCGAGGACGGCACGATCGACCAGGACGCCCACCGGGCCCTGCTGCGTCGTCTGCTCGACGGGGGAGTCACCACGCTCACCCCCAACGGCAACACCGGCGAGTTCTACGCCCTCACGCCCGAAGAGCGCCGTCTGGTCACCGAGTTGACCGTGGAGGAGGCCGGTGACCGCGCCGTCGTCCTCGTCGGTGTCGGCCACGACGTGCCCACCGCCGTGGCCTCCGCCCGGCACGCCCGCGAGCTCGGCGCCCGGATGGTGATGGTCCATCAGCCCGTCCATCCGTACATCTCGCAGAGCGGCTGGGTCGACTACCACCGTGCCATCGCCTCGGCCGTGCCCGAACTCGGCGTCGTCCCGTACATCCGCAACGCCCAGCTCGGCGGCGCCCGTCTCGCCGAACTCGCCGACGACTGCCCGAACGTCATCGGCGTGAAGTACGCCGTTCCGGACGCCGCCAAGTTCGCCGCCTTCGCACGGGACGCGGGGCTCGACCGCTTCGTGTGGGTCGCCGGACTCGCCGAGCCGTACGCGCCCTCGTACTTCTCCGCGGGCGCCACCGGCTTCACCTCAGGGCTCGTGAACGTCGCCCCGTCCGTTTCGCTGAACATGATCGAAGCGCTTCGATCCGGTGACTACCCGGCCGCGATGAAGGTCTGGGAGCAGATCCGCCGCTTCGAGGAACTGCGCGCCGCGAACGGCTCCGCCAACAACGTCACCGTCGTCAAGGAGGCCCTCGCCTCCCTCGGCCTGTGCCGCCGCGACGTCCGACCGCCGAGCCGGCACCTGCCCGAGGACGAGCGCGCCGAGGTCGCCGCGATAGCCGCCGGGTGGTCGGTATGACAGCCCGGAAGCGCCCCGAGGAACTCAGAAGCCATCAGTGGTACGGCACCGAGGGCCAGCTGCGCACCTGGTCGCACAACGCCCGTATGCGCCAGCTCGGCTACGAGGCGGAGGAGTACCGGGGCCGCCCGGTGATCGCCGTCCTCAACACCTGGTCCGACATCAACCCCTGCCACGTCCATCTGCGCGAGCGTGCCGAGGCGGTCAAGCGGGGGGTGTGGCAGGCCGGGGGTTTCCCGCTCGAATTCCCGGTCTCCACGCTCTCGGAGACGTACCAGAAGCCGACCCCGATGCTCTACCGCAACCTGCTCGCGATGGAGACGGAGGAGCTGCTGCGGTCGTATCCGATCGACGCGGCGGTGCTGCTCGGCGGCTGCGACAAGTCGACCCCGGCGCTGCTCATGGGCGCGGCCTCGGCCGATGTTCCGTCGATCTTCGTCCCCGCGGGGCCGATGCTGCCGGGGCACTGGCGCGGTGAGACCCTCGGGTCCGGCACCGACATGTGGAAGTACTGGGACGAGCACCGCGCGGGCAATCTGACCGACTGCGAACTGCGCGAGCTCCAGGGCGGGTTGGCGCGTTCACCCGGTCACTGCATGACCATGGGGACCGCCTCCACGATGACCGCGGCGGCGGAAGTCCTCGGCATGTCGCTGCCCGGCGCCTCCTCGATCCCGGCCGTCGACTCCGCGCACGAGCGGATGGCCGCCGCCTCCGGGCGCCGTGCGGTGGAGCTCGCCTGGACCGGGCTCAAGCCGTCCGGGATCCTCACCCGGGAGGCCTTCGAGGACGCCGTCACCACGGTGCTCGGGCTGGGTGGTTCCACCAACGCCGTCATCCATCTGATCGCGATGGCGGGCCGCGCGGGCATCCAGCTCACCCTCGACGACTTCGACCGCATCGCCCGCACGGTCCCGGTCCTGGCCAACGTCCGTCCCGGCGGACAGACGTACCTCATGGAGGACTTCCACTTCGCCGGCGGCCTCCCCGCCTTCCTCTCGCGGATCACCGACCTGCTGCACCTGGACCGGCCGACCGTGAGCGGCACCCTCCAGGAACAGATCGACGGCGCCGTCGTCCACAACGACAACGTGATCCGCACCCGCGAGAACCCGGTCGCCGACGAGGGCGGGGTCGCCGTGCTGCGCGGCAACCTCTGTCCCGACGGTGCCGTCATCAAGCACATCGCCGCCGAGCGCCATCTGCTCAAGCACACCGGCCGCGCCGTCGTCTTCGACGATTACAAGACGATGCAGCGGACCATCAACGACCCGTCGCTGAACATCACCGCCGACAGCGTGCTGGTGCTGCGCAACGCCGGGCCCAAGGGCGGTCCGGGCATGCCCGAGTACGGCATGCTGCCGATCCCCGACCACCTGTTGAAGCAGGGCGTACGGGACATGGTGCGGATCTCCGACGCCCGGATGAGCGGCACGAGTTACGGCACCTGTGTGCTGCACGTGACGCCGGAGTCGTACATCGGCGGACCCCTGGCCCTCGTGCGCACCGGCGATCTGATCACCCTGGACGTCGAGGCGCGCATCCTTCAACTCAACGTGGACGACGAGGAGTTGGAGCGACGCAGGGCCCAGTGGACACCGCCGCCCGCACGCTACGAGCGGGGCTACGGCGCGCTCTACAACGAACAGATCACCCAGGCCGACACCGGCTGCGACTTCGAATTCCTGGCCCGCAAGGGCAAGTCCCCAGACCCTTACGCAGGCTGACACCAACGCCCTTCAGGGGCGCGGGGAACTGCGCGACCAGCCACAACGCGTCCGCAGCCGCCACACAACCACAAGAGGCACCCCCGTACCGCGCCCTGCAAATCGAGAAAGCGCTTCCTGAACCGCGAAGCGAGCCGCACGCACGACGCACCAAGAACGGAGACCAGTCATGGCCCAAGCCGCAGCCGTGGCGAAACCGCCCGCGCCACCCCGGCGACGCCGTGCCTCCGCCACCCCGCGCAGGCTCCCGTATCTGCTGATCGCCCCGGCGGCGCTGCTCATGCTGGGCTTCATCGCCTACCCGGTGATCAGCGTCTTCTACTACAGCCTGCAGGAGTACAACCCCACCAAACCGTGGCGGAACGGCTTCACGGGCCTCGACAACTTCGTCCACGCCTTCACCGAGGACCCACTGTTCTGGGACACGCTGGTCTTCAGCGCCAAGTGGGTCGTCGTCGAGGTCGGACTCCAGCTGCTGTTCGGGCTCGCGCTCGCGCTGATCGTCAACCAGACCTTCGCGGGCCGTGCGCTGGGCCGTGCGCTCGTGTTCTCCCCGTGGGCCGTCTCCGGCGTGCTGACCTCGGCGATCTGGGTGCTGCTCTACAACTCCCAGACCGGCATCACCCGTTACCTCGCCGACGTCGGCGTCGGCTCCTACGGCACCAGCTGGCTCTCGGACACCTCCACCGTGTTCCCGGCGGCGATCGTCGCCGACCTGTGGCGCGGCGTGCCGTTCTTCGCGATCCTCATCCTCGCCGACCTCCAGTCCGTCTCGAAGGACCTGTACGAGGCGGCGGAGGTCGACGGGGCCAGCCGGATCAAGCAGTTCTGGCACATCACGCTGCCCCACCTCAAGGACGCGATCGTCCTGTCCACGCTGCTGCGCGCGGTGTGGGAGTTCAACAACGTCGACCTGCTCTACACCCTGACCGGCGGCGGCCCGGCGGGAGTCACCACGACCCTGCCGCTCTACATCGCCAACACCAGCGTCGACGCCCACAACTTCGGCTACGCGTCCGCCCTGACCACGGTCGCGTTCGTGATTCTGCTCTTCTGCTCGATCGTCTATCTGCGGCTGAGCAAGTTCGGAGGTGAGGACAAGTGAGCGTGAAGGAAGCGACGAAGGTTGAGCCGGCGCCTGTGCGTGCCGCCGCTTTTGAATCGCCGGGTGCGAAGAAGCGGAACCGTTCCTGGGACGAGGTTCCGCGCTGGCAGATCTACCTCCCGCTGTCGATCTACCTCGTCTTCACCCTCATCCCCTTCTACTGGATCCTGCTGTTCTCGCTCCGCCCGGCCGGTTCGACCTCGCTCGTGCCCTGGCCGATGACCTTCGACCACTTCGAGAAGGTCTGGACGGAGCGGGCCTTCGGCACCTACTTCCAGAACAGTGTCCTCGTCGGCGTCGTGACCCTGCTGATGACGACCCTCGTCGCCCTGGCCGGCGGCTACGCCCTCGCGCGCTTCAACTTCAAGGTCAAACGGGCGTTCATGCTGGCCCTGCTCTGCTCCCAGTTCGTGCCGGGCGCGCTGCTGCTGGTGCCGCTGTTCGAGATCTTCGCCGAGCTCCAGATGATCAACTCACTGGGCAGCGTCATCATCGCCGAGACGGTGTTCCAGTTGCCGCTGTCGATGATCCTGATCAGCAACTTCATCAAGAACGTGCCGTACTCCCTGGAGGAGGCCGCCTGGGTCGACGGCTGCAACCGGTTCACGGGCTTCCGGATCATCGTCCTGCCGCTGCTGCGGCCCGGTCTGATCGCCGTCGGCTCCTTCGCCTTCGTGCACTCCTGGAACCACTTCCTGTTCGC
>JABFVM010000026.1 GCA_013362785.1 Streptomyces sp. | reverse complement strand
CTGACCCGGCTGCCCGCCTACACCACCTGGCGCACCGAGGCCGAGCCCGAGCAGGTCCGCGAGGCCGCGCTCGCCCTGCTGAAGAAGCGCCGCTTCCGCGCGCATCTCTCCGGTGACGCCGTCGCCGCCGAGAAGGGCTATCTGCGCGAGGTCGGCAACCTCGCCTTCCACATCGCGCTGATCGTGATGCTGGTCGCCTTCGCCTGGGGCCAGCTGTTCAAGTCCGAGGGCAACAAGCTGATCGTCGAGGGCGACGGGTTCTCCAACGCCCTCCCGATGTACGACGACTTCAAGTCCGGCAGCCTCTTCACCCAGGACGACCTGGACCCGTTCAGCTTCCGCCTGAAGAAATTCACCGGCACCTACGAGTCGTCCGGCCCCAACCGCGGCACCCCGCGGATCTACAAGGCGGACATCACCTACAGCGTCGGCGCCTACGGCAAGGACAAGTCGACCAGCATCGAGGTCAACGAGCCGCTGGAGATCGGTGGCTCGAAGGTCTACCTCGTCAGCCACGGCTACGCCCCCGTCATCACCATCCGCGACGGCAAGGGCAACGAGGTCTTCCACGACGCCGTGCCCCTCCTTCCCCTCGACGGGAACGTCACCTCCACCGGCGCGATCAAGGTCATGGACGGCTACCGCAACGCCAAGGGCGGGTGGGAGCAGCTGGGCTTCCAAGCCTTCTTCCTGCCTTCCTACGTCAAGGGCAACGAACTCTCCTCACAGTTCCCGGCACTGCTGAACCCGGTGCTGAACCTGGAGGCGTACCACGGCGAACTCGGTGTCAACTCGGGCATCCCGCAGAGCGTGTACCAGCTGAACAAGAAGAACCTGAAGGGGTTCAAGGACGCCAAGGGCGCGCAGCTCAGGGAGAACCTGAAGCCCGGCGAGACCATGAAGCTCCCGAACGGCGCGGGCACGGTCACCTTCGAGAAGGAGATCAAGGAGTGGGCCGGCTTCCAGATCGCCCGCCAGCCCGCCAGCGGCTGGGCCCTCGCCGGCTCTGTCACCGCCATCTTCGGTCTCGCCGCCTCCCTGTTCATCCAGCGCCGCCGCGTCTGGGTGCGGGCGGTCAAGGGCGACGACGGCATCACGGTCGTCGAGATGGCCGGCCTCGGCCGCAGCGAGTCCGCCAAGGTGCCCGAGGAACTGGGTGACCTCGCCGGAATCCTCTACGACCAGGCACCGGGCGCGCCCGACGCCGACGACGACCCCGCAGATTCCGAAGCTTCCCCCGACCCCCAAGTCGCACCCGCCGAAGGGGCTGACACCAAGTGACTCTCGCCGCCGCGACCGAGCTGGCCGCCGCCACCAACGAAAACCTCGCGAGCATCAGCAACACGCTGATCTACTCGTCGATGGCCGTCTACACCCTGGCCTTCTTCGCGTACATCGCCGAATGGCTCCTCGGCAGCCGCAGCAAGGTCGGCCGCACGGCCGCCGCGCTCACCCCGGTGAAGGCGGCCAAGGCCGAGGCGCCCGCCGTCACCGTGAAGAAGGGCGGCTCCACCGCCGTACTGGAGCGGCCGAAGGTCGTCGTGCGGGCCACGGCCGGGCAGCGGGACGTGCCGGACGGGCCCGGGGCGCACGGTGGGGACGAGCAGGGCGACCTCTACGGGCGTATCGCCATCTCCCTCACCGTCCTCGCCTTCCTGGTCGAGTTCGGCGGTGTGCTCACGCGGGCCCTGTCGGTGCAGCGGGCGCCGTGGGGCAACATGTACGAGTTCAACATCACCTTCTCCACGGTCGCCGTCGGTGTGTACCTGGGGCTGCTCGCGCTGAAGAAGAACGTGCGCTGGCTCGGGCTGTTCCTGATCACCACGGTCCTCCTCGATCTCGGCCTCGCCGTCACTGTCTTGTACACCGCCAGTGACCAGTTGGTTCCCGCCCTTCACTCGTACTGGCTGTACATCCACGTCTCCACGGCGATCTTCTGCGGCGCGGTGTTCTACGTCGGCGCCGTCTCCACGCTGCTCTACCTGTTCAAGGACTCGTACGAGAACAAGCTGGCGAGCGGCGGCACCCCCGGCCGCTTCGCGAACTCGGTCCTGGACCGGCTGCCGGCCTCGGCGTCCCTGGACAAGTTCTCCTACCGGGTCAACGCCGCCGTCTTCCCGCTGTGGACGTTCACGATCATCGCGGGCGCCATCTGGGCGGGCGACGCCTGGGGCCGCTACTGGGGCTGGGACCCCAAGGAGACCTGGTCCTTCATCACCTGGGTCGCCTACGCCTGCTACCTGCACGCCCGCGCCACGGCCGGCTGGAAGGGCCGCAAGGCCGCCTACCTGGCCCTCATCGCCTTCGGCTGCTGGCTGTTCAACTACTACGGTGTCAACATCTTCGTCTCCGGCAAGCACTCGTACGCCGGGGTGTGAGCAAGGGGTGCGTTTCGCTCCCGGCGGGGTCAGGCTGGTGTCATGACCGGTTCTGTCGAGCAGGGCGTCAGCCAGACCCATGGGAACACGCACATCCTGCACTTTCTGGTGCGGCTTCCCCGGGTGATGGAGTCGGTCTGGCCGGCGTTCAGCACCCCGGAGGGCCTCGCGGAATGGTTCACCGTCGCCGATGTGCTGGAGCCCCGGCTCGGCGGCGCGGTCACGCTGCGTGATGTCGGAGCGGGGCGGATCACCGCGTGGGACGTGGAGAGGGTCGCCGAGTACACGCTGGAGAGCGGTGGCCGGATCCGGTTCCACCTGGAGCGGGACGGGGACGAGGGCAGCATCCTGCGCTTCACCCACGAGTACCGGGGAGAGGCCCACTCCGAGCAGAGCTGGCGGGCCCGGTTCGAGAAGCTCATCGAGACGGTCGTAGCGGACCATGATCGCTACGCCTGACTGCTACGCCTGACCGCGCCTGACCGCTACGACGACGCCGGCGGCAGGCACTCCTTCGACGGCGGCTTCCCCGTCGGCCACGCCAGGGTGACGAACCGGGCGCGGCCCTCCGCCGTGACCTCCACGATCGGTACGGCCTTGTCGTACGGGTTGCCGTGCTTGTCCAGGCAGATCCAGCCGCTCGCGCCGTTCACCCGCTGGGAGCCCGTCATCAGCTCCCACTGGTCGTGCACGTCGGCGAGGGTCGGCGCGTCCTCGCCGTCCGGCTTGGCCTCGCGGATGCCCTGGTAGGTCAGCGTCATGGCGTCGTAGGCGATGATCAGCTGGCCGTCCTCCAGGGTGGCCGGACCGATCGGCCCGGCGCGCCGCGCGCCCTGCGCCGCCGAGCCCTCGGCCGGTTTCTGCTGCGCCGTGCGCACCAGGTCCGCCAGGACCCGCGCGTCCTCGGCGGAGCCGCCGGTCGCGGGCGGGTTCTTGGTCAGCCAGGCGTCCGGGTGGGCGAGGGCGGTGTAGCGGACGGACAGCTTGTGCTTCAGGGCGTTCCGGTCGAGGTCCTTGTCGCCGGTGAGATACGAGCCCTCGTCCCCGGTGAGCAGGGTGAACGCCCGGTCCTGGCAGCCGCGTTCGCCGAGCGCGTTGATGAACTGCCGCAGCTGGGTGTGGCGTCCGGCGAACAGGATCGTGTCGGTCTCCTCGGCCGTGTCGCAGACCAGGTGGGTGATCTGCCGGAAGTCGTTCGCGGTGGAGCCCTCCTCGCTGCGGTCGGCGGGCGGGGTGAACGCCCACGGCTGGTACGGCGACCCCTTCAGCAGCTTCTCGAACGACTTCTGCAGCGTCGTCGTGTACGGGTCGCCCGGCCTGTCGTACACCAGCACCGCCTCACCCGCCCGCACCTTGGCGAAGAGGGTGAGCGCGCGGGCCTCGTCGGTGTTGGTGGGGGCGACGCGGGCGAGCCCGGGGTAGGGGTCCTCGCCGTCCTGTCCGTTGGCGAGGTTGTCGGCGGTGATGGAGGTGCCGACCACCGGGATACCGCGCCGCGTCAGCTCCTCGACGGCCCGCTTGTTGTTCGCTGTCGACAGCCCTATCCCGGTGACCGCTCGCAGCCGGTCCGGCCCCTCGGCCATCCGCTCCAACTGCTCGACGGTGTGCTTCCAGTGCTTCCCGGTCGCGCCCGGGTTGGCCAGCACCAGCCGGATCGCCGGGGACTCGCCGTTGGAGCCGTGGTTGGCCTGGTACTGCGCGAGATAGGCGCCCTGGAGCTCGTGCAGGGTGTCGTTGAGGTTGTCGGGGTCGGACGCGGTGAAGGGCTCGAACAGCGCGACGGTGACGTAGGCCCCCTTGATGGAGCGGTTCTCCCGGTCGATCGCCCGCACGGTGTCGCGGAACCGGTCCCGGTCGAAGTGGTAGTCGGACGTCGACACGCCCACGCACTCGTCGCCGTCCTCCGGCATGACCACGCCGGGCGCGCACGAGCGGTCGTCGCGCAGCAGCACCCGTGCGCCGAGGACGCACCCGGTCACCAGCGCGGCGCCGACGAGCAGGGCGACGTACCGGCGCAGCGGGATCTCCCAGACATGCTCCCGCAGCCACGCCCCGGCACCTCCGGCCATCACGCCTCCCCGTCCAGGTCCTCGTCGTCCGGAATGCCGAGCGGCCGTCCCGCGAGCGCGTCCTGCGGCCAGTCCCGCGAGGCCCGCCACAGCAGCGCGTTGCCCGCGGGCCGCAGATTGGACAGCTGCTCCAGCTCGAACCGCAGCCGGTCGCACACCTTCGCGTCGGGCAGCGTCAGCGGATCGGTCAGCTGCCATACGGCGTGCAGCAG
>JABFVM010000303.1 GCA_013362785.1 Streptomyces sp. | reverse complement strand
GGACACCTACCCCGAGCAGCTCGAAGGCCTCAACATCACCTACGAGGACTACGAGCCGGAGTTCGGCACGCCGTACGGCATCGCCCGTACGTCGGAGCTGCTGTTCTGGGCCAACGAGTCGACGCCCTCGGCGGAAGCGCTCGCCCGCCAGGTCGACGCCGTACGGGTGCTGCCGCAGCTCGCCGCGCCGCCCAAGCAGCTCATCAAGGCGAAGGTGTTCGGGCCGGGGCTGTACTCCGAGCCGGACCGATCCACGCCCGCCAAGGCGAAGATCGAGGACCACCTCGACTTCCTCTTCACCTACTACAAGGGCCAGGTGGAGCAACGCCGTTGGTACGGCTTCTGGGACTACGGCGACATCATGCACACCTACGACACCGTCAGACACCAGTGGCGGTACGACATCGGCGGCTACGCCTGGGACAACTCCGAGCTCTCGCCCGACCTGTGGCTCTGGTTCGCGTATCTGCGCTCCGGCCGCGCGGACATCTTCCGCTTCGCCGAGGCGATGACCCGGCACACCGGTGAGGTCGATGTCTACCACCTGGGCAAGTGGGCCGGCCTCGGCACCCGGCACGGCGTCCAGCACTACGCCGACAGCGCCAAGCAGCAGCGCATCGCCAACACCACGTACCGGCGCTACTACTACTTCCTCACGGCGGACGAGCGGGTCGGCGACCTCATGCACGCCAACGTCGACTCCGACGAGACCTTCCTCGTCCTCGACCCGATCCGCAAGATCCGCACCGAGCCGTACACGCCCGACCGGCACGCGCTGTCGATCGGCTTCGGCACGGACTGGAGCGGGCTGGTGTCTGCCTGGCTGACGGAGTGGGAGCGCAAGGGGCCGAAGTGGGAGAAGGCACGCGCGCGTGTGCTGTCCACGATGGAGACGATCGCCGCCCAGCCCAATGGATTCGTGCAGGGGAACGGGCTCTACGACCTCGACACGGGCAAGTTCGCCATCGCCGACAAGGCGGTCGTCGGGGTCTCGCACCTGTCCGCCGTGTTCGGTCTCAACGAGCTGTGCGCCGAGCTGATCGACCTTGTCGACATGCCCAAGTTCAATGAGGCGTACTTCGACTACTGCCGTTACTTCAACGCGACGAAGGCGGAGCAGGCGGCACGGTACGGGGCCAACTTCGGTTCGCTGCTGCTCTTCCAGGGGCATTCGCGGCTTGACGCTTATGCCGCTGTGAAGACGGGGGACGAGAAGTTGGCCAAGCGTGCGTGGGAGAAGTTCTACAACTCCGACGGGTACAAGGAGTCGGCGCCCTGGGCTACCGAGAAGCTCAGTGGGCCGGTGGCGCTTGTGGCGGGGAGCGAGGCGAGTTGGGTGTCCACCAATGACACGGCGCTGTATGGGCTGGCGGCTATCGAGAATCTGGCGCTGCTGGGGGATCGAATGCCGTAACGGGTTGTGACGGATTGTGGGGAACTGCGGGCCGGTTGTGGCTGGTCGCGCAGTTCCCCGCGCCCCTTTGCGGCGAGTCAGTGCATGTTGCCCAAGAAGTTCCGCATCCTTCGGGCATCCCTGAGGCGCTGCTCGTACGTTGCTCCGAGAGCGAGCAGCAGGAGGCCGGCCAGGGCCGGGGGGACCCAGCGGGGGAGTGCGTCCGTCACCTGGGCGATGTATGGGGCCAGTTCGTGCAGGGCGTCCAGGGTCAGGACCGTGCCGCCGAGCAGGAGGGGGGCCTTGAGGTGGTGGCCGGCGCCCAGCAGGGTGATGGCCAGGGCGGCCATGCCCAGCAGGAGGGGGCGGGTCCAGTGCGGGTCGTTCCAGGCCGCGAGGAGGCTGGGGACGAGGGTGGCGGCCAGGCCGGGGCCGTACGCCGTCCAGGACGAGGTCTCCGGGACGCGGCGCCTGCTCAGGGCGCCGACCAGCAGGGCCGGGACGGTGACCGGCACCGTGTACGCCTCGGGCGTTCCGATGTCCCAGGCCGCCAGGCGTACCCAGGTGGCCAGCACGAACAGCGCGGCGGAGGCGTAGGCGACGGGGCGGCGGTCGGGGCGGATCGCCACCCCGGCGGTGATCACGCCGCACAGCGCCAGGACCAGGGCGACCATCGGCAGGTCGGCCGAGGCCGCCGTCAGTCCGACGGCCAGTAGTGCGGGGAGCGCGCCCGCCACCTCTACCGGGATCGTGGCCCGCGTGTCACCGAGCCGTGCCGCGAGCAGGGCGGCGGCCACCGGGACCGCCAGGACCAGCAGGGCGGTGTACTGCGGTCCCCAGCCGGCCGCGGCACCTGTCGCGCAGGCCAGCGCGGCGGCGTACGCGAGCGAGGTCGGGGCCGTGACCGGGGCCAGGTGCGGCTTCCAGGAGGCCGCCGCGAAGAGCGCCGTCAGGGTGGCAAGCACGGTGAGGGTAGCGGGCTCGGCGGTCAGGGAGAGGAAGGCGAGGGGGAGGGAGGTGAGGAGGGCCAGGATCGTGGCGGTCAGGCGGGTGGTGGGGAAGTCGACGGGGGGCGGTGCCTGCGGTGAGGCAGCTTCCTGCGGTGAGGCCACTGCCTCTGGCGAGGCCGCTGCCGCTGAGGGCTCCTCCGGGGCCGGGTGCTCGGCCGGCCGTATCCAGGCAGCCGTAGCCAGAGCGCCGGCCGTCGTGGTCGCGAGTGCCACCAGGCCCACGGCGTACGGGACTTCGAGCACCGCCGGGAGAACCAGTGCCGTCGCCCAGGCCAGCACCAGCACACCCGTCAGGGCCCGGGGCCGCCGGACCGTGTCACGTGCCGCGAGGAGCAGTACGACGGCGACGACCGCCAGGACGACGGGCACCGTTCCCGCGTCCGCCGGCCACGGCACGTCGGCCGTCACCGCCTGACGCACATCACCCGGTACCCCGGACCACACCCGCTCCACCCAAGCGACCGGACCCAGCAGCGCGATCCCCACCAGGGGCAACGTCCACAGCAGGGCAAGCCCCTGTACGGCGGCGGAGGCCCGGACGAGTCCGCTCCGCACCGGCTGCGGCAGCCGGTCCACCCGTACCGCCGCCAGCAGGGCGATCCCGCACACCAGATACGCCGGAACCGTCCACGCGTCCGGCAGCGCGGAGCGGGCCGTGCCGCCGAACGCGGCGACCGTGAGGAGACCGGCGCCGACGGCGAGGCCGCCCGCCTGCTTCTCGGCGACCTGCTGCCAGGCCGCCGTCACCGCGATGGCCGCGGCGAAGAGGAGGAGCGCCGCCGCACGGGCGGCGGCGCTCGGGCCGGTGGCCGTCCAGGACAGCCAGCCGGCGGCCCACACACCCCAGGCGCCCATGCCGTACGCACCGATCATGGCGGTGATCCGTACGGTCCTGACGGGCACCCGGAGCGCCACACCTGTGTCGAAACCGGCCGTCGCGAGCAGGGCGGCCGTGATCCCGAACAGGCCCGCGTCGGCCGCCACCGCCCAGAGGACAAGCGGGAGTTGGGCGGCGACCAGCGCGGCGGGCAGGGGGAGACGCAGCTCGGAGACGCGCGGCAGCAGCCCGTACGCCGCCCACAGGGCAGCCAGCACAGCCGAGGCGGCCGCGATGTAGCCCGTGGCGTCGACGTCGGCCAACCGGACCTCGTGCAGCGCGTACGCGTCGAGCACGGTCAGCGCCAGACCGAGGCCCGCCACCGACTCGGCCGTCGACCGCAGCCCGCGCTTCAGCAGCGCCACCGGCGCGGCCAGCACCGCCACCGTGAGCCCGCCGAGCACCAGAGCCCGCCCGGCGATGCCCATGTGACCCCAGCTGACCAGCGTGAACGCCATCGCGGCGATGGTCAGCAGGACACCGCCGAGCACCAGCAGAACGTTCTGGACCCGGGGCGCCGAGGTCTCGGAGCCCGGCGAGGTCTGAGGGTGCGGCGGTGCGAAGGGGGCCGGGGCCGACGCTGCTTGCAGCGCGGTGACCAGCCAGGCTCGGCGGTGCAGCAACTGGGCCCGGCGGGCGTCCAGTTGGCGCAGCTCCAGGTCGAGGAGCCGCAACTCCTCGGCCGGCGGCGGAAAGTGCGTCATGCCTGGAGTGTGGTCCGTGTCACGTCGTACGGCATGAGTGCACGTACTCAGAACGTACTCAGATGCGGGGGAAACCCGCTGCCCCGGGGCAGACTCGGCCCATGGACTGGAGCCACTACCGCTTCCGCAGCCTGTGGGCGCTGCCCGCAGCGCCGACCACCGTCTACGACGTGCTGCAACAGCCCGAGGACTACCCCCGCTGGTGGCCCCAGGTGCGCGAGGTGACCAAGCTCAGCGACACCACCGGCGTGATCAGGATCCGCTCCGTCCTGCCGTACGACCTGGTCTTCACCGCACGTGAGGTGCGGCGGGACCGGGAGGCCGGAGTGCTGGAGATCGCCATGTCCGGGGACATCGACGGGTGGGCGCGCTGGACGGTCACCGGGCACGGCGGCGGCAGTCTCGCCCGCTACGACCAGGTGGTCGATGTGAACAAGCCGTTGCTGCGGCGTCTCGCGGTGCCGGGGCGGCCGGTCTTCCGCGCCAACCACTGGCTGATGATGCGTTCGGGGCGGCGTGGGCTGGTGGCCCATCTGGCCCGCGCGGCCGGTGGTCGGCAAGCGGTTTGAAGGAAACGCGCGGGGACCTGTATTGTTCGGTGCGTTCCCGGGCGATTAGCTCAGTGGGAGAGCGCTTCGTTCACACCGAAGAGGTCACTGGTTCGAACCCAGTATCGCCCACC
>JABFVM010000452.1 GCA_013362785.1 Streptomyces sp. | reverse complement strand
TCGACCGCAGCGTCCTGGTCGGGGCCACCTCCGCCGGGCCGGCGGGTGGTGAAGTCCTCTACGGCCTGGCCCTCGCCGTGCAGAGCGCCAGACCTTCGCCCTGCTCCACCACTTCAAGCGACTCGCCGTCCGCTGGGAACGCCGCCGAACTCCACGACGCTTTCGTCTCCCTGGCCTGCAGCCTCATCTGCTGGCGACGCCTCAACAAGGCACGCTCATGATCGTGTTACGAGCTCTAAGTCCCGACTCGACCTGCAGCTGCCATGACGAAGCCAGATCGCGATTCTCGGTCCGCAGCGGCCCTCAGCCGGTGCGGGCCTGAGTGTGGCCGTGGCGGCTTTCCTCGCCGATCCGAAGTCGGCAGTTTCGACCGATTTTGGTCTGTACTTGTCAGCCTTCCTGTGCAGTAGCTATGCTCCCGCTGCTGATTAGGCTTGGCTTACCTAAGTGGAGGTTGTAGTGGATCATCGCCGTTCTCTCGCCCTGGCCGGGGCGGTGGTGGCCGTGGGCGCGTCGGGCGTGATCGCTGGGGCCGCGCTGTTCGGACAGTCCGATGCTGCCCCCAGTCGGGCGCAACCCGCCGCCGCTTCCTCGGCCACGACGCCGGGCCCGGTGCCGACGGTCGAGGAAACGCGGTACGTCGACGTTCCCGCCGACAAGGCTCCGCCTGTCCCACAGGCTCCGGTCGCCGCCCAGGCGCCCGCCGCTGCGGTGCCTGCGGCTCGTACGGCGTCCGAAGGCAGGGCGGCCGCGACGCGCAGTGAGGCGAGCGGGGCCACGGCGGAGGAACCCGCCACTTCCACCCGCTCCAGCGCGAGCGAGCCCGTCTCCTCCCCCTCCACCACATCGCAGGCCAGCGGCGTCGGCGAGGAGGACGACGAGGACAGCGAGCACGCCGACGGCGAGCACGAAGACGACGAAGAGCACCACGGCGACAGCGAACACGAGGACGACGAGGAGGAGGGCGATGACTGAGCGCGGCGCCGGACCCTCGGCCGCGCGCATCGCCGTCACGGGCGGCAGCGTCGCCGCGACCCTGCTGCTGATGGCCGCCTTCGCAAACGCGCAGCACGCGGCGGACGCCGAGCGCGCCAGGCAAGACCGGCAGCAGGTTGCCGCCCGGCAGCAGGCCCAGTCCGCCGCCCAGCCTTCCCGTACGGTGAAGATCGTCACCGTGGTGCGTCGGCACACCGGCACCACCCCGACGGGCGGCCGGGCCGCGGCCCCGCAGGCGCCCGCAGCCGCCGCACGCCCCGCACCGGCACGCGCCGCCGCCCCGGCACCCGCACCTGCCGCTCCCGCCCCGGCTACCAATTCCCGTGCCAGCTGAGGAGATCCGCTTCCCGGCCATGGGCAGCGACGCCCATGTCATGGTCGTGGGCGGAGCGCCGGAACTGCTGGAGCGGGCCAAGGAGCGGATCGCCGCACTGGAGCGGCTCTGGTCCAGGTTCCGTCCCGACAGCGATCTGAGCCGCATCAACTCCGGTGCCGGGCAGGCTGTTTCGGTCGCCCCCGAGACCGTGGAGGTGGTACGCCGGGCGGTCGAGGCGTGGGAGCTGACCGGCGGGCTGTTCGACCCCACCGTGCTGACCGCGCTGGAAGCAGCCGGATACGACCGTACGTTCACGAAAGTGGCCGACAGCCACGATCCCGCCGCAAGCGCGGGCCCCGTGCCCGGCTGCCCCGGCATCGTGGCCGACGGCGACTCGGTCCTCGTACCGGAAGGAACGCGGCTGGACCTGGGGGGTATCGGCAAGGGGTACGCCGCCGATCTCGTCGCCTACGAACTGCGCACGGCCGGGGTCGCGGGCGCGCTGGTCAACCTGGGCGGCGACGTCCGCGTCAGCGGCGTGCCGCCCACCGAGGCCGGGTGGATCGTCTCCGTCGCCGACCCCTGGCAAGGCGGCGAGGACCTCGTCTCCCTCGCCGTCGCCGAGGGCGCGGTCGCCACCTCCAGCCGGCTGCGCCGCAGATGGCGCCGCGGCGGGCAGGAGGCCCACCATCTGATCAACCCGCGCACCGCAGCCCCCGCGGCCGGGGACATCGCCGCCGTCACCGTGGTCGCCCAGCAGGCCCACTGGGCGGAGATCCTGGCCAAAGCCGCGCTCATCGCCGGCCCCGGCCCCGGTACGGAGCTGCTCGCCGCCCAGGGCGCGGCGGGCCTGCTCGCCCTGCACGACACGACGCTGCTGCGCTGCGGCGGCCTGGAGAGGTACGAAACATGGACCCCAAGCTCTGGTGGCACCTCGCCCGCGCCGGCGGGCTGACCGCCTGGTGGCTGGTCTCGCTGACCGTGCTGTGGGGGCTCCTCCTGTCCACACGCGTCCTCGGCGGCCGCACCGCACCCTCCTGGCTCCTCGACCTGCACCGGCTCCTCGGCGGCCTCACCATCGTCTTCACCGGCCTGCACGTGGCCGGCCTCGTCATGGACGAGTGGGTGCACTTCGGCTGGGCGGACGTCCTGGTGCCGATGGCCGCCTCGTACCGGCCCGGCGCCGTCGCCTGGGGCGTGGTGGCGCTCTACCTGCTCGCCGCGATCCAGATCACCTCACTGCTCAAGTCCCGCATCCCCGAGGCCCTGTGGCGCTGGGTGCACCGTACGGCCTTCGCCGTGTTCGTCCTGGGCACGGTGCACACGCTCACCGCGGGTACGGACGCCGGCGGGCCGCTGGTGCGCTGGAGCGCGGCCGTGATCGCCGCCGCTTTCGTGTTCCTGGTGACCTATCGGATCGCGGCCGGGCGCAGGATGACCAAGCGCACGCCCCCGGTGACGACACCGCGCCCCGGCCGTGG
The DNA here is from genome assembly GCA_013362785.1 of Streptomyces sp. Taxonomy (GTDB): domain Bacteria; phylum Actinomycetota; class Actinomycetes; order Streptomycetales; family Streptomycetaceae; genus Streptomyces. Next base: position 16,188 of record JABFVM010000452.1, on the reverse strand, counting down.
CTTCAACCAGCTCACCGTCCGCGAGGTCAGGCCCGAGACCAAGGACGCAGTCTCCGTCGCCTTCGACGTTCCAGCCGACCTCATACCCGCCTACCGGTTCACCCCCGGCCAGCACCTCACTCTCAAGATCCCGCTCGACGGCGCAGAACAGCGCCGTACGTACTCCCTGTGCAGCGGCGCCGGTGACGGCGAACTGCGCATCGCCGTCAAGCGCGTGCCCGACGGCAAGGTCTCCACCTGGCTCACCACCGAACTGCGCGCGGCCGACATCCTCGAGGTCTCCGCCCCGGCCGGACGCTTCACCACCGAGACCAACCCCCTCAACTCCCGCCACCTGCTCGGCGTCGCCGCCGGCAGCGGCATCACCCCCATCGCGGCGATCGTCAAAAGCGTCCTGCTCCTGGAACCGCACAGCCGCTGCACGGTGGTCTACGGCAACAAGGACCCCGACTCCGTGATGCTCGCCCGGGACCTGGAGGAGCTGGCCGCCCGGCACGGCGACCGGCTGCACGTGATCCACGTCTACAGCCGCCACGACGACGGCACCCCCGAGCGATACGGCCGCCTGACCCGTGAACGCTTCCACGCCCTGGTCACCCGCCACGCCCCCGACATCGCCACAGCCGACGACGCGTTCCTGTGCGGGCCCGCCGACATGACCCAAGGCGTACGAGACGCGCTGGTGGGCCTGGGCCTCGCCGCCGACCGCATCCACACCGAACGCTTCACCGGCGGCGCGTCCACCGCGACCTCGGCCGAGCCGGAGCCGGCAGAAACCGCCCCGCACGATGTGACCGTCGTCGACCAGGGCACGAAGACCACGGTCACCGTCCGCCCCGGCGAATCCGTCCTCGACGCCGGACTGCGCGCCGGCCTCGACCTCCCGTACTCCTGCAAGGAGGGCATCTGCGGCACCTGCCGCGCCAAGTCCACCAGCGGCCCCGTACGACTCGACGCATGCGACCTCGCCCAGCCCGACATCGACGCCGGATACGTCCTGGCCTGCCGCACCCGCCCCCTGAACGACACCGCCGTCATCGACTTCGATCAGACCTGACCATCTGCCAGACACAGATAGCTGCACGGCACGGCCAAGACAGCCTACGGCGGTTGGTCCGTCAGCATCACCGGTCCCGCCCGGCAGGGGCACTGGGGCCAGGGCGGCAAATCCGGGCCAGTCGCGCTCAGCGGCCTTGCGGGCCGGCACCTGCGCACTGTTGTAACCCGCACCCTTGAAGATCTCTAGTGCTATCGAGGCCCATCAACTGCACAGCGCTATCGGCCGGGTGAAGAACCTTCCTTGGAAGGTTCAGGGCGAGCTGCCGCTCAAGCCTTACTTGGTTGCCCTCGTACTGAGGACCGCCTTGGGCGTGGGCACGGCCGCTGCGTTCGGAGCCTCTGGGCAGGCAGGTGGTCCGGTGGGCGTGATGGCGGTCGGCATTGCCGCGCCTAACGTCCTGGAGCAGTTGGTCGGCGGGAAGTTGGCAGAGCTCGAGATGCTGCGGGCCGACCGGAGCGTCGTGCCTGCGGCCCAACCGGACCCGGGAGCCGAGCCCAGGCAGGGTGTTCCGGCAGACTCCGCACGACTTCGAGCGCACCCTGCATGAAGTGCTCGGACGCCTGCGAGGATGGCCGGGGCGGCCCGCCGCCGGCGGGATGCCGTCGACCAGGGCGAGGGTCTGGGTGACGTCGTTGACGTTGGCCGCGGTGGTGATGACCTTGAGCGGAGTGCCGCGTCCGTCGCAGATCAGGTGGTGTTTGCTGCCCGTCTTGCGCCGGTCGACCGGCGACGGACCGGTGTCGGCCCCCCTTTTTCGCGCGGATGTGTGAGCCGTCCACGCAGGCCCGTGACCAGTCGAGTTCGCCGGCCGCGTTCAGTTCGGCAAGCAGGATGCGGTGCAGCTGGTCGAAGACGCCGGCCTGCTGCCACCGCTCCAGGCGGCGCCAGCAGGTCTGTCCGAGCCGAACCCCAGCTCCAGCGGCAGGAGTTGCCAGGCTATGTCGTTGTAGAGGACGTAGAGGATGCCCTGGAGACAGAGTCTGTCTGCCACTGGCCGTGGCCCCGGCGACCGCTCGGGCCAGGGCGGCAGCAACGGTTCGATCAGCCCCCACAAGTCGTCATCCACGATCCACGGCCGAGTGCTCACAACGAACGCTCGAATCGCCAGACCAGTCACGCCCGACCAGGGCATCTCAGCAAGATCGTGTTACGAGCTCTAAGTAGGCGAAATGGGGAGGCGCAAATCTGCAGCGGCCCGATTGGACCGGCGTGCCAATTTGCCCCGCTATACCCGGCTCGGGTCATTGGATCGGAGCAAGGGGGCTTAATCGACCGATTCCGCCCCCGCTTGTCATTCGACCGACAACGGTCGGAGTCCAGACGATCACCGGCGCTATCGGCGGACAGCGCTGGACGGGATTCGGGTGTCAAATCATGTGACAGCAAACTGCACTCTCTGCATGGTTCCTACTCGACACACGCACCGGCACCTGACCCCGGGCACCGCGGGAGGCGGCCAGCCCCTCAGGCGCTGGCGCGCCGCCCGGCGCCGGGCTCATCATGCTGCGTCCCGGCCCGCCGGGCCAGCCCGCTCGGCCGCGCCACCATGTCTCATCGCCGCTCTGCCTCTTGCCGGACCGCGCCCAGGGAGGCCGCGACGGTCGCTTCCCACCGGGGGGCGACCAGGCCGCCCCACCACTGTCCGGCCCGCCACAGATCCGTGGCGAGCTCGCCCTCGTAGACCAGCCGCGTACCGGACTCGTGCTCGGTGAGGGCGAAGGATTCGGTGACCGCCGGGACGGGCCCGCGCACCAGGCGGAAGTCGACCCTTTCTGGGCGGGTGAACCGCACCGTCTCCACCGTCGTCGCCGTCAGCCGCCCGCCCGCGACCGGGGTGCGATGGGCGGCGAGCACCATGTTGCTGCCCTGTTCCAGCACCGTGACCTTCTCGCGCATCGCTCGGGTGGCCCTGCCCAGATACGGCTGGGCGATGACGTCGAACACCACCTCACGCGGCGCCGCGATGTCGACGGCTTGCGGCCCCAGCGGCCGTGTGCGCCGCCCGACTCCCACATCCAGCGGCATTGCCCCGGTAACCAGCCCCAGATACCCGGCCGCCGCGCCTACGCCCGCTACGGTCACCGCTCCCAGAGCACCGATCCACGCCATTGCCCGACCTCTCCACGCCTCTGTCCCCGTCTCACCTACGACGCTAGGCCGGGCATGTACGCCGATCAGTAAGCGAGCTCACCTTCCTCCCGGCGCGTCGGCCCCTACCCTGAGCGCCATAGCCGTCGTGGTGGAGGACCAAGGAACGTGGAGCCTGTTTCCGAGATGGCCGGCAGCAGTCGTGCCGCGACGAACGCGCTGCTGGCCGGTCTGCGCGCAGACAACCTTTCTCCGGCCGCCGTCGTGAGCTTCCTCGGCCAGGCCGCACACCGGTCGCTGCTCCAGGCCGCTCGCCGCCCCCGAGCGTTGGCCGAGCTCACCGCCCTGCACGGCGTCCTATACCGGCTGGCGCGGGGCAGGCGGCCAGGGCGGCGCTGGGTGGCCGCCAGCTGGGTCCTCGCCGCCTCGCACCTGGGGCTGCTGGAGCATCGCACCCGCCTGACCGCCGCAGACATCCTGACGCTGCTGCGCGCCAACCTCCCCGCCCTGCCCGGCGGAACCGGCCGCGCCTCCGGCGTCCTGGCGGTCGGCCTTGATCTCGCCGACGGGCGCCTCGCCCGCCATCAGGACACGACCTCCCCCTTCGGCGACTACGCCGACACCTTCGCCGACGCCGCCTTCTGGACGTGGCTCACCCTGCGCCACGAACCCAACCCCGCCGTACGGGGGGCGGCCATTGCCGCCTGGGCACTGCCCGTCGTCACCGTCACCGGCCTCGCCCTGCGCCGCGGCGCCATGCCCGAGCGGCCCCGACCCGTCCTGCTGCGCCCGGCCGCCGCCCTTCAGGCCGTCGTCGCCCTCCGGCACCTGACCCGCCGCTGACCCGCCTCGGTCACTGCTCGCCTTCTGCCGACGTCTCTGACGTGCCTTCCACCCGTACGCCCTGCCAGAACGCCACATGGTCCTTGATCTTCCGGGCCAGGGGGCTGGGCTTGGGGTAGTACCAGGCGGCATCCGGATTCGTCAGCCCGTCGACCTCGAGGCTGTAGTAGCGGGCTACTCCCTTCCAGAAGCAGAGCGACCTGGTCCTGCTCGGCGTGAGGTACTGCCTGTGCAGCGACTCGGGCGGGAAGTAGTGGTTGCCCTCGACGATCACCGTGCGCGGAGCCTCCGCGATCACTGTTCCGTTCCACACCGCACGCAGCATGGCCTTGCTCCTCTACCTGAAAGGGGACCGGTATGTCCCGGGAGCCCTCACGCTAGGCGGGCCCTGCCGGACGGTTCAGTGAGGACGCTCACCAACCGCGCTGCCCGCCCTGGTGAGGATGCGGCACACCTCGACGTCGGTGCAGTCGGCCGGATCGGTCGCGGCGGCCCGCTCCGCAAGCCCCCGCAGCACCGCCCTGGTGGCGCGCAGCTCGGCCAGGCGCCGGTCGATGTCCTGAAGATGCGCCTCGACGAGCGCCGTGACATGCGCGCAGGGAGAGGCGCCGGCATCACGCAGAGCGAGCACGGAGCGGATCTCGGCCAGGCTCAGCCCCGCGCCCTGGGCGTCACGGATGAACGCCAGCCGCCGCACCGTCTGCTGCGGATAGTCGCGATAGCCGCCCGCGGTACGGGGCGGGGCAGGCAGCAGCCCGGCCTGCTCGTAGAACCGGAGGGTCTTCGCCGTCACCCCGCTGACGGCGGCGAGGTCACCGATGCGCATTCCTCCAGGCTAGCCCTTGACCTTCCAGCGCACTGGAAGGTCTACCGTCCACACACAGAGCAGGAAGAACCACGCCAGGAAGGGGTCCGCCATGAACCACTCCGAGACTGAGCCGGCGCGCTTCACGGTGCTGACCGTGCCCGACTGCCCGAACGCCCCGCTCATCCGCGAGCGCCTCACCGAAGCTCTCCAGGGCCGGGCCGTGCCAGTGGAATGGATCGAGGTCCATGACGCGGACGAAGCTGTCAGGCTGGGGATGTCGGGCTCGCCCACCCTCCTGCTGGACGGAGCCGACCCGTTCGCAGAGGAGGGCCTCCAACCGGGCCTGTCCTGCCGGCTCTACCGCCATGCCGACGGCACGACCGAGGGGGCACCGGACACTGCGGACCTGCACCGAGTCCTGACTGAGAGCGGTGTCCTGCCCTGACCGCAGCCCCGGCACACCGGGGCACATGGCCCATCGCAATGACCGGGATCCGCGCATATGGCCGGGAGTTCAGCTACATGACCCGAAGGGGGCAGATCCTCTTTGAGCCCGGGGAAGTGCCCGGAGATTCGACGGTGCGGCCAGGGCCGCCCGAAGCCGTTGAATCTCCATCTGCTGCGCGGCGATTTGGGACAGTGCTCGCTGCTTGAACTCACCGAGCTCGGCGAGTTGCTCCTGCCGCTCGGCGAGCCGGTCCTTCAACCCGGCTACCTGACTCTTGAGGCGTTCGACCTGGGCGGCTCGTGGGTCGGTCGTGGCGCCGGCCTCGCGCAGTGCGGCCAGGCGGCGCTCGAACTCCTCGGCCAAGTGCTGGTACGGACCGGGCCGCGGTGAGCCGTCGCGGTTCCTCTTGGGATAGAAGCCGGTGCGGGCGACCCTGGCCTGGGTCGCGAGGGTCTTGATGTCGCATTTGCCGCCCGAGGGGACGTCACCGGCAAGGAGTCGTTCCATGACGTGCCGAATGGCCGTCTCGTTGTTCCGCCGGGTCTCGTCGCTGATGCGTGCCACGTCATGCCCCTGTTCCGCAGTGGGCGTCGATCTCGGCCAGCACCCGTTCATCGCGGGCGAGTTCCGCACTCAGGCGCGTCTTCTCCGTCCGCTGTGCGCGTCCGATGGTGGCGATGAAGACCTTCTTACTTTCGGCGCTGGCCGCCCATACCGGGCGGTGCCCGGCATGGTGGGTGGCCTGGGGGCACCGCGCGGAATCGCACATGCCGATCAAAGGCTCTGTCGCCCCGCGGGCGTGGGCCCCTGCGAGCTTGAGGCACAGCGCCTTGGACGGATCGAGGAACCAGCAGTAGTTCGCCGGCCCCAGATGCAGGGACTTGGCCCGCTTGGCGAGGAGATTCGTCACCTCCTGGTCGCTGCGCTTGAAGTTCGGCGCCCCAGAGAAATCCAGCTGTTCGTCGACGAACGCGAAGAAGTCCAGGAGATCTCCGGCACCAGGCCCCGAGGGCCGGATACCATTCTGGTAGTCGTGGAATGCGTCGAGGGCGACGCGCATCTTATGCTCGCGCTCCTCTTGGCCGAACTCGGCCATCAGCACCGACTGGGCCCCACCGGGGCGATCCGCGTAGCCCTCGGTCGTGACCACCGAGATGTGCTTGAGATGGATCTTGGCGGCCAGCAGACCACCGGGCCGGTGCGCCATTTCCACCGCGAGGGTTCTGCGTAGCATTCGCAGACTGACCGGCACCTCGGGAATCGGAGCCAGCCCAAGGCGACGGCCGTCTGGGCCATTGACCCAGATCAGGAACCATTCGTACGGGGTGAAGAAGGAGAGCGACTTGAAGAGGTGGCCGTCGTTCTTCACCGGGTCAGCGAGCGAGGCGGCTACGCCGGCGGTGTCGTACGCCTGCTTGATGGTCACCCACTGATCGTGTTCACCACCCAGCTTCCGGCCCTTGATGACCTTGCCTTTCAGGCGGTAGCGGAGGCGGCCCTCGCCGAGCTGTTCGGGAGGCAGGCGGCAGTCGTGGGTCAGCTCGGCCAGTTCGCTCTTGCGCATTCCGGTCAGTGCGGCGAGCGCGATGAGGCAGGCGGTGCGGGCCCGGGAGAGCTGCAGTCGGGCCTCGGTGGTGTTCATCGGCAAAGTCCAGGGGACACTGCCCCGTCCGTCCGCGCGTTCGACCAGGGCGGCTGTCCGGCCCCAGCGTTTGGACAGGCCGACTTCCCTGACGGCCTTCTCCAGGTGGCCTCGCAGGGTGGGCAGCCACGTGTAGTGGAAGGCGTGCCGTCCGGTCTCGTGGGCGAGGGAGATCAGGTTCACCTGTAGCAGCGGATCGTCCGGATCCCAGCCGTCCGCCAGCCGCTCGGCTACGACGTGATCGAGGGCGACATCGAACGGGTCGCCCTCCTGGATGTGGCGGTCGATGGCCTGCGGGACCTCGACCCTCCAGTCCGGACGCTCGCGGTTGTTGCGGCCCGGCCGGTTCGGCACCATCTCCTGCAGTTGCTGTTGCAGCTCCATGACGTGCGGCGCCAGCACTTCCACCACGTACAGGGCCGCCGCGACGAGCGGTTGGAAGACGTCGTTGCTCAGCGGCGGTGTCGTGTTGCCTGTCCGACGGACCATCCCGGCAACCGAGTACGCCGTACGTCGCCCCCACGGACGGAAGGCCGACACATAGCCGTCGGCTGAGAACAATTCCTTGTAGTAGCCCAGCTCCTGGATGACCGCCACGACGTCCATGCGGTAGCCGGGGCTGCTGTCGCGGATCACGACGCCGTCCTTGTTCCGTACCTTCTTGCGAAGTTCCAGGTAGGCAGCACAGTGCTGCTGGGTGACCTCCCCGAGATTTTCCACTCCCTGTTCGGTGAGCCAGTTGAGCCAGCCGGTCAGCACGGTCAGCCGCCCGTGCACCGTGGCTACCTGCACGGGCGTTCGGTAGGCGTGGGCAAGTTCCCGCACAGCGCGGTGGTCCGGTGCGATCCGGGCGAAGATGAACTCCTTCGCGAGTTCCCTCCACTGGGGATTGAGGATCTCGGTGAAGGACAAGATCCGCGCGTACCGCGCAAGGTACCGCGGCAGCCCGATGACACCGGTGAAGTCCCAGATGTTGTCGTCGAAGTGCGGATGCGGGCCCGCGCCGTTGACCGGCAGACCGGCCGCAGCGCACACGTCTTCACCTCGAAAGACGGAACGCGAAAAGGCAGCCGCGAGGCCCGTGGGCCGGTGCAAGGTGGTCATACGGTGTGCTCCTCAGGTCGCAGGGGAAGCTCGGCATCGGAGTCGGTGACCTCGACAGCAGCTGCCCGGAGCGCGTGCTCGGAGAAGTACCGGCCGGGGGTCAGGATCTCGTCGAGACGGTGGGCGTACGGGCCGAAGACGGGGATGAACTCGGCGGTAGTCATCTGCTGCCACTGGCGGGAGAAGAACGCCCGTAGCCGCAGCAGGTTCGGCAGATGACGGGGCGCGAACAAAGCCAGCGGGCACAGCAGGCACACCCACGGGCGTGCCGGACAGGGCTTGCCCTTCGGCCCGTGGAGTCCCGACAGCTGATCCCCACACGCCGCAGTGAACACGTCGCGTTCCCCGGACAGCAGCTGCGCCAAGGCGTTGTCGTCCAGGCCGAGCCGCTTCATGTGCTCGGGATAGTTCTCCACCAGGTCGGCCATATCGGCGGTGGCCAGCACCAAAGGCGGCAGCGCCCGGCGCACCAGGTCCTCCTGTGCCTGGGCGATGATGTCTTCCGCCGCCTCGCGCTGAGCCGGCGTCGTGTTCGTCAGGTAGCGGTCCCCTTCGATGCCGGGGGACCGATTCGGATCGAGCGTGGTCCGGCGGCTGCCGCGCCAGTGTGATCGGTCTTTCAGCGCGTCGTGGGTCGTGCGGATGCGGTGCCGGTGAAGGGCCAGGGGGAGACCGTCGTCACCAGTCATCTGCGTGGGTTGCCCGTCCTCATCGACGGCTTGGCGGCGCTCAACCCAGCGGACCACGGACAGGCGAGTGGCCGGCTTGGCCAGCCATCGCTCTCCCGCCCACGTGCCGCTCGGCGTGAAACGCACCCAGAGCTCGGGGCGCAACCCCTCGGGCGCGAATCGGCGAGCCACCGCGGAGTGATCGAGCCACTGTTCCAGCAGGCGAGTGGCCTGACGTGACAGAGCAAGGCTCTCCGCCGCCGTGCGGCCCTTGACGTAGCTGAGGAGGATCTTCTCGTCACCCGCCCACTCGATGTCGTCGAGTCCCAGGTCCGCGATCCCGTCCGGCACGATGCCGGTGTAGGCGCCGAACAGCAGCTGATAGGCGATGACCACGTCTAGGGGCGGGATCAGCGGATCCAGCACCGCGCGAAGTCCGGCGCCGTATCTCTGCCGGAAGGGGAACGAGCCGCGATCTTCTATCTCCTTGACAAGCGGGCCGGGCCCGTTGCGAAGCACCAGCCAGTGATGGGCAGTGCGCTCACGGAGCGAAGCCCTCGGCCCGTCAGCCGACAACGCCTGCTCACGGGCCGCGCAGAACGCGCGATAGGCGCCATCGACCTCGGCCCGGCAGGTACGGATGAGCCGAGCCCATTCGGCCTCGCTGTACGGCTGGTGCGAGCCGTACCGCTCGCCCGTGTTGAACAGTCGGCCATCGACGAACGCGCGCACATCCGGCGCCAGAATCTGATCCTGGTCATCCGCGCAGCGCAACATCGCCCGCAGCGCGCTCTCCTGGGAGGACCGCACCCCCTGCCGCCAGTACCGGGCGAGGAGCGCGCGCGTCAGGTCGCAGGCCCCGCCGGAGAACCCGAACTCGACCAGCCAGTCGGTGAAGCCGCGGACGGCCGTGAGGTACAGGTCGAAGCCGCCCGCGCTGTCGACCTGCCCGTGCGGATGTACAAGATCCGTAGCACCCTCCAGCAGGGTGCGCGCCAGCTCCGGGAGCTCCACTGGCCGCAGCACGCGCAGGCGACGGCGATACTCCGACCCGTCGCTGAAGATGCAGTGCACACCCAGCGGGTCTAGAGTGACGGTGGCCGGCATCAGAGCACCGCCGGCTCGTCGGCGAACTCGGTTTCGAGCTCCAGCTCGACGTCCTCGTCCAGCAGCCCGTACTCCTTGCCGACCCGCCGGTACAGGGAAGTGAACAGGCGCAGTACGTCCAGGCGGTGCAGGTACGATTCCGTGGTCAGCGAGCTGGTATGTCCGAGCAGATCGCGCAGAATCAGCAGCGGCTCCTGCGTCCGCAGGTAGTGCGCCAGGGCGGCATCGTCATCGGTGTCGCGGACCTGCCGAGCGGCCTGCTCGTACCAGCCGCGCATCAGTCGCGCCATGGTCGCCATCGCCATGGAGTGACGCAACCGGTGCGGGTTGACATGCGGGAAGCGCGGCTCGTATCGCTCGCGGATGCGGTCGGAGGTCCTGGCGAAGACCGTGGACCATCCGGTGAACGGGCGTCCCTGGCCCCACACCGACAGCAGCATCGAACCACCCTCCGGGGCGACCAGACGCCGCCGCTCGTCAGGGCCGAGTGAGCTCCACCGCACACGGACCCCGTTAACGCGTCCGCCGCGCTCGTCGGCGTCCGTCACGAACAGCGGCTCTCCCCAGCGGGCCGACGGACGCCACGACGATCCGAACGTCACCGCTGCCCGGTCGAGGGCGATGTAGGAGTGCAATTCAGCCAGCGAGTCGTAATCGATCCACGACTCGCGGTACTTGCTTCCCTTGGTGATACCGGACGGGACCGGGAACGACACAGGCACCGCAGTCCGTCGCGAGGGGAGCAGTGGCACTTCGCAGGCCAGCAGGTACGTGTACTCCTGGCTTCGCAGACCGCTGGAGACGATCAACCGGCCGACCGCTGAATTCCGGGCCAACTCCCGCCCCCGGTACCTCGGATCCCGCTCCCCGTCAGGATCCAACCCCGCCAACGCCTTGAGGAAGATGTCCGTGAAGTCGTCGTCGAGATACTTGATCGTCACATGAGGCTGTGCCTGGCGCCGCCGTGACTGGTTGACCCGCCCGCGACGGACTTGCCCCTTGAAAGCCCAGACCGCCTGCCGGTATGTGAACGGCTCGGAGTCCGCGTACTCCTCGTCCTTCGCCCACTTGTAGAACCCGGCCAGAATCCCCATGTTCTGGTTCCACGTGGACGCTTCGAAGCGGTGCTTGATGGGGCCCCGGGCCCGATACACGGAGTACGCGCTCAATGCTGCCTTCAGGCGACGCCGCGTGTCGAAAAGGACGACCCCGCGCCCGGATATGAACTCCAGCCACTCACGCACCGTACGCACGTAGTAGGGCCACGAGTTCGGCGATGGGCATCCATTCGCTGGCAGCTCGCAGGCCCAGCAGTTGATCACGGTAGTGGGGCGGACGCCGTTGCTGTCTTCGAAGAGGAGGTCGTCGTCGAACAGCAACGGCATCCCCTCCGGGATCGCCGGCCTGAACGCGAGCCCCCAGGACTCCCAGCCCGCTGATGAGTACGTCGATTGGTGCATGGCCGATGAGTATCAATGCAACCCGGCGGACTGCAACAGGCAAACAAGCAGGTCAGGTGGGGTATCTGACAGTAAGCAACACTGTCGTTAAGCGGGAACAAGCAGGTAGTACGCCCAGTACGTGTTCATGACCGCCAGGCCGAAGGAGAGGGTCGACAGGGCAGCGATCACGGTGCGGATCGTGGGCTGCCGGACCACGTAGCGCACGCCGTCGGCGATGTCCCGCGCCAAGCCGGTGCGGACGCGCGGCGCGGTGGCGGCCCCGGGGGCACGCATGCGCCAGATCAGCACCGCGGAGACGAGGAAGGACACGGCGTCGACAAGGACCGAGCGGGCGGGGCCGACGGCACCGACCAGGAGTGCACCGGCGTTGGTGCCGGCGCTGTCGGCCACCGAGGACGCCGCGCCGATCTTCGAGTTCGCGTCGTGGAGCTGATCCGCACCGACCAGGGCCGGCAGGAGGCTGATTGCCGCGGCGTCGTGCACCACCTTGGCCGCCCCGAGGACGACCGCGACCGCGCACAGCTGCCCGACCGTGAGCACCCCGGCGAGGGCGGCGGCCGGGATGGTCACCAGCGCGGCGGCCGCCGCCAGGTCCGACGCGATCAGCTGAGGGCGTTTCGGGTGCCGGTCGGACAGCGCCCCGGCCCACAGCGCGACCGCGTTCGGGAGCTGTCCGAGGAACGCGAGCACCGCGACCTCGGTGGTGGACGCGCGCAGCTCCAGCACAGCCAGCGCTGGCAGAGCGACGGTGCTCACCGCCGACCCGGACAGGGTCACGGCCTCGGCTCCGAGCAGGAACCGGAAGGCGGGCCTCGACCACGCGGTGCTCCTCGCGGCTCGCGCGGCGACCGTCACGAAGCCTCGCCCCCGCCAGCCAGTTCCGGAACGTACGCGATGCTTCGGTGGACGTCGCTCACGGCCTGTCCTCCTTCATGAGCCGGTCCAGGGTCCGCCGGCCCCGGGCGGTGACCTCGGGATGGTGGTTGTCCGGCCCCCAGGCCAGGCAGTTGACCGCGTCCAGCGCGGTCAGACAGCGCAGTGCATGCCGCTCGGCGCCGGTGAGCACCCGCCCGTACGCCTGGAAGAAGGCCTGCTCGCGGTCGGGGTGGTCGAGCCATTCGGTGACGGCGAGGATGACCAGGTCCTGCACACGAGCGGCCGGCCGGGTCCGCTCGAAGTCGACGAACGCCATCACCCCAGACCACAACCAGTTCCGGGGTTGTCGCCGTGGATGTAGCCGAGCGGCACCCGGCCGACGCGGCGGAGTTGGGCCGAGTAGTCGCGGACCAGCTGCTGCTCGCCCCCCGAGAGCCGATCGCCGGCGCGGCCCAGGTACTTCTCCGCGCCGTCGGCCGCAGCCGCCAACGAGGCTTCGGCCTCCGCCCGGTCGGCGTGGTCGAGTTCACCGGCTTCGTGGAGTCGGGCGCACAGCATGCCGGCCTGCGCGTGCACGGCCCGCCACGCGGCGGAGGTCAGACCCAGACCCGGCGCCGGAGCGCCGGGCGCGACCGTGAGCAGCAAGGCCAGGTCGTCCGCGCGGCTGTCGAGGAGCTGTGGTGCCCGGTTGTGTCCGAGCGCGGGAACGAGATGGCGGTAGGCCCTGGTCTCGCGGGCGAAGAACTTCGCCGAGGGTGAGACCTTCACGTACCAGCTGACCTTGCCCTCGCCGGTCAGCTCCCACACCCGGGAGCGGTGCCAGTCGTGCGAGGCGTCGCGTACGGCCACGACCGGCCCGGTTCGCTGCTCCGCCCAGCGCTGCACTGTCGTGGGCAGGGGTTTCGTCTGCCTCACGCCGTGCACCTCGCGCTCGGGTACGAAGCGCATGAAGTGCGGGAGGCGAGGTCGTCGGCAGCGGCGGGTGATGGGGGCACGGCTCCTCCTTCATGGGGCCCGTCCCGCCGAGGGGCGGGACAGGGCGAAGCGGATCAGCGGTCCTGCGACAGTTCCAGGAGTTCAGCGAAGGTTCCGCCGGCGTGGACGAGGTCGTCGTACCGGCCCTGTTCGGTGATCCGGCCGTGCTCCATCACGATGATGTGGTCGGCGATCTTGGTGTTCTCCAAGCGGTGCGTGACCACGATCGTGATGCGGTCGGCGGCGATGGCCTTGATCTGCTCGAAGATCTGGTGCTCACCGCGCGGGTCCATCTGGGAGGTGGGCTCGTCCAGGATCAGCAGCCCCGGGCGCCTGTACAGGGCCCTCGAACAGGCGATGCGCTGCCACTGACCGCCGGAGAGCTCCGAGCCTCCGAAGACGTCGCGGGCCAGAAGGGTGTCAAGACCAGCCGGGAGGTCCTCGACGGCCTCGCGTAGACCGATCGCGTCGATGGCGTCCCACACGGGGGCGTCGTCGTGGGTGCGAGGCTGGCCGAGGGTGACGTTCTCGCGGACCCGCAGCGGCCATTGCGCGAAGATCTGCGGCACCAGGCCGGTGTTCGCCCACACCGTGGCGGGGTCCACCTCGGCGAGATCGGTGCCATTCCAGGTGGCCTTGCCCTTGTCTGGCAGGTAAATCCCGGTCAGCAGGCGGGTGAGCGTGGACTTCCCCGAGCCGTTCGCGCCGACGATCGCGAGGATCTGACCGCGCTCCAGGGTGAGGGAGACACCGTCGACGGCGGGCTTGTCCTTGCCCGGGTACTGGTAGACGACCTCCTCGAGCCGGATCTCCTGCGTCGGCGCGGCGTGTGCGCGGGGGCCGCGCTTGGGGGCGCGGGCGGCGGCGTCGTCGAGGAAGGCCTGCATGTCGCTCAGGTACAGGCTGGTGTGGAAGACCGCGGCGCCGTTGATGACCACCTGGGACAGCGCGGCGAGCGTGGTCTGCACGGCGATGACCGCCGTCGCCGCGACCGCGAGTTCGATCCGGCCGGACACCGCCAGCCAGGCCAGGGCGCCCCAGGTCGCGACGAGGAAGACGCCGCCGGCCACAGCGGAGAGCAGGGAGATCCGCAGGGTACGCGGGGCGGCCGCCAGGGTGCGCCGGTCGCACCGGTCGGACAGGGCGCGGTACCAGTAGATGAGGTAGTCGGTCATCGAGTTGGCGCGGACCTCGTCGCCGTACTTCGACTCGGTCGCCCACCAGCGCATCATGCCGCGCACGTTGCGGTCGGCGATGTTGGCGTAGTGGATATCGTAGTCGACCCGGGCGGTCAGCACGGCGCCGACGCCGGCCGGCAGCACCGCGAGCAGGAGTGGCGGCAGGATCAGCGGGTTCAGCACCGACAGCACGCCGCCCGCGGTGGCCATGCGGATCAGCGCGGACAAGAAGCGCTGTGCGTCGGTGACCATGACGTGTGTGCGGATCACCCCCATCTCGGCTGCCTCGTGCCGGTCCGAGAATCCGTCCTCGGCGTATGCGGAGGCCTCCACCCGGCACACCGCCTCGACCAGGGCGGTGTCCGTCTCCGTGGTCAGCCGCGGAGTGATCCGCCGCTCGGCGTACGTGGCCACCGCCCCCGCCGCGCGTGCCAGCGCGGCGGCGAGCGCCACCACCAGCAGCGCCGGCAGGGCGCCGCGCAGCCGCTCGCCGGCAGTGCCCTCCCCGAGGACCGGTGCCATGGCGCGGGCGGTCGCGGCCAGCACCACAGCGGCTGAGACTCCGGTGACCACCTGGCAGCCGAGGAGGAGCTGCACGGCCCGCCGGTCGGTCCGCCACGACAGCCGCGCGATCCGGCCCAGGACGGCAGGGATCTGCGCGCACATCCGCCGGAAGGAGACCTCGGCGAGCGGATTGACGGAGTACTGCCCGCTGTAGGTGATCTCCGCGGGAGGTGGTGGAGGCGGCGCGGTGTCTTGCTGCTCGTTCGGGGCGGCCGAGGTCAACGTGTTCCCCCTAAGGTGGTCGTCCGGCGTGGTCGTGAGGCTCAACGAGCCAGCCGGGATATCGAACTGGTGTGTTTAAGCCGCTCCCGGTTTCCCGGGAAAGGGCGTGTGTCGGAGCGTGGCGGATGCATCGATCCGCCTCCAGCAACAGGAGTGCGAGGCAAGGGGGTTGGCCGAAACGCCGACGGTTCCCCAGAGGGCGGCGCGGCCGGGTACCGAAGTCGCTGCGACTACCGGTGGCCCTCCACCCACTGGATCGCTCGATCAGGTGATTGTCGGGATCGAGGCCGATGCGGTCATCAGTTGGCGGCAAGAGTGTGGTGCCTGGGGCGACTTCCTCGCTTCCCCGCGCCTCGACTGGTACCTGGGCGACTCCGGGGAACGGCTCGGAGACCGGTGACCGGCCCGCCAATAGACCGCGGAGAGTGACTGACTGTGAAGACTGGCGCTGCTGTCTCCGACTTCTATTGCGACCAGGCGCTGTCCGGCCTGGTGCCGGTCGAGAAGGTTGCGGAGACGGACCGCGCTCTCGCCTTCCACCACACCAACCCGTCCTATCCCGTGCACATCGTGGTGATCCCGAAGGAGCACGCGCCGTCGCTGACCGATCTGGGCGACGCCGACGAGGGCCTGCTGACCGAGGTCGTCGGCCTGGTGCGCAAGGTGGCCGCCCAAGTCGAAGCGGAGCACGGATCGTGCTCGGTCATCACGAACTTGGGGCTGTACCAGGAGTCGAAGCACCTGCACTGGCACGTAACCTTCCGTGGCGAGAGCGACGAACAGATCCTCAGCACCTACGGACACCACGACGGCTGACTCATTAACGCATCGCCAAGGCTTCCCGGGGCCGCGGCCGCCGCTGTCGTGGGTGCCGGCGAACGCCGCCATCGGGCGCCGGGGCGTGCCCGAGGAGCAGGCCCTTGCCCTCGTCCCCGACCTGCCAGAAGCCTCACCCGTTGGTGTAGTGCTGGACCAGCCAATCCGGGTGATTCGCACAGATCGCTCCTTGCTCGTGACAGGCGGGGGGCGTGCGGCGTTAGGGCAGTTCCGCAGGTCCGTAGAGGGCGGCCGGTTGCCTGGTCTGCAGCGCCCAGTAGCGATCTCCGTACGACCAGTGCCACCACTCGGTGCCGTAGTTGATC
>JABFVM010000400.1 GCA_013362785.1 Streptomyces sp. | reverse complement strand
CACCGAGAAGGACACGGCCCAGATACTCGACGAGGCCGCCTTCTCCATCCGGGACCAGCAGCTCGACCGGGATCTGATCACGTACGCGTTCGCGGGTCTGCGGGTGCTGCCGGGCGGTCCCGGTGACACGGCGAAGGCCAAGCGGGAGACCGTCGTGACCGAGGGCAAGGGCGGCATGCTGTCCGTCGCGGGCGGCAAGTGGACGACCTTCCGGCACATCGGCCGCACGATCATGCAGAAGCTGGAGTCGCTGCCCGGCGCTCCGCTGGGTGACGACTTCGAGCCGATCGCCTCGCTGCCGAAGAAGCTGCCGCTGCCCGGTATCGCCAACCCGCGCGCGGTCGCCCACCGTCTGCTGACCGACCGTCCGGCGCCGGGTCCGCGCATGGCGGCCGACACGGCGAGGCACCTGGCCACGCACTACGGCTCGCTGGCCTTCGACATCGCCCGCATCGCCAACGAGAACCCGGAGCTGGGCGAGCGCGTCCACCCGGACGCCCCGGAGATCTGGGCCCAGGTCGTCTACGCCCGGGACAACGAGTGGGCCGAGACGCCGGACGACGTACTGCGCCGCCGTACGACGCTGACGATCCGGGGTCTGGCGACGGACGACGTCCGTGCGAAGGTCCAGGACCTGCTCGACAAGAAGTAAGTCCCGGGAAACGAGTCCCGGAAGGCAAGTCTCGGACAGCGCCGAGGGAGGTTTCTGCCGGATGAGGCTCCCTCGGCGTCTGGTCCGGCCACTCCCCTGACCGGCCGGACCACACCAGGGGCGGCCCCATCCGCACGGGGCCGACCACCGCGGAAGGGGCGGCTCCATGCCGACGGAGCCGCCCCTTTCGTATGCCGGTTCGTTGCACGCGCCCCTCAGGTTGGCTGCACTACCGCGCTTACAGAGTTCGGGTCGTTCAACTCATCGCGGCGGACTATCAGTTCGCGGCCGATCAGCAGCGCCCTGCGGGACGCCGGCACCGGATCCCCCAGCGTCGTCAGGTCGGTCAGGTGGGCGAAGCCGATGATGCGGCGGATGATCTCCGTGCCGGCGTAGCCGAGGGATTCCGTCCAGACGCGGCGCAGGAAGCGGTCGAGGTAGGCGTCGTCGAAGAAGGTGTCGACACGGGTCGGCCACAGGCGGCGGAACTCCGTCTCGAACGCCTCCCAGGACAGCCGGAGTTGGTCGCCGTGGTCGCTCAACGTCCCCAGGTCGCGCGCCCGCTCCTCCGACACCAGCGTGTTGGCCCAGTACAGGCCGAGGTCGTAGCCGATCGGGCCGACGAAGGAGAACTCCGGGTCGAAGACCCGGACCACCGGGGTGCCGGCGCGCTCGCCGACCATGACGCTGCCCGTGTGCAGATCGCCGTGGAGCAGGGCCTGGGCGCTGGTCATGAAGGTGTGGCGGAGGTCGGCGACCTCCGTGTGCAGCCGGGTGTCGGCGCGGAACTGCGCCGCCAGGTCGTCCAGGCCCTCGTGCCAGTGGTTGTGCTCGTGTTCGATGTACGGCTCGGAGAGGACCACGTCCTCGGTGATCTCGCACAGCTCGGGGTTGACCGAGGCGGAGA
Organism: Streptomyces sp.; assembly: GCA_013362785.1. Taxonomy (GTDB): domain Bacteria; phylum Actinomycetota; class Actinomycetes; order Streptomycetales; family Streptomycetaceae; genus Streptomyces. The sequence continues at coordinate 3,119 of JABFVM010000400.1, read as the reverse complement.
TCAGGGCCTTGCGGTCGGCGGAGGTCATGCCGAAGTCGCTGGTGGCGAAGGAGAGCCTGGCGACGAGCCGGCCGATCTGGGGCGAGGTGTGCGGGCCGTACGGCGCGCCGTCGTTGAGGACCGTGCGCAGTACCTCCAGGTCGGAGAGGTCCTCCATGACGAGGGCGTGGTTCTCGGGGTCGTAGCCGTGGATCGCGGGGATGTCGTCCGGGGCGACCTTGGCGAGCTGCTCGTAGGCGCGGGCCTCGGCGTCGGACCGGTCGGGGCTGAGCGGCCAGGACGGGCCCGCGACGCGTACCCAGGGCAGGGCCTGCTTGAGGGCGAGGCTTCGGGTTCCGGCGGTGTTGGAGGCGAGGAAGACACGGTTGACGTTGCCGTCCGACACCTCCCGCACCCGGATGTCGGCCGGGTCCGCCCAGTGGCCCCGCTCGTGCAGGTAGCCGGGGATGTCGTCGGTCTCCAGGATGCGGTAGCCCATGCTGCGAACTCCTCGAACTTCTTTATGCGGTACGGCGCTTGGACAGGGTGAAGCTGAAGACAAGGGCGAGGATGAGGACCGCGCCCTCGACGACGTCCTGGGTGTAGTACGGCAGGCCCTTGATGGTCAGGCCGGTGGTGATGATCCCGATGAGGACGGCGCCGAGGGCCGTGCCCCACACGTTCGGCCGGCCCCGGCCGAGGACCGAGGTGCCGACCAGCGCGACCGCCACCGCCTCCAGGAGCTGGGACGTGCCGGCCGACACGTCGCCCTGCCCGATGCGGGACGCCAGGATCAGGCCGCCGGTCGCGGCGAGGACGCCGGAGAGGACGTACGCCAGCGCCCGGTAGGCGCCCACGCGGATACCGGCAAGGCGGGCGGCCTCGGGGTTGGCGCCGATGGCGTACAGGACGCGGCCCCAGCGGGTGCGGGCGAGGAAGACCCAGGCGGCGATGGTCAGTCCGCCGAAGACCAGGACCGAGATCGGGACGCCGAGGACGGTGCCGCGGTCGATCTTCAGGAAGCCGTCGGTGAACCTGCCGGGGGCCGTGGTGCCGTCGTCCAGCGTCATGCCGGGGGTGATGGACTGGCCGTCGACCAGGATCAGTTTGGTGCCTTGGATGACGAACATGGTGCCGAGCGTGGCGAGCATGTCGGGGATCTTCAGGACCACGATGAGGAGGGCGTTGAGCAGCCCCGCCAGCGCTCCCGCGGCGATGACCGCGAGGATCGCGACTGTGCCGACCTGATTGAGGACGACCATCGTGTGGGCGGCGACGGACACACCGAGTCCGGCCACCGCACCGACCGACATGTCCATTCCACCGACGGCCATGGTGAGGGTGACACCGAGGCCGAGGATGGCGGCGACGGAGACGTACCGGAGGGTGTCGAGGAGGGTCGCCGACTCGCGGAAGGAGCCTTCGCTCACCGCGAAGTACAGGAAGAGCGCGACCGTCACGAAGATGAACCCGTACTTGATGACGGCGTTCTGGACGCGCACGGCGGTGGAGGTCCCGGGCGGGATCGCCGCCTTGGTGGGGACCTCGGTGCTCCGGATGGTGGTCATGGGGTGCTTCCCTGGACTTCGTGGGGCGGGCCGGCGTCAGACGGACGCCGAGATGGTCTGGATGACGCGGTCGCGTCGGGCGTCCTCGCCGTGTGCGTCGAGGTGGATCTCTCCGGCGGCCAGCACTACGACGCGGTCGGCGACCTCCAGTACCTCGTCGACGTCGGCGGACAGGACGAGAACGGCGGCCCCGTCGGCGGCCAGCGCCCGGGCGCGGCGGCCGATGTCGCGGCGGGCGCCGATGTCCACGCCACGGAAGGGCTCGTCCAGGATGAGGACGCGGGGAGCCTGGGCGAGCCAGCGGCCCACGACCACCTTCTGCTGGTTGCCGCCGGACAGTTCCTCGACGGTGCTGTGCTCGTCGCGGGCCACGACACCGAGGGCGTCGATGGTGTCGCGGCCCAGGGCGTCCTCCTTCGCGTGCTGGACGAGGCCCAGCCGGGACAGCGACTTCAGGAACGGCAGGGAGATGTTCCGTGCCACCGACCAGCCGGGGACGAGGGCGTCGGCGTGCCGGTCCTCGGGGACGAGGTGGACGCCGGCCCGGATGGCGTCGGCGGGACGGCGGGGCGCGTACGGCCTGCCGTCGAGTTCGACCGCGCCGGACGTGAAGGGCTCGGCGCCGAAAAGACCGCGGGCCAGCTCGGTCTTGCCAGCGCCCAACAGGCCCACCACTCCGGTGACTTCGCCGCTGCGGAGGTCGAGGTCCAGGGGTGCCCGGCCCTCGAAGAGCCGTACGCCGCGCAGCGACAGGGCCACGTCATCGGAGTCCCGCTCATCACCGGAGTCCCGCTCATCGCCGGAGCCCCCTTCATCGCCGGAGCCCCCCTCCCGGACCGGCCGTGCCGTCGTGGCCTCCTGTGCCTGGGCGAGCATCGCGCGCAGGGCGCTGTCCCAGTCGAACGGCCTGTCCTGGTCCTCGGTGAGGTGCCCGTCCCGCAGGACGACCAGCCGGTCGGCCAGCGCGTCGATCTCGCCGAGGCGGTGGGAGACGTAGAGCACGGCGATGCCGTCGTCCCGCATCCTCTCGACGAGCGCGAAGAGGCGCTCCGCCTCGGCCGCGGACAGCGCCGACGTCGGCTCGTCGAGGATCAGCAGCCGGGGGCGGGTGGCCAGGGCGCGGGCGAGGATGAGCAGCTGGCGGTCGGACACGCCGAGTTCGGTGACGTCGCCGCGCAGCACCGCGTCGCTCCAGTCGAGGCTAAGGGCCGCCTGGATCTCGCGGGCGCGGGCGAGGACGCGGCGTCCGCCCAGGAAGGGGTTGCCGCGCTGCTGTGCCAGTTCCTCGAAGACGAGGTTCTCGGCGACCGTGAGGCCGGGGACGGTGCCCTCGCCGATGCGCTGGTGCACCGTCTGGATGCCCAACTGGCGGGCGGCGAGCGGAGACTGCAGGGCCGCGGGTTCCCCTGCGACCCGCACCTCCCCGCTGTGGTCCGTGTGCACGCCCGACAGGATCTTGATCAGCGTGGACTTGCCGGCGCCGTTCGCACCGAGCAGCGCGACGACGCTGCCGGGCGCGATGTCCAGCGAGACGGAGGCGAGGACCGTCTTACCGCCGAAGGACTTCCCGAC
>JABFVM010000582.1 GCA_013362785.1 Streptomyces sp. | reverse complement strand
GCCGACGAGCTCCGGGCCGATCTGCTCGATGACGGCGAGGACGGCCTTCTCGACACCCTTGCCCAGGTAGCGGTTGGGGTCACCGTCACGGAGCTCGATGGCCTCGAAGGCACCGGTGGAGGCGCCGGACGGAACGGCGGCACGACCCGTGCTGCCGTCGTCGAGGCCGACCTCGACCTCGACCGTGGGGTTGCCTCGGGAGTCCAGGATTTCCCGGGCTACGACGACGTCGATGGACGGCACGAGCATCTCCTTCTTGGGATGTGACGCGGCCCGCCGGGACCGCGGTGGGTTCTGCGAGACCGAGCCTAACCGGCTCAGGGCGTTCGGCCAGCGGTCGACCGCCCCGTGGACAGAACCGAGAGTAAATTGTTTCCGAACGGAACAAAGACACGGCACAAAAAGCCCCGCCCCGGTGCGTACGGGGGAAGACGCACCGAGGCGGGGAGTTCGTGGGGACGGGGGTGAACCTCACGGCGCCCTCACTCTCACTTCCACGGATGTGAGGGCGCTGTGGTTCAGCTGTCGCCCGTGTACTGCTTCGGGCGCGGCTATTACTTCAGGTGCAGCTGCTGACCCGGGTAGATCAGGTTCGCGTCCTCGACGATGTCCTTGTTCAGCTTGAAGAGCTTCTCCCAGCCGCCCTTGACGTCGTGCTTCTCGGCGATGGAGCTGAGGGTGTCACCCTTGACGACCTTGTACTCGCCGTCGCCCTTCTTGACCTTCTTGCCGGTCGGGGTGGTGACGGTCTTGGTGCTCTTCTTGGCGGCCGGGCGGTCCGTGGAGCGGGAGGCCGACTGCTGCTCGGAGGAGCGGGTGGTGCTCTCGCCGCTCTGCGAGGAGCCGCTGGAGGAGGAGCCGCTGGGGGAGGCGCCGGACAGGCCGACACCGCAGCTCGGCCAGGCACCCTTGCCCTGGCTCGCGAGGACCTTCTCGGCTATCTCGATCTGCTGGGCCTTGGTGGCCTGGTTGGCGGTGGAGGCGTACGCCGTGCCGCCGTACGCGGCCCAGGTGGAGGCGGCGAACTGCAGACCGCCGTAGTAGCCGTTGCCGGTGTTGATCGACCAGTTGCCGCCGGACTCGCACTGGGCGACGGCGTCCCACTCGGAGGTGGTGGCGGCGGAGGCGCTGCCGGCGGCCATCAGCGGAGCGGCGACGGCGGCGGCACCGGTGACGCCGACGACGGCGATGGCGCGAGCGGCCTTGGACGGACGACGGTGCTTGCCCTTGCTGGAGAACAGCATGGAGAGATCCCCTCACCGACGCCTGCGAGGTGAGCTGTCGGGTTCGGGCCGGTTGAGTTGCCCGGCCGCGCACGCTCGCCTCTCGGCTCCCGCTGCGCGGCTTCACCCCAAGCCGGCTCCGGCCGTCCGGCCCCGAAGGGCCTCAACTGCCGGACCCGGCGCAAACCTTGGGTCCCCCGCTCCTGCCTACGGCGCTTTACGCGACGACTGTTCCCGTACGGCCGCTGGCAGGATTCGGCGTTGCGGCAGCCGGGGCTCGTGGTGACGAGCGATCACGACCGTAGACAAGCGATTCCCGGAATTACAAAGACGATCAGGGCTTCTGAGATCTATCTCTCACTACATTCAAAACGGACATTAAGCGCGAAACATGACGCGAACTCCGCCTGATTTTCGCCCTGTTCGACACCTATTCGGCACCTATTCGGCGGGGACGTCCAGGGTCTGACCGGGGAAGATGTGGTCCGCGTCAGCGCCGATGGCGCTCTTGTTCGCCTTGTACAGCGCGCGCCACCCGCCGTCGAGGTCAAGGGAGTCGGCGATGGAGGCGAGAGTGTCGCCGGCGCGGACGGTGTACGAGGCGTGGCGACCGGAGGGCTTGGCGGCGCCGTCGGCACTGTCGCTCTCGTCGGCGCTGGGACCGCGGTGGCGACCGGCCCCGGACGCCGTGTCGGCGGCTGCGGCGCCGAACGTCCCGGTGTCGACCAGGCCCGAGGAGCCCTCGTCCTGCCCGGAGTTGTCCTGATTGTCACTGCCGGGCGTCAGCGTGGGGGAGCTGTCGGGCGACTGTGAGACGTCTGCGCCGGAGGACGTGTCGGACTTCGAGGAGTTATCGGCCTCGGGGGACGAAGAGGGCGAAGAGGGCGAAGCGGATGAATCCTTGGAGGATTCGGACGAAGTGTCCGAGGAGCCGCTGGGCGACTGTGAAATGTCCGCGCCGGAGGCCGAGGAGTCCGCAGAGTCCTCCGAGCCACCGGAGCCGCCCGAGTCGCCGGACGAACCGTTGGACTTGGACGACGTGGATGAATCGAGCAATCCGGAGGATCCGGACACCTCGGACGGCGAGTCCTCCGCGACGCCCGTGTCCAGGTCGACCGAACCGGTTTCCTGAGTGAGCCCGCTGAGCAGTCCGCAGGTGCGCCAGGCACCGACGCCCTGGTCCTCAAGGATCTTCTGGGCCACGGCTATCTGCTGCGAGCGGCTCGCCAGGTCGGCGCTCGGGGCGTAGTCGAGGCCGCCGTACTTGTCCCAGTCGTCCTGGGTCAACTGCAGTCCGCCGTAGCGGCCGTTGCCGCTGTCGGCGCTCCAGGAGCCGCCGGTCTCGCAGTCGGCCACCTTGTCCCAGACGTTGCCCTCGGCGGCGCTCGCGCCGGTGGCGCCGAGGAGCGGGATGGCGATGGCGGACCCGGTCACTCCGGCCGCGACGAGGAGAGCCGGGGCCTGACGGGGGCGACGGTGACGACCGTTCCCGGAGAGCATGCAGGGACCTTTCGCGCGACAACAGGGACCCGCGGCGCGTTAAACCTGGGCGCCGTCGTTGATCCGTGAACGTATAGGCAGGCGATCACTTGTCACAAGTTAATGCCGCGTAGATCACGTGAAGATCACAGAGATGAGTGCGTGTCACGTTTGCCGGGGTGGACGCACTCACCCAAGTGGGGTGAACTCCACCGGAAGGGTACGCAGTCCGCGCATGATGAGGCCGCCCCGCCATCGCAACTCGGCCGGATCCACGGCGAGTTCCAGATCCGGGAGACGGGTGAGGAGCGTGGCCAGGGCGGTCTGGCCCTCCAGACGGGCGAGCGGGGCGCCGAGGCAGTAGTGGATGCCGTGGCCGTAGCCGAGGTGCTGGTTGTCGCGCCGGCCGAGGTCGAGGACGTCGGGGTCGGCGAACCGCTCCGGGTCCCGGTCGGCGGCGGCCAGCACGACGAGCACGGGGTCGCCGGCCGCGATGCGCTGCCCGCCGATGGTGAGCGGTTCGGTGGCGAAGCGCCAGGTGGCGAGTTCGACGGGGCCGTCGTAGCGGAGGAGTTCCTCGATGCCGGTTTCGAGGAGGGCGGTGTCGTGGGCGGCCAGGGACTTCTGGAGGCGGGTGCGCTGCTCGGGATGGGTGAGCAGGGCGTAGGTGCCGTTGCCGATGAGATTCACGGTCGTCTCGAATCCGGCGAACAGGAGGATGAAGGCCATGGCCGCGGCCTCGTTCTCGGTGAGGTGCTCCCCGTGGTCGGAGGCGCGGATCAGGCCGGAGATGAGGTCCTCGCCGGGGGCGGGGGTGTCGGGGAGTGCCTCGCGCTTGCGGTGGATGAGGTCGGCGAGATAGCCGCGCATCTTCTTCACGGACCGTGCGACGCCGCCCCGCGGGCCGCCCTGGTGCCGGATCATCATGCCCGCCCAGTCCCGGAAGTCGTCCTGGTCCTCGCGGGGGACGCCGAGCAGGTCGCAGATGGCGTAGATGGGGAGCGGGAAGGCGAACTCGTGGATGAGATCCGCGCTCCCCTTCCGCGCGAACCCGTCAATGAGGTCGTCGGTGAGCTCCTGCACGCGGGGGGCGAACTCGGCGACGCGGCGAGGGGTGAACGCCTTGGAGACGAGTCTGCGGAGCCGGGTGTGGTCCGGCGGATCGATGTTCAGCAGATGCGTCATCAACTCGGCCTTGCGCTCCCCCGGGATACCGGTCTTGCCCTTGGCGTGCGCGGGCTCGTCGTGGTGAGCCGGGTTCTTCGAGAGCCGGCCGTCGGCGAGCGCCTGCTTGGCGTCTACGTACCGGGTGACCAGCCAGGCTTCTACACCGCTGGGCAGACGCGTCCTGTGCACGGGCGCGTGCTCCCGCAGCCAGGCGTAGGCCGGGTAGGGGTCCGTGGCGAACTCCCAGGTGAAGAGTTCGGGGGCCTGGGGGGTGGGGAGCGGGGGGTGGGGCTGGTTGGTCACTCCTTGACCGTATCCGGAGGGGTGGTGGGGGCGCGGGGCGGTGGTGGGGGGAGGGTTTCGAGGAGGCCGGTGAGGTTCACGGCGACGGCTTTGCGGGCCCATTCCTCGGACTCCACGGTCTTGCCCTGCTTCGCCAGCAGGGCGGCAATGAGTGCCTCCGTGTCCAGGGCATCTCGCTCGTGGGCCAGCCGATACAGCGCCATCGCATCGTCCAACCGGCCATCGCCTTCCCGCCGCAGGCCAAGGTCGCGTGCTGCGTCCGCGTCGCCGCCGTCTATCGCCTGCTGGTAGAGGCCCTCCAGGTCGGCCGGGTCGCTGTCGTCCTGCCAGGAGAGATAGGCGCCCAGCTCTGATGCTGCTCGCGCATCGCCCCATTCGCTCGCGTAGCGGAGCCACTGCTCGCCCTCAGGATCCCGCCAACGGACGAGGAGCACTCCGAGACTCGTGGCGACCTCGCGCCGACCCGCAGCCGCGGCCTCGCGGTACCAGTGGAGCGCCTCGCCCTCGCGCAAGCCCCCCACCAGCATGTCGCCCAGCTCGTGCGCCGCCGCCGCGTCACCGGCCTCGGCCGCCCTGCGCAACCAGTGCTCGGCCCGGTCCCGCAACAGACTGCCCAGCCGGGCCGCGGCCTTCTCGCTGCCCGACTCCGCCGCCCGCTCCAGATAGGAGAGCGCCCGGCTCTCCTCCCCCCGCTCCCGCAGAATCTCCGCCAGCTCCACAGCCGCCCAGGCATCCCCCGCCTTAGCCGCCCGCCGCAGCCAGACCTCGCGCTCGTCGCCCTCGGTGCGGCGGGCGAATCCGAGCGCCACCGACGGGTCCCCGGCCTCGACCCGGGGGGACAGCGCGGTGCGGGCCGCGTCGAGGACGGCTGGGAAGTCGAGCGGGGCGCCCGGCTCCCTGGCGGCGTCGAGCAGCGTCCACCACACCTCGTCCGGCACCGGCTCCAGGTCGCCCGACCGCAGCGCCTCCGCGACCAGCGCCCCGTACGCCCGCCGGGTCCCTTCCTGCGCACCCGCGACGAGCAGCCCCGAGGCCCCGAACATCGGCGCCGTCGCCCAGGCGAGGGCGTCCTCGAACGACTCCCGGTCCTCCGCCCGGTACTGCTCCTGGACCTTCCTGAGCAACTCGGTCGGCACCGCCGCCGTGACTCCGCAGCGGGCGAGATCAACCGCCGCCCGGACCAGCAACTGCCCTCGCGGGTGCTCCAGTTGGGTACCCACGCGACGCCACTCGTCGTACAGGTGATGCCCGACGGCGAAGTACGAGGCCACGCCCTCCCGGCCGCTCCACACGTACGCCGGATACGCGCGCGGATCATCGAGCGCCGCCAGCCGCGCCAGCTCCGCGTCGCTCCACTCGCGCGCCAGCTCCACCGTGCGCGCCGCGGCGACGACCCGGTCGCCCGGCGCGGTCCCGGCCCGGCGCCGGTAGTACTCGTCCGGGCTCATCGTGGCCAGCACGACGGCACCGAGATCGTTGAGCCGCCCCAGCAGCCGCAGATCCAGGCCGCCCGCGCCGAGATGGCCGGTCAGCTCGTCCAGCCAGACCACGTATCGACCGGGGTCGCCCTGGAACGCGGCGACCAAGGGGCGCAGGTCCTCTCCGGCGTCGGGGGCGTACAGGCGTAGCTGGCCCTTCAGTGAGCGCACGGCGCGCCACGCGGTGTACGACTTGCCCGCGCAGGGTTCGCCGAGGATCACCACAAGGCCGTGGCCGGTGAGCTTGGCCCGTAAGTCCTCGTCGCAGTCGCGCTCCACGTACGGCGGTACGTCGGGCACCCCCGGCACGGGCCTGGTGGGGCGTACACCGAACTCCAGCGGCCCCACCTGCCGGACCGGCCGCCAGTCCGCCGGCGCGGGCACGGCACCGTAGTGGTTGTGCTGCACGCCGACCACACGGTCGTGGAACGTGGACTCGCGGAAGTCGAGGTGGTCACCGGCGACGTTATGCGTGACGCCACCGGTCACCACATGGGCGTTGTCACCGGTCACGGCGACGCCGATGTCGCCGCCCGCCGCGATGGAACGGGGTCCGGCGGCCGTGACACCGGAGGCGGGGCCGGGCGGTGCGGGTTCGTCGGTGCGCTCGGCCGCGATGGTCTGGAGGTCGGAGAACTCCTTGGGGTGGTTTCTGCGCAGAGTCGCCAGCAACCTGACCCACTCACGGGCGAGCGCGGTATCCGGGACCGCCCCTCCCGGGGTCCGGAACCAGAGCTCCACGGCCCCGGGCACACCCGACTGATCCAGCGCCTCCGCGATCCGCCGCGACGCATCCGGTGAGCTGCCCATCACGCGCACCAGCGCGTCCCGCAGCTGCTCCAACTCCGTTGCCACACCGGCCCCCACGCCTCGCACCCACCCGTTGCCCCAACGGTACTAAGAGGACACCCCCTCAGCAGCCCGCACCGCATCCCGGTAGGCCCGCGCGGCAACCCGCAGTGCCGCCTCCGGATCCACCCCGGCCGCCTCCGCGCGGACCGCCATCGCCAGGAGCTCGTAGCCGATGCCCTCACCGGTGGGCAGCGGCACCTCCAGTCCCGCCGTACGCACCCGTGACGCCAGCTTCGCCGCGAGGGCGAGGCCCGGCTGGCCCAGGGGTATGCCCTCGGTCACCGACTCGCGCTGCTTCTCGACGGCCTTGGTGCGCAGCCAGTGCTCCTTGACCTCCTCGGGGGTCGTCGCCGTCTCGTCGCCGAAGACGTGCGGGTGGCGGTGGATGAGCTTGGCGACGATGCCGCCGGCCACGTCGTCGATGGAGAAGGGCTCGGCCCCGTCCTCGGCGCGGCCCTCCTCCGCGATACGGGCGTGGAAGACGACCTGGAGCAGGACGTCGCCGAGTTCCTCGCGCAGCTCGTCGCGGTCGCCCTCCTCGATCGCCTCGACGAGTTCGTACGCCTCCTCGATGCCGTACTTCGCCAGGCCCTTGTGGGTCTGCTGGGAGGACCACGGGCACTCGGTGCGGATGCGGTCCATGACCTGGACGAGGTCGAGGAGGCGGGCGCCGGGCAGGTCGTAGGAGGCGGGGAGCAGTTCCAGTTCCGGCATCCGGACGCGGCCGGTGCCGGCCAGGCGGGCGAGGCCGTCGGTGAGGGCCGGCTCGCCCTCGCCGGTGGCCACGACCACGACCGTGCGGCCGTCCGCGCAGGCGTCGATCAGGTCCTCGGCGGTCGGGGCGGTCTCGTCGACCGTTATCCCGGCCTCCCGCAGATAGGGCAGCTGCGGGTGGGCGCCGTCCGCGCAGAGCACACGGTCGGCCGCGTGCAGTGCCTGCCACGCGGGCCAGGACAGCAGGCCGGGCGCGACACGGTGGCTGGTGGTGAGCAGGACGATGCGGCCGGGGATGGCCTCGGGACTGGTTGCGTTCACGATCCGAACGTAACCCACGACGCCGACGGCACCCCGAGTTATCCACAGGCCGGGTGGCCTCCGTCGTTATCCACAGGCCGGGTCCGGCTCCGCCGTTGTCCACAGGCCGGGTCCGGCTCCGCCGTAGTCCACAGGCCGGTCCGGCTCCGCCGTAGTCCACAGGCGGAGCGGCTCGCCCGTACCGTCATGCCGTCTGCTGAACCCCGGCCGCCGTCACCTCGCGCACCCACGGTGTCTGTGCGTCGGCCCGGCTGCTCTTCTGGACGTCCCAGGTGCCGTAGCGCGGGTTGAGCTCGATGCCGAGCTTCTTGGACGCCTCGGACAGGGCGTTCCAGAAGGCGGGCTTGCCGGTGTCGGTGCCGAGCGTGGTGGCGAGTTTCTGGGCCTCCAGCTGGAGGCGGAGGTTCTCGTCGACGCGCTGCGGGGGGATGCCGTACTGCTGGAGCCAGGCGGCCTCCAGCGCCTTGGCGCCGCCGACCTGCTCCTCCAGGCCGCCGCGCATCCGCTGGAGCTCCTTGCGGCTGACGGTCACGCCCGCGTCCTGGGCGGCGCGGTGCAGCACCTGGTCGAGGACCATGGTGTGCAGGACGTCGCGCGGGAGGGTGCCGGACTTGGCGATGACCTGCGCGTACTGGGCGTCGTCCGGCACGGCCGCGCGCTGTGCGGCGCGCACCTCGCTCACCCGGTTCTCCAGCTGCGAGACGGAGATCCGCTCGCCGCCGACGACAGCCGCCGCGCCCGGGTGGGCGTCGTTTCCGCAGGCGGTGAGGAGCGGGGCCGCGGCGATCGCGACGGAGAGGAGGAGCGCGGTGCGACGGCGGCGGTGCAAGGGGACCTCCCGAGGAGAGCTTGTGCGACGGTGCACAAAGTCTTGCGGTGATCGATGGTAGGCAGTGGGCAAGCTCTGGCCAACCCATTCGACCAACGATTCACCAGGACTTCGGGCACCGAAGCCCGCCGAAGCACCCCCGGCCGGCCCACCCGGACCGTTCGGCCTGCTCGGGGCCCGCTCAGCCGGTGATGGCAACCGGGGCGTCCCACGCGTCGCGGTCGACGGTGATCGTGTAGCCGCCACGCGTCTCCTTGCTGTTGACCATGTACTGGTGAGCGCGGCTGTGGCCGGTGTACTGGGTGGCTCCCCACGGCCAGTCGGCGGTGGTGGTGTTCTGCTTGTCCCACAGCGCGTACCAGAGGTTGCCCGGCAGGTCGGTCCTGTCGCCGGCGGTCGCGACGGCCTTCGCGCTGGAGCTGGTGAAGCCGTAGTAACCCGCGCGGTACGTCTTGGCGCGCAGGCCCTTGTCGAAGGCGCGCACATAGGTGAGGACGGCGTCGTTGCACGACTTGTTCGTGATGTCGTACGACTCCATGTCCAGGTAGATCGGGCTGCCGGCCTTCATGCCGAGCGCCGACGCCTTGGCCACCGCGTCCGCGGCGTCGCTCGCGCCGAGGGAGGCGGCGGTGGACGCGGTGAGCTTCTCGGGGTTGGAGCCGGTCTGGCAGGGCGGCTGGGCGCCGACGTAGATCGGGACGAGCCTCCAGCCGAGGGAGCTGACCGACTTCACCCAGGAGGCGGTGAGGTTGGGCTGGGAGCAGCCGCGGTTCCTGCCGCCGACGTAGACGGCGGCGGCGCCGTAGAAGCCGTCGTGCCAGGCCTTCATCGCGGAGAGGGAGGGCGCGGCGCAGGTGTCGAAGGCGCGTCCGGTGTACGTCTTCTGCGCGGGCCAGGTCGTGGTGGTGGCGGCCATCGAGGTCTGCGCGGCGACACCGCCTCCGGCGACGACGGCCGCACCGGCCACGGCCCAGATGACGTATCTGCGCTTCTTCGACTGACGGTGACCGGACATGTGTGGCCCCACCCCATGGTTCGCATGACAAGTGACAAGGAATGCGGATCGCAAGCTATCCGGCGATCACCCTGAGTTCGGGAAACGCGAGCCCGTAGAGGCCAAAAGGTTCCTTCAACCGACGGCAAAACCAGGGCCTGATCCGCCGGAGAGGTCCTAGCCGCGCACCTGCCCCAGCCACTGCAGTGTCCGCCGCACCTCGGTCGCGAGCGGGTGGGCGGGGCCGCGCAGGCGCTCCACGTCGAGCAGCAGGCGGGCCAGGGTGTCGTGGGCGGCGGGGCGGTCGCCTACGGCGAGCAGGAGGTGGCCGATGCGGCGGCGGACGTCGTGGGCGAGCTCGGGGTCGCCGGAGACGTACTGGTTCTCGTAGTACGGCAGCAGCGCGCGGTACTCGGTGAGCGCGGCCGCCGGTTCGCCGAGCTGTTCCAGGCACTGGGCGGCGTCGTAGCGGAAGCGCAGGGACTGGGGGTCGGCCTGGCCGGCCTCGGCGGCGCGTTCGTCGGCGAGCCGGCGCAGTTCAGGGAGCGCGCGCCGGTACTGGCCGTCGTCCATCAGCGTGGCGGCGTACTGCTTGCGCAGGGTGCGCACGACCGGGGAGTGCTCGCCGTGCTGTTCGGCGGCGGCGGGCAGGATCGCGCCGAGGATGTCGACGGCCTGGGTGATACGGCCCTCGCCGAGCAGCCGCTTGACCTCGTCCACGGCTCGGGCGACGTCCGGCTTCTCGTCGGCGGGTGTGACCGGGGTGGCGGGGACGGGCTGGGGCGCGGGGGTGCGGGCGCGGTCCGGCCAGGGGGCGTGGGGGCGCAGGAAGGGGCGGGTGGGGTCGAGGGACTCTCCGGTGGGCGTCCCGCGCGCGGGCAGGAGGGGCGCCAGGTCCTCGTAGACCTCCTGGGCAGAGGCGGGGCGGTGCTGCGGGTCCTTCGCGAGCAGGCGCAGGACCAGGGCTTCGAGTGCCTCGGGGACCTCGGGGCGGATCCGGCGTACGGGCAGCGGGGGCTCGTACAGATGCCGGTGCAGCACACCGAGCGCCGTCGAGCCCGAGAACGGCACGTCCCCGCTGAGGAGCTCGTGCAGCAGTACGCCGAGTGCGTACAGGTCGGTGTACGGGCCGACCGCGCCGCCCATCGCCTGCTCGGGGGCCATGTAGGCGGGCGAGCCGATGGGGGTGCCGGTGTGGGTGAGGCGGGTGGTGTCGGCGTCCATGACGGAGGCGACGCCGAGGTCGAGCACGGTGACCGTGCCGTCCTGCTTCACCATCACATTGCGCGGCTTGAGGTCGCGGTGGACGATCGGCACGGCGTGCACGGCGCTCAGTACGGCGCACAGTTGCGCGGCGACCGCGACCGCCCACTGCCACGGGTACGGGGTGCGCTCGGCGAGATGGTCGGAGAGGTCGGCGCCGTCGACGTACTGCATGACGAGGAACAACTCCTCGCCCTCGCTGCCCGCGTCGTGCACGGTGACGAGCCCGGGGTGGTCGACCTGCGCGGTCACCCGGCACTCGCGCACGAACCGGCGGCGCAGCTCGTCCGCCTCCTGCCCGGCCACCTTGTCGGGGCGCAGCAGCTTCACCGCCACGCGCCGGTCGAGGCGCTGGTCGTACGCCGTCCAGACCTGTCCCATGCCGCCCTGTCCGATGAGCGTGGACAGTTCATAGCGGCCGGCGACGACACGTCCTGTCGCCACGGTCACCTTCCGCCCTCGTGGTTGCCGTCCTGCCGGCCGTCGTGCTGGCGCAGATAGTCACTGAGCTCGTCGAGCTCGGCACGCACCTGGTCGATACGCGCGGGCGCGGGACGCTGCGGGGCCGGGGGCGGCGGTACGGGGGTGTGGGGGGCGGCGTCGCGCGGTGCCGTCGACGGCGGCACCGGGCTCTGCGGCACCGGCGTGTGCGGTATCGGTGTGTGGGGCATGGGCGGCGACTGCGGCACGGTCGTGGCGGTGTACGGCGACTGGGGCTGCGGATAGCCGTAGGCCGGGGCCGGGCCCCGCTGCGCGGGGTAGCCGGGGAAGCTGAGCTGGTGGAAGTGGCGTATGTCCGCGGCGAGGTAGTACGAGACCGAGAGCACGATGCCGCCCAGGAGGAGCGCGAAGCCCGTCCAGCCGCCGGCGGTGTGGATCTCGTCGCCGGGCTCGGAACCCATCAGGTAGAAGCCGAGGAACTCCACCACGATCGACGCCGCGAACAGGCCCCAGTCGAGCGGCTTTCGGGTCACGATGGCCAGGCGGAGCATCATCGCCCACATCAACAGACCGAAGCTGCACAGCGAGAGCACGACGAAGAGCACGCGCAGGAAGACCAGCAACCCCGTCGGCGGCGGCTGCTTCACCGGCTGCGTATAGCCGTGGCCTTGCATGGCTGCTCCTGATGCCTGAAGTGAGCGACGAGATCGGCCGCCCCTGCCCGGTGCGCGGCAACCTCGTTCGTGCGATTGTCGGTTCGAGCGTATAGGTCGACACCGACATACGGTCACCGGTTGTACCGAACCGTTGTCGTGCTGATCACTCCGCACGACATCCCAGGTCGCGGAGGCCCTGCCTCCGGATCAGCGCCGGCTCACAGCGGGTGGCGCATCCACACATTGGGCTCGACGTACACCGCGTAGCCCCGCTCCGGCTCACACCGCACCGGCACCAGCGCGCCGGGGACCTCGATGTCGCCCGGGGTGTCGAAGGGCAGGCCGGTCCAGTCGCGCCACTGGTCCAGTGAGCCGGCCACGGTCATGGAGGCCGGGGCGATGGAGTCGATGGTGGCGCCGGCCCGGGCGTGGACGCGCAGCCACGGGTCGTGGAGGAGGCCGTCGGGGCGTACGCGGTGGGCGTACTCCTCGATGGGGGTGTGCGGTTCGAGGTGCTTGGCGTTGGGGCGGACCGGGGCGACGACCTCGCTGAAGCCGCGGGCTCGGGCGTTGTCGCGCATCGCGGAGAGCATCCGGGCGGACAGGCCGGCGCCCTGGGCGTGCGGGGCGATGACGACGGAGATGGCGCTGACCGTGTCGGGGCGGACCCCGGCGCGCAGGTCGGCGAAGGCCCACACCAGCACCTCGTCCCAACCCCGGGCGGGCAGCCGTCCGCGCCCCTCGGCGGCGAGGACGAACGGCACGCTGTAGGCATGGGCGACCACCTCGCCCGTCTCATCCTCGGCGAACAGCACGTACTCCGGCAGTTCGCGGGCGATCCGGCCGTAGTGGGCGTTGCCCACGAGGTCCTGAACCACGAACTCCGGCCATGTGTTCGCCATGTCGACGACCCGCTCCAGCATCTCGGGACGTTCGGCAAGGCTCGATACCTTCAACTCCATGCGGGTCACCGTAAGCGCGGGCGACGGCGCCGGAAAGCCGTTTTCTACCCACCGCCCGACAGCCCGGCACGCGCCGGGGTACCCGTCACCCGCCGCACTGGCCGAGCATCGTCTCCTTGTCGGCAGCCGTCACCGGCAGTTCGTACTTCAGTGACACCTGGGCGAAGCGCACCGCGTACGAGCAGCGGATCTTCTTGTTCGGGGGGAGCCAGGACGCGGGGCCGGAGTCACCCTTGGAGCTGTTGGTCGGACCGTCGACGGGTATGAGGTTGAGGGGGTCGTTGGCGATGTCCTGGCGTTTGCCCTTCGGCCAGCGGGAGGCTCCCATCTGCCAGTCGTACGACAGCGGCATGACGTGGTCGATCTGTACGGTCGTGGCGCGGGACTTGGTCCAGTCGATCGTCCGGCCGGTGTACGGGTCGTCCAGGGTCATGGAGGCCACCACACAGTCCGAGCCGGAGCGGAAGCGAACGTCCTCGCCGTCGCGCTTCAGGAGGTCGTTGCGGGTGTCGCAGCCGTTGCGGGCGAACGGGATGCCGCCCGGGGCCGAGTCCATCCACGCGTAGCCGAACTCGTCCCGGTCGTAACCGGTCTTGGGGCCGCGTCCCTTCGTCGCCACCTTCTCGATGAGGGCCCGTCCCTCGGCCCGGTCGGCGTCCGAGGTGAGCGGCGCCAGTCCTGGTTTCGTGCCGTCGGGGTTGCCGAGTGGGCTCACCGCGCGGCCGGAGCCGGCGCCCGGGGCCGCGGGGCCGGACGACTCGTCGTCCACGGACACGTCGACGTTCTCGCAGCCCGCCAGTACCAGCACCATGCCGAGCATCGCCGCGGCGCTCGCCGCCCCGCCCCTCAGACGCCTCACTGTGCGTCCCTCCCCTGCTGCCCGTTCCGCCCCGCACAGGCGGTCTTCCCTCGTACACCGTCGCGAACACGGTAGCGACCCGGCGCACGGCGGCATTCAAGAGGTTCAGACCGGAGGCTTAGACCGGAGGTTCAGACCGGGCGTACGGACCGACGGTACGGGTCGTCGGTACCGGCGGTAGCGGCGGCACCGACCACCACGGACCTAATCGCGCATACCTCCTAACTCGGGCGTATCGTCGGTGGGGAATCACTCCGGGAGGAGCGGAAGGAGCTCTGCATGGGCATCTTCGACAGGTTCAAGAACCGCCAGGCACAGGACAAGGCCAGGGACATGTCCGACGCCGCGGAACGCAAGGTCAACGAGAAGACGGGCAACAAGTACGAGAGCCAGGTCGACGACGCGCAGCAGCGGATGGAGCGCGAACTCGGCATGGACCGCAACAGGCCCGAGCAGCCGTAGGACCGGAGACCCACGGAGGAGCACGACCGACATCGGGTCACGGCCGAGCCTCGCTGAACCACCTTGAGAACAGGGGCCGTCCGCGGAGGTCCACCTCTTGCGGGCGGCTTCGTGCGGGCGGCTTCGTGCGGCCCGCAACCCGCAGCCCGCACCCCCCAGCCCGCCGCCATTGGCCGCCGACTACTGCGCGCGACCCTGCCTCCTCACACCTTTCCGATCCCCAGCGTCGTCTCCGAGGGCAGCAGACCGGAGGACAGCACCGCCACCCAGAACTCGCCCAGCAGTTCCACCAGGCGGTCGACCTCCTCAAGCGTGAGGGCCTGCCAGGGCGCGGCCGCGAGTCGGTCGGTGTGCTCCTCGACGGTGCGGCGCAGTTCGCGGCCCGCCTCCGTCGCCGTACCGTCAGCGTCGTCGACCAGGCCTCGGGCGGCCAGGCGGGCGCGGGCGGCCGTCCATTCCTCGGCGTTCCAGCCTCGGCTCTCGAAGCGTTCGACGGACGCGGCGCCTATCGCGGCGAAGGAGACGAGCGATTCGACGGGGTCGAGGCCGGCCACCTGCAGGGCCGCTATGTGGCCGTCCCCGCGGTGTTCACGCAGGACTGTCGCCGCATGCCAGAGCTGGAGGTGCGGGGCCTGCGGCCAGTCCAGGGCGGCGTTGGCCGCGGCGAGCGGGCGGCCCGCGGTATTGGCCGCCTCGGCGGCGCGGCGGGCGAGGGCTGCGGCCGCCGCCAGCTCGGGGCTGTCCACCCGGTCAGCGAATATCGCGCGGTAGGCGCGGTCCATGCCCCGCACCCTCGCCCGCAACAAGGCCTCCGGGCTCGCGATCTTCCATGCGGGGTCGATGTGCTCGGCGACCATGCGCGGGCTGAAGCTGTAGAAAGCCGACGCGACCTGTTCCGCACCGACCGCCCCCAACGGCGCGGCCCGGTAAGGGAAGTAGCTCGGCCAGCGCTCCTCGGTGCCGTAACCGAGCGCGGCCGCCTCCTCGAAGACCTCCGGCGCGTAGTACAGCACCGCGTGCAGTGGCTCCAGCAGGTGCCAGAGCTGACGCACACGGCCCGATTCCAGACCACCTTCGCGCTTCACCATGACGCACTCCCCCAGTTCGACATCGCGACATCCCCGAGACCCGAAGTCCGAGCCCGAGCCCAAGTCCGAGCACTGCAACTTGACACCGACAAGATTGCCTGACACCGCCGAACTTGTCAATGACTAGTTTCCGCGTACGCTGATGACCATGGCCCCCGCACAACAACCACCCGCCCAGCAGCAGCCGTCCGCCCCGCAGCAGCCGTCCGCCCCACAGAAGCCGCCTTCCGGTCGCCCCTACCACCACGGCGACCTGCGTCGCGCCATCCTCACCGCGGCCCTGGACGTCATCGCCGCCGACGGCCCCTCCGCACTGAGCCTGCGCGACCTCGCCCGCCGCGCAGGTGTCTCGCACGCGGCGCCGGCGCATCACTTCAAGGACCGCACCGGACTGCTCACGGCGATCGCCGCCGAGGGGTTCGGCCTGCTCGCGGGCACCCTCCACGAGGCCGGGGACCTCAAGGACGCGGGCGTCCGCTACGTTCGCTTCGCGCGCGAGCACCCCGCCCACTTCCAGGTGATGTTCACACCCGAGCTGCTACGCACCGACGACCTCGAACTGACCACGGCCCGCGCCCTGGCCGGCGACGCACTGCGCGGCACCGTCTCCGCCGTACGACCCGAGGGCCTCGGCATCGACAGCCGCCTGGCCGGCGTCGCCGCCTGGTCCCTGGCCCACGGCTTCGCCACGCTGCTCCTCAGCCACAACCTCGACAGACCCGTCGGCGACAAGGACCCCGAGGATGTGTTCCGGGCGCTGGCGGCGACGCTGTTCCGGAGCGAGCCCCGAGACGGGGCTTGACCTCAAGTCCGCTTGAGGTCCCAGAGTGATCCGCATGAACACCGAAGCCGGAAGCGAAGCCGAAAACACCACCGGTCAGACGGACTTGAAGGCCATCAAGGACGTCGTCGCCACCGTCGAACGCACCCAGCGCGCCAAGGACCCCGAGGGCTTCCTCGCCCTCTTCCACCCCGACGCGCTCTGGACCACCGCCCACGGCAAGGTCCTCATCGGCCTCGACGCGATCGCCGAGTTCACCCGTGCCGTACTGCCCGCCGCGACCTGGGACGGCGAGGTCACCTACGAGGTGGTGCACACGCGGTTCCTGCGGCCCGACGTGGCGGCCGTCAAGGTCCGGCAGGTCTACCACTCCCCGCAGGGCGACACCGAGGGCGCCCCGCTGTACGTCATGACCAGGCAGGACGACGGACGGTGGCTGCTGCACGCCTGCCAGAACACCGAGGTGCAGGTCGACTAAACCGACTAGATCGACTAGCAAAGCCGACCAGGAAACGGCAGGCACCTCAGAGGCCGCAGGATCCGCAGGGAGCGCAGGGAGCGCCGACCTCACGACCCCAGAATCGACGCCAGGAACTCCCCGACCCATCCGAGCAACTCCCGCCCGACCAACGGCTTCCCGCCCACCTTCGCCGTCTTCGGACGCGGAACCAGCACCTGATGCACCGCCGGCTTGATGACGGTGCCCGGGTACAGCCGCTTGAGCCTCAGCTCCTGGGACTCGCGCAACTCCACCGGTGCGAAGCGGATGTTGTTGCCCTGCAGGACGATCTCGCCGACGCCACACGCGCGTGCCAGCATCCGCAGACCCGCCACCAGGAGGAGGTTCTCCACCGGCTCGGGCAACTTGCCGTAGCGGTCGGTGAGTTCCTCTCGTACAGCCTTGATGTCCTCCTCCGTGTTGGCGGAGGCGATGGAGCGGTAGGCCTGCAGCCTGAGCCGCTCGCCCGGTGCGTAGTCGTGCGGGACATGGGCGTCGACCGGGAGCTCGATCTTGACCTCAAGGGGCGGCTCCTCCTCGACCCCGCCCTCCAGCGAGGCGCGGTAGTCCGCGACCGCCTCGCCGACCATCCGGACGTACAGATCGAAGCCGACGCCCGCGATGTGGCCGGACTGCTCGCCGCCCAGCAGGTTGCCGGCGCCCCGGATCTCCAGGTCCTTCATGGCGACGTACATGCCCGCGCCCATCTCCGTGTGCTGGGCGATGGTGGCGAGGCGCTCGTGGGCGGTCTCGGTGAGCGGCTTCTCCGGCGGGTACAGGAAGTAGGCGTACCCGCGCTCCCTTCCCCGACCCACCCGGCCGCGCAGCTGGTGCAGCTGGGACAGGCCGAAGTTGTCGCCGCGCTCCACGATCAGAGTGTTGGCGTTGGAGATGTCGATGCCGGACTCGACGATCGTGGTCGACACCAGGACGTCGAACTTCTTCTCCCAGAAGTCGACGACGACCTGCTCCAGGGCCTGCTCCGACATCTGGCCGTGAGCCGTGGCGATACGCGCCTCGGGGACGATCTCGCGCAGGCGGGCGGCCGCGCGGTCGATCGACTCGACCCGGTTGTGGATGTAGAAGACCTGGCCCTCGCGCAGCAGTTCGCGGCGGATCGCGGCGCCGATCTGCTTCTCCTCGTACGGGCCGACGAAGGTCAGGACCGGGTGCCGCTCCTCGGGCGGAGTGGTGATCGTGGACATCTCGCGGATGCCCGTGACCGCCATCTCCAGGGTCCTGGGGATCGGGGTCGCGGACATCGTCAGCACGTCGACGTTCGCGCGCAGCTTCTTCAGCTGCTCCTTGTGCTCGACGCCGAAGCGCTGCTCCTCGTCCACGATGACCAGGCCCAGGTCCTTGAACTTGGTCTCGGACGAGAACAGCCGGTGCGTGCCGATGACGATGTCGACCGAGCCCTCGCGCAGGCCCTCCAGGGCGGCCTTCGCCTCGGTGTCGGTCTGGAAGCGGGACAGGGCGCGCACGTTGACCGGGAACTGCGAGTAGCGCTCGGAGAACGTCCCGAAGTGCTGCTGCACCAGCAGGGTCGTGGGAACCAGTACGGCCACCTGCTTGCCGTCCTGGACGGCCTTGAAGGCGGCGCGGACCGCGATCTCCGTCTTGCCGTAGCCGACGTCGCCGCAGATCAGACGGTCCATCGGGACCGACTTCTCCATGTCCTCCTTGACCTCGGCGATGGTCGTCAGCTGGTCGGGCGTCTCGGCGTACGGGAAGGCGTCCTCCAGCTCGCGCTGCCAGGGGGTGTCCCCGCCGAAGGCGTGCCCGGGCGCCGCCATACGCGCGCTGTAGAGCTTGATCAGGTCGGCGGCGATCTCCTTGACGGCCTTCTTGGCCCGCGCCTTCGTCTTCGTCCAGTCGGCGCCGCCCAGGCGGTGCAGCGTGGGCGCCTCGCCGCCGACGTACTTGGTGATCTGCTCCAGCTGGTCGGTGGGGATGTACAGCCGGTCGCCGGGCTGGCCGCGCTTGGCGGGGGCGTACTCGACGACGAGGTACTCGCGCGTGGCGCCCTGTACGGTCCGCTGCACCATCTCGATGTAGCGGCCCACGCCGTGCTGCTCGTGGACGATGTAGTCGCCCGTCTCCAGGCTGAGCGGGTCGATGGTCTTGCGCCGGCGGGCCGGCATGCGGGCGCCGTCCTTGCCGGCCGCCTTCTGTCCGGACAGGTCGGTCTCGGTCAGGACGGCCAGCTTGAGCACCGGGTCCACGAAGCCGTAGTCGATCGATCCGCAGGCGACATGGACGACCGACGGGGAGATCTCCCCCAGGTCCGCCTCCAGGCGCGCCGCGACGCCCTCGCCGCCGAGCACCTCGACCGTGCGGGCCGCGGGGCCGTGGGCCTCGGTCACGAAGACCGTGCGCCAGCCGTCGGCGAGCCAGCCCTTGGTGTCGGCGAGGGCCTTCGCGGTGTCGCCGCGGTAGGACTCGGGCGCGTGCATGCCGAGCTTCAGGGTGTCCGCGTCGAGCTCGTCGTCGGCCGCGAAGGGCGAGACCGACCACCACATCATGTCCAGCTCGCGCGCGCGGTCGCGTACGTCCGCGATGGACCACAGGGAGGCCGCGCCGACGTCGATGGGCGCCTCGCCGCCGCCGGCCGTGGCGGCCCAGGACGCCTGCAGG
>JABFVM010000168.1 GCA_013362785.1 Streptomyces sp. | reverse complement strand
GTGCGGCGTACCTGGATCGCGATCGGGCCCATGGAGGTCTGGTCCGCCTCGCCCAGGCCGGGGACGTGACGGCGGACCCCGTAGGCGGCGTCGTCGATCCAGGACGGGTCGCCTTCGACTTCCTGCCAGGCGATGCCCGCCAACATCTCCGGGGGCAACCCGGAGCTGTGCGCGGCGTCGTTGATCAGCGCCCTGTTGCCCGCGATGTACTTGCGGCGGCCGGCGTCGTCGTTCGACGGCAGGTACAGATAGTGGCCCTGTGCGGGCGGCAGTTGCGCGAGCCTGTCCCGTATGCGCTGCAGCGAGGGCGAGACCACGCCATCGCCTGACATCCCAGCCATCCCGGTCATCGCCGTCATCGCGTCGACCTTCATGCCCGTGCCGGCGAGCTGGGTCAGCGGGTTGTGGCTCGCATCGCCCACCTCCTGGCGCAGCGCGTCCACCGCGCCGACCAGGAGGGCGGGGTGGTCGCCGTCGCCGCCGCGGAAGTCCGGCAGGGACCGTAGGGCCGCCTGTATCTCGTGGACGCAGTCCTCCCGGGCCGCGGACTCCACCCGCTGGGCGTCGCCGTAGTGGTTCCTGGTGGCGTTGTAGTAGTGCTCGGCCTCTTCGCGGATCGCGTCCACGTCGGCGGTGAGTTCTGCCGCCCAGTCGAGGAAGCCGGTCGTGGAGCGCAGGTCTTCCCACTGGTGCAGGGGTTCCGCGGCGCGTGCGGTGGGAGTGATCGGGTCGGCTTCGCGGGACATCACCTCGGCCAGGCGGCTCTCCGTGGCCTGTCCGCTCTCGAAGTGGCCCTTGGCCCGCTCGACGGCCGTGGCGTAGTCGTCCAGCGCCCGGCGTACCCGGCCGAAGGCCGCCGAGAGGTGTTCCGCCAGGTCGAGTGCTTCCCTCAGCCGCTTGGTGTAGCGCTCCCGGTGCTCGCTCTCCCACTCGACCTTGCCGGCCTTGCGGAAGTCGTCGTCGCAGGAGGCCAGGAGGGTGTGGAGGCGGCCGTACTCGGCTGCGGTCCGTTCGATCAGCCGAGGGTTCGAGGCGTCGAGGAATTCGACGTCCGCGCGGTATGCCATCGCGCTCACCGGTCCTCGGGGGCGACGTAGCGCCCCTTGTCGAGGATGTCGTCCATGGCCCGCTGTGCGTCGGTGTCGGCCCGCACATAGGCGTTTCCCGTCGCTTGCAGCTTCGTCGACAGGGCCGACAGCAGCGTCACCAGGTCGCCGTACTGGTCCCCCGCGAAACGCGCGAAGTCCTCCACCGCTTCGGCCACTTGGGGGTGCGCGCGCGGTACGCGGCACTGGGTGGCGTTCTCCCCGTCCATACGCCCGGCGTAGAGCAGTCCGGCCAGTTCGTTCAGAAGGTGCGAACTGCCGTCGATGGACTCGGCTCGTGCCGAGAACCCCGACGAGTGTCCCGAGAACCCTCCAGGTCCTGTGGTCACCGTTCCCCCGATGTCGACAATGATCGCGACTGTGACGACCGTGAGCATGCCAGTTGCGGATGCAAGCTGTCACGTCGTGGTCTCCCACTCGATCGGACCCGGGTCGTGCAGTGCACGGACCGTCAGTCTGCCCTCCTCGATGTGCCAGATCGCGTCCGCGCGGGCGGCGAGCTCGGGGTCGTCGGTGACGTAGATGACCGTGCCCGGATAGCGCTCGAACAGCCGCTCCGCCAGGTCGGAACCGAGCGCCTCGTCCAGCCTGGCCTCGTCCAGCAGCAGCACCCGGGGTGCGCTGCGCAGCGCCCGTACCATCGCCACCTGGTAGCGCACGGCCATGGACAGACCGTGCCCGCCCTCGCCGAGCCTGGTGCGCAGACCGTGCGGCAGCACCTCGGCCAGGGCCTCGACATGGTCACCGCACCCGCTCGCCCCCTCGGCGGCCCCCTCAACGTCCCGCTCGGCGACCCCCTTGACCTTGCCCGGAGGCTCCCCGAGCCGCAGGTTCTTGCCCACGCTGCCGCGCAGCAACGGCAGTTCGGGGCTGGTCAGCCGGATCGCGCGCCGTACCGATTCGGGGTCGTGGCGGGCGAGGTCCTGGCCGTCGAGGAGTACGGCGCCGGCGTCCGGCTTCTGGAGGCGGGCGATGAGGCGGAGCAGCAGGGACTTTCCGGCGCCCGGAGGTCCCTGCAGCACTATGCGCTGGCCGGGGTGTGCGACGGCCGACGCCTCCAGTACGCCGTCCACGCGCAGCCCGGCGAGTTCCAGGCGTCCCGGCCCGTTCGCGAGGGGCTCGGCCCTGCGGGGGCGGCCCAGGGGGGCCGGTGCCGCGAGGATCTCGGTGATGCGGCCGCGGGCGACCCGCGACTGCTGCCAGTGCTCCTGCACACGGACCAGCGACGACAGGGGCGCGCCCAGGAAGCCCGCCACCGTCAGCAGCGACGCGAGGGCCTCCCAGGTGGTGCCGGCCAGCAGGCCCACGGTGACCACGATCAGCAGGATCCCGATGCCGCACGCCTCGGCCGTGGCCGACATCGCCCCGGTGAGGCGGGCTTGGCGCACCATGGCACGGCCGTATTCGCGACTGCGGCGCCGCATGACCCGGCGCTCCTGCGCGACCCGGCCGAGGGACTGCATGACGGCGGTGTGGGTGACGCGTTCGTTGACGAAGGCGGCGAGTCTGCCGTTGTGCCGTCTGGTCTCGCGGACGCGTTCGCGCAGCCGCCGCCCGAACAGCGCGACGGCGGCCGCGGCGAGCAGGACCAGCGCCACCGAGGGCACGCCCATGCCGGGCGCGGCGACGGTCAGGATGGCGAGCGCGCACGTCACGAACACCCCGTCCACCAGGATCGGTGCCACGCCCTTGCTGATCCACAGCCGTAGCGCGGAGGCGTCGCCGGTGAAGCGGAGCACGGTCACACCGACGGTGCGCCGGTACGGTCCGCCCGCCTCACTGGCGGCGACGTGGTCGAAGAGCCGCATTCTGACGCTGTGTACGTAGCTCTGGGCGAGGCGTTCCGCGAGTGGTTCGCCCGCCGCCTTGAGCAGCACGGTCGCGCAGGCCGACGTGATGAGTCCGACGGCCAGGGTCGTGGGCGCGTACCCGGCGACGTGCGTGTAGATGGCGCTGCGGTCGTGGCCGGACGCGGTCTGCCCGCCGTGCGTGACGCGGTAGGCCGCGCCGTGCACCAGCAGGGCGAAGGTGACCACGCAGACCGCCTGTCCGAAACCCGCGAGTACCAGCAGCAGCATCAGTCGGCGCCGCACACCGCCCAGCGTGTGCGGCATCCGGACCCGCTGCCGCCGTGCCGCCGCGGTCACGCCACCGTTTCGGCCGGCAGCGGACCGCTGTAGGCGGCCGGCCGGCCGCGCTCCTGCGGCAGCCCGCCGTAGGGTGCCGGCTGACCGGCGTCCTCCGGCAGCCTGCCGCCTTCCGCTACGACGCCGGCGGTGACGGTGGCGGTGAGCAGCTGGACGGCGACGGACGGGTCGGCCATGGCGGACGCCGCGTACACCGGGATGTCCACGCCGGTCACCGCTTCGGCCGTGGCCAGCGGAGACGAGGTCAGGACCCCGCTCAGGGCCAGGACGGGAAGTCCCTCCTCGCGCAGCTGCCGTACGCCCGCCACCGCGCTGATCGAGTCACCGGCGGCGAACACGATGCCGTCCACACTGGCGCGGAACTCCGGTGTCCGCAGGAGCGCCGCCGTCTCCTGCTGGAGGAGTCCGTCCGCGACCTCCAGCACGATGGCGTCCGCCTGGTGGCTCGTCAGATCCGTGATCGCGCTGCGCAGAACACGGATCACCTGCGGCATCGGCAGCTGGTAGGTGGTGGGGAAGCCCAGGTCGGTGAAGTCGATGACCCGTGAGGCGCCCGCGTCGGCCATCAGCGTCGGGTCGCCCGGGGCACCGGTGCCGGTGACCTTCGCGGCGCCGACCCGGCGGCCGGCCAGGCTGAGGCCGCGGATGAGGGCGGCGGCCACGGTCGTCTTGCCCGCGTTCATCGAGGTGCCGAGTACGGCGATGGTGCGGGGGCGCGGTGCGAGGACCGGCACCACGGGCCGGGCCAGATGGGCGAGGTTGATGACTTCGCCGTGCTCGTCGGTCGCCAGGCCGAGGGGCTCCACCCGGGTGGGAGCTTTCATTCTTGAGTGGGCGGCCACCACCCGTCCGGCTATGCCGCCACCGGCGACCAGATCGCAGGGTCCGAGGTCGGCGGGCACCTCCGACTGGAATTGGTCCGGGGCGTAGCGCGCGCCATAGGCGACGACGATCAGGTCGCCCACGAACAGCCGGTTTCGCTTTCCGTGCACCTGCCCGAGGAATCTGTGCTGACCGATTTCGGTGACCCGGCAGAGCACCAGGTCACCGGCGCGTGGAGGCACATCCGCCACGCTCAGCCCCAGTGTTCTGGTGCTTCCGTAGCCCAGTTCGACAAGGCGGCGAGCCGTATAGGAAACCTTCGCCACCTCATTACGGGCTGAATTGAACCGCACGCTCTGCATGCATTTCTCCTTTACCCCGTCGTCCCGCGGAGCACCAGCATCCGCCGCACTCGCGGACCGCGCACTCCGGCCTGAGTCATCTGCGCCGAACGGGAACTCCTAATGGACGACGCCCCGATGGAGCACGCGCTTCGCGCAACGTGGGACAGCGCGCCGCCGGGGCCCGGAGAAAAGGGTGCGCGAGACGGGTGCGCCCATTGGTGGCCGAACGCTTCCACGAGGCGCGCTGACACCGACTCAGCACGCGAACCG
>JABFVM010000454.1 GCA_013362785.1 Streptomyces sp. | reverse complement strand
CACCAGTCCCACCCGAAGCCGTACAGGGGAGAGCAGACCAATGAGCAGGGCCACGAGGGCGGACGCGCAGTCGCCCGCGCCGCACGCCGCCGACAGTCATGAGCTGATCCGTGTGCACGGCGCCCGCGAGAACAACCTCAAGGACGTCAGCATCGAGATCCCCAAGCGCCGGCTGACGGTCTTCACCGGCGTGTCCGGCTCGGGCAAGAGCTCGCTGGTGTTCGACACGATCGCCGCCGAGTCACAGCGGCTGATCAACGAGACGTACAGCGCGTTCCTCCAGGGCTTCATGCCGAACAGGGCCCGCCCCGAGGTCGACGTCCTCGACGGCCTGACCACCGCGATCACCGTCGACCAGCAGCGCATGGGCGGCGACCCCCGCTCCACCGTCGGCACCGCCACCGACGCCAACGCGATGCTGCGCATCCTCTTCAGCCGCCTCGGCAAGCCCCACATCGGCCCGCCCAGCGCGTACTCGTTCAACACCGCCTCGGTCCGGGCCAGCGGCGCGATCACCGTCGAGCGCGGCGCCAAGACCAAGGCCGAGAAGGCGACGTACGAGCGCACCGGCGGCATGTGCAACCGCTGCGAGGGCCGCGGCAAGGTCTCCGACATCGACCTCACCCAGCTCTACGACGACTCCAAGTCGATCTCCGAGGGCGCGTTCACCATCCCGGGCTGGAAGTCGGACAACGTCTGGACCGTCGGCATCTACGCCGAGTCCGGCTTCCTCGACCCGAACAAGCCGATCCGCCGGTTCACGAAGAAGGAGATGCACGACTTCCTCTACCGCGAGCCGACCAAGGTCAAGGTCAACGGCGTCAACCTCACCTACGAGGGCCTGATCCCCAAGATCCAGAAGTCCTTCCTGTCCAAGGACAAGGAGGCGATGCAGCCCCACATCAGGGCGTTCGTGGAGCGGGCCGTCACCTTCACCACCTGCCCCGAGTGCGACGGCACCCGGCTCAGCGAGGGCGCCCGGTCCTCGAAGATCGGCAAGGTCAGCATCGCCGACGCCTGTGCCATGGAGATCCGCGACCTCGCCGAATGGGTCCGCGGCCTCAAGGAGCCCTCCGTCGCGCCGCTGCTCGCCGCGCTTCAGCACACCCTGGACTCGTTCACCGAGATCGGCCTCGGCTATCTCGCGCTCGACCGGCCCGCGGGCACCCTGTCCGGCGGCGAGGCACAGCGCGTCAAGATGATCCGCCACCTCGGCTCCTCGCTCACCGACGTGACGTACGTCTTCGACGAGCCCACCATCGGTCTGCACCCGCACGACATCCAGCGCATGAACGACCTGCTGCTGCGACTGCGGGACAAGGGCAACACGGTGCTCGTGGTCGAGCACAAGCCGGAGGCGATCGCCATCGCCGACCATGTCGTGGACCTCGGCCCCGGCGCCGGCACGGCGGGCGGCACCGTCTGCTACCAGGGCACCATCGAGGGGCTGCGGGCCAGCGACACCGTCACCGGCCGCCACCTCGACGACCGCGCCAAGCTCAGGGAGACGGTGCGCAGGCCCACCGGCAAGCTGGAGATCCGCGGCGCGAAGGCGAACAACCTCCAGGGCGTCGACGTCGACATCCCGCTCGGCGTGCTCTGCGTCGTCACCGGAGTCGCCGGCTCCGGCAAGAGCTCCCTGGTCCACGGCTCCATCCCGGCCCCGGAGGGCGTGGTCTCGGTGGACCAGACGCCGATCCGCGGCTCGCGGCGCAGCAACCCGGCGACGTACACCGGACTCGCGGACCCGATCCGCAAGGCGTTCGCCAAGGTCAACGGCGTG
Organism: Streptomyces sp.; assembly: GCA_013362785.1. Classification (GTDB taxonomy): domain Bacteria; phylum Actinomycetota; class Actinomycetes; order Streptomycetales; family Streptomycetaceae; genus Streptomyces. The sequence goes on along the minus strand of JABFVM010000454.1, from coordinate 17,244 downwards.
AAGCCGGCCCTGTTCAGCGCCAACTCCGAGGGCGCCTGCCCCACCTGCAACGGCGCCGGAGTGATCTACGTCGACCTCGGGATGATGGCCGGCGTCGACACCCCCTGCGAGGACTGCGAGGGCAAGCGGTTCCAGGCGTCGGTGCTGGAGTACCGGCTCGGCGGCCGGGACATCAGCGAGGTGCTCGCGATGTCGGTGACCGACGCCGAGGAGTTCTTCGCCAGTGGCGAGGCCCGCACCCCCGCCGCCCACAAGATCCTGGAGCGGATGGCGGACGTCGGCCTCGGCTACCTCACGCTCGGCCAGCCGCTCACGACGCTGTCCGGCGGCGAGCGGCAGCGGCTGAAGCTGGCCACGCACATGGCAGACAAGGGCGGCGTCTACGTACTCGACGAGCCGACGACCGGCCTTCACCTCGCCGACGTCGAGCAGATGCTCGGCCTGCTCGACCGGCTGGTCGACTCCGGCAAGTCGGTGATCGTCATCGAGCACCACCAGGCGGTCATGGCGCACGCCGACTGGATCATCGACCTCGGCCCCGGCGCCGGACACGACGGCGGCCGGATCGTCTTCGAGGGCACCCCCGCCGACCTGGTCGCCGAGCGCTCCACCCTCACCGGTGAGCACCTCGCCGCCTACGTCGGCGGCTGACCGGCGATGTGTTTCACCACGTCACCCATGATGGCCGTCGTCTCGGCCCGCGCCCGACAGCTGAGGGAGCGGGCACGGGAACAGGCAGGGGCAGGGGAGTGGACGGGGCCGACGTCCGTTCGGGAAAATGCGGGTGTGCGATCCAACCACTCCACGCCCGAGGAGCAGCGGCTGAAGACCCTCGTGGCGCTGCGCCGCGTGCGGGACCGGATGGACAGGGAGTACGCCCAGCCGCTGGACGTCGAGGCGCTCGCGCGCGGCGTCCACATGTCGGCCGGGCATCTCAGCCGCGAGTTCCGCGCCGCCTACGGCGAGTCTCCGTACGGCTACCTGATGACGCGCCGCATCGAGCGCGCGATGGCGCTGCTGCGCCGGGGCGACCTCAGCGTCACCGAGGTGTGCTTCGAGGTCGGCTGCTCGTCGCTGGGCACCTTCAGCACCCGCTTCACGGAGCTGGTCGGTATGACGCCGAGCGCCTACCGGCGGCAGGAGACGGAGGCGACGGCGGGGATGCCGTCGTGTCTGTCGAAGCAGGTGACCCGGCCCCTCAGGAACCGGCCGAACACGCCGCAGCCGTCGTGACGGTCCGGGGGCGCCGACCCCTGTACGGCGCCCCCGCCCCGTCGGAGGGCGAGGACCCGCCTACGGCAGGGCCCTCGGGTAGTACTTGTCGTCGTCGGAGTCGTAGACGAGCTTGCCGCCGGCGTCGTAGCCCTTGATGTGCGGTGCCACGGTGACCTGCTGGTTCAGCACGCCGGACGCCACGAAGAAGCCGTGGTCGAGGGCGGCCACGCCGCTGGAGTCGCCGTAGGAGACCCGCACCTCGGCCACCGACGGCTCGACCATGCCGACCAGGCCCCAGCGGAACGGCAGTTTCCAGTTGCCGCGGTCGATGATCGACTGCTGGTAGAGCTTGCCGACATTGGGGTTGACGTACACCGGGCCCTCGTCCGGGATGGCGTCGCTGTCGTCGATGAAGCCGGAGACGCCCTGCGTCTCGCCGTCGGTGACGCGGCACATCAGGGCCTCCCCCGGCTCCTTCGACTTCTCCCGCGCCGCGACCACGAACATGCCGTCACCGGTGGCGTTGGAGTCGCCGGTGCTGCGCATCGCCAGTAGGATCCGGTACTCGTCCGACGTGCCCGGGCCCGGGTCGCCCGGGCGATGGACGCCCGACCGGTCGTAGGCCAGGCAGTTCTCCAACCCGTCCGCCGCCTGCTCGAAGGTGATCCCGTCGAGCAGTTGCCCTGCCGTGGCCGGGCGTGCGGGGCCGCTCGGGGTCGGGGAGGGCGTCGGCGAAGGCGTCCGGCTGGCGCTGACCGAGGGCGTCGGATTCGTCGCCGTACCCCCGGCCCTCTCTCCTCCACCCAGCGCGTACGCCCCGACCGGCGCCGCCGCCAGCGTCACCAGCGCCGCCCCGGCCGCCGCGACCCGGCGCCGCCGCTCTGTCACGCCCCGTCGCCGGATCGCCGGATACGGCGCCGGCGACGGCCGGATCGTGTACGCGTCCTCGGCGAGCAACTCCCGCAACTGCTCCTCGAAGTCCCGCTCGCCCCGCGCTTCCCGCTGCTGCTCCTCGTCGCTCACCTGCTGCCTCCCTGCCCCTCCACGACCCGGGCGAGCCCCGGTACCGCACGCAACTTCGCCAGCCCCTTCGACGCCTGGCTCTTGACCGTGCCGACGGAGCAGCCGAGCACCTCGGCGACCTCCGCCTCGGACAGGTCCTCCCAGTAGCGCATCACCACCACCGCCCGCTGTTTGGGCGGCAGTTGGGCGAGGGCCCCGAGCAGCGCACTGCGCTCGTCCACGCCCGCGTAGCCCGCGTCGCGCCCCGCCACCTCCGGCGGCACCGCCGTCAGCGCCTCGGTGACCCGCCGCTTGCGGAACCGGTCGCTGTTGCAGCTGACCAGCATCCGCCGCACATACGCCTCCGGATTGTCGGCGCGTGCCACCCGCCGCCATGACCGGTACGCCTTCGCCAGCGCCGTCTGCGTCAGGTCCTCGGCGTGGTGCGCGTCGCCCGTGAGCAGATACGCGGTCCGCACGAGATGGGACCACCGAGCCCTGACGAACTCCTGGAACCGATCCTCTTGTTCGGCCTGCATCAAGCACCCTCCCTCGCCCTCCAGACCACCAGTGCGCCAGATTCGGTTGCCTGTCCGCCGTGTTCTCTCATCCCTTGGTCGCGGTGCCGTAGACCATCGGCCGACGGCGCGGCGGGCATGGGCTCGCCACAGTGGGCGTATGGAGAACACCAAGGGGATCAGCCGGGCACGGTTTCTGGCGGGGGCGGCGGCCGTCGGACTGGCAGGGGCGGTGCTGCCCACGGGACAGGCCACGGCAAGCGAGGCAAGCGAGGCAAGCGAGGCAAGCGAGGCAGGCGGGGGAGCGTCGGGGCACCGGGGGCTGAAGCACCGGGGCGTCGTCTACACCCTCGGCGAGGGCGAGACGCCGGGCACCGCCTGGAGCGCCGCCCGTATGCGCCGGGACGTCCGGGTGATCCGCGACCAACTGCACGCCGACACCCTCGACGTCACCGGCGACGACGTGGAACGCCTCACCACCACGGCCGCCGAGGCCGCCGAACGCGGACTGCACGTCTGGCTCCAGCCGACCCTCGGGGACATCCCCGAGCGGGACGTCCTGGAGAGCATCGCCGAGTGCGGCCGGTTCGCGGAGCGGCTGCGACGGCAGGGCGCGAGCGTCGACTTCAGCGTGGGCTGCGAGTTCTGGCTGTTCGTGCCGGGGATCGTGCCGGGCGAGACGGTCCTGGAGCGCGTCGAGAACCTCCAGAAGGGCACGGTCGACATGCCGAAGATGCAGCGCCGCCTGGCCCGCTTCACCGCGAAGGCGGCGAAGGTCGGCCGCTCCGTCTTCCACGGCCGGCTCAGCTACGCCGCCGCCCAGGACGAGGAGTTCGAGCCGGTCGACTGGAACCTCTTCGACGTCGTAGGCATCGACTACTACTCCTACCACCGCGAACCATCCGCCTACATCCGCGAGTTGAAGCGCTACCAGCGCTGGGGCAAACCCCTCGCCATCACCGAGTTCGGCACCTGCACCTACGCCGGCGCCCCCGAGGCGGGCGGCATGGGCTGGGACGTGGTCGACCACACCAAGACCCCCGAGGAGATCAAGGGCGACCTGGTACGCAGCGAGCACACCCAGGCCGCCTACATGACGGATCTGCTGAAAGTCTTCGAGTCGATGGGCCTCTACGCCGCCATGGCCTTCGAGTTCGTCACCCCCGACGCCCCCCACCGCCCCGACAACCCCCGCTACGACATCGACATGGCGAGCTACGCCATAACCAAGCCCATCAAGGACGACCCCAACGACCCCAACTCGAACTGGCACTGGGAACCAAAGGAGGCCTTCCGGTCCTTGGCACGCCAGTACGCCAATTGCCCTTAAGGGGCGCGGGGAACTGCGCGACCAGCCACGACGGCGCAGCAGATAACCGACTACTCACTCGCAGTAGAGATCAGCGCGGGGTCGCTCCCCAGTAGCCAGGAACCGGGAAACCGCAGCATCCCCACAAGCGTTGCCATTCTCCAAATACGCGTCATGCCCCGTGGAGTTCACGGTGACCATCACGGCCCGCCGCCCAAGAGCCTCACGCAACTTCAACGCCCCACTCAACGGCGTAGCCACATCCCGCTCGTTCTGCACCATCAGCACATTCGACGGCCCCCGATCGGTCACCCGCAACGGCGCCTCCTTCGGCTGCCAAGGCCACGCCGCACACACCATCGCGTTCCTCGGCATCCCGGCCGTCAGCGGAAACTTCGCCCGGCTCTCGGCAACACCCTTCTCATACACCGCGGCCGACCGGGGCCAGGCACCGTCGTTGCAGATGGTGGCGGCCCCGACCGCGGTGTAGTTCTGCAGCACCGACTCCGGCGGAGCCTGCGGCGCATCCGGCACCACACCCTTCTGCGCGGCCAGCATCAGCTTGGCCAGGTTCGGATAGTCGTCCGGGTCGTAGAGGCTGTCCAGCATGGCCTGGCGCAGCACGTTGCCGTTCAGCTCCGCCGGGTTGGCCCCGGGCCAGGGGAGGGGCTCGCGGTCCAGCCGGTCGGCGAGACGCAGGAACCGCGAGCGCACCTCGGCGGCCGTGTCGGCCACGCGGTCCGGGTTGCCGGGCGTGGACGCCCACTTGGCGAACTCTGGGAAGTTGTCCTCGACGCCCACTTCGAACGCCTGGAGCCAGGCCCGTTCCGCCCGCACCGGGTCGGGGTTGTCGCTGCTGTCCAGCACGATGCGGTCGGTGCGCCGCGGGAACAGCTCGGCGTAGGCGGCGCCGATGTACGTCCCGTACGAGACGCCCCACGCGGAAAGTTTCCGTTCGCCGAGCGCGGCCCGGATGCTGTCGATGTCGCGGGCGTTGTCGAGCGTGCTGATGTGCTTCATCAGCTCGCTGCCGTTGCGCGCGCAGGCGTCGGACATACGCCGGGCGGTGGCCATGTTCTCGGTGACGGAGCCATCGGGGGCGGGCCAGGGGCGCAGTGCCGTCCGGGCGAGATCGTTCTGCCCGACCTCGCAACTCACCGGCGTCGAGGGGGCGTTGCCGCGCGGGGCGAACCCGATCAGGTCGTAGGTGTCCCGCACCTTCTGCGGCAGCTTCTGCCCCTTTCCCGAGGGGTCGTCGAGGCTGTCCCCGCCGGGCCCGCCGGCGATGAGCAGCAGCGCGCCCCGGCGTGCGGACGGCTTCTCGCTGGGGATCCGGGAGACGGCGATGTCGATCCGCGGGCCGCCGGGACGGGCGTAGTCCATGGGTACGGAGACGGTCGCGCACTCCTGCCGCGGATCGAGGCCCTTGCCCTCGCACTTGGCCCACTTCAGCGGCGCGGGCGCACCGGTGGCGGACGCGGTGAGCGGGGTGACGATGCCGAAGACGACGGCGGAGGCGGTGGCGATCAGGGCGGCGCTCTTGGTGATCTGCTTCATGCACAGCAGCCTGCTGGGTCATGACACGGCGTCACATCCTGGCAACTCCCGTATCTGTACTGGGGATTACCCCCGACACGGGCTAGGTGGAACCCAACCCCAGCACCATGATGAGCCGGTGCTCCCCGGGCCCCAGGTAATCCCGGTGCACCCCGCCCTCCGCCGAGAACCCCAGCGACCGGTACAGCTGGATCGCCGCCGCGTTCGTCGGCTCGACGGTCAGCCGCACCTCATGGACCCGCTCCCGGCGCAGCTGCCGCAGCACCTCCAGCATCAGCCGCTTGCCGAGCCCGCGCCCGCGCTGGTCGGCGCTGACGGCCAGGCTGAGAACCCAACTCACATAGCCGTCCGAGGTGCTGACGAAGAGGACGTAGCCGTGCAGGCACTCCCCGTCGTCCAGGACGAGGATGCGGTCGCCGTGCACATCGAGGTGCTGGCGGAGCACGAAGTAGGGGTACGGGTCCTCGGGGAAGACCTCCTCGTCCACGCGGAGGAGTTCGGGCAGGTCGGCCTCGGTGACCCCGCGCATGGTCAGCGGCCGGTCGGCGCGGTCGGCGAAGAAGGCCTGGTCAGTGTGGCCCCCCGAAAAAGGGAAACGTTCCTCCGGTAGCGCCATCGTCCGCCCCCTGTGTGATGGAATGGAGTCACTCGTGCGGGTGAGCACCTATTGCCTGCCGTTTCAGGTGCTCAGAAGAGGTCCGCCCATCTTCAGAGGCGCGGTCCGGGTGTTCAAGGCCGTGTCATATGTATGCCCCAACGCGCTCTCAGTGCGCCTCCCTGCGGTACCGTTAGTGGAATGACCCATAGATCGTCGGGGGGCGTCCAGGTGAAGAATGCCGATGTGCCATGGGACGAGGCATTCGACTCGATCGCCTACCTTGATCACAATTACCGCGACTTACAGCCCGAGGACGCGGAGATCCTGCAGATCATCCGGGATCATTTCGGCGGTCACTTCCGGAAGCAGGGCGTCGGGTCGGTTTCCGGTATCGATGTGGGTGCGGGTGTGAATCTCTATCCCGCACTGTCCATGCTGCCGTGGTGCGACGAGATCACTCTCTTCGAGCACACGTCCTCGAATGTGAGTTATCTCAGGGGCCAGGTCGACTCCTATGAGAAGAGCTGGGACAAGTTCTGGGCCGCCCTGTGCCGGAACAAGGACTACGGTTCCCTCGGCGAGGACGCGCGTGAAAGATTCCGCGAGGTCGTCAAGGTCGAGCAGGGCGACATCTTCGATCTCAGGCGGCACGAGGGACGATGGTCTGTCGGGACCATGTTCTTCGTCGCCGAATCGATCACCACTTCTCCCCGTGAGTTCTCACTGGGCGTGGAGCGTTTCATGCGGGCCCTGGCCCCGGACGCTCCCTTTGCCGCCGCCTTCATGGCCCATTCGGCGGGTTATCACGCGGGTGAGCATTTCTTCCCCGCATGCGACGTCGGGGAATCCGATGTGTACGAGAGCCTGGAGCGGTTCGCCAGGGACTTCAAGGTCATGCCGCTCAAGTCCTCGGCACGGGTACGCGAAGGCTATAAGGGCATGATTGTCGCCTACGGCTGGCGCCGGAATTCCGACACGGCCATTCCGGTCGACTGACCGGCGACTGACCGGCAACTGACCGGCGAATCTTCACAACAGCAGAGGGATATTCCTCGACCGATGGCAGTGCGGCCTGTGTGAGGGGCATAGGGGATGCAGATCAAGCCACGCCAGCATCTGCTGGACATCTGGCAGGGAATCGCTCGCCACTCTTTCGACGGGGGAGAGTGGAACTGGGGCGAGTGGGGCGGAGAGAGCAGTGTGGCCGACGCCGAGCGGCTGCTCTGCCTGCTCTACCCGGCGACCGAGATCCCCGCGTTCCGGCTGGACGACCCGGACACCACACAGGAGGACGTCCAGCAGGTCCTGAAGCGGGCCGGCGGACGGCTGGAGGTCCCGGCCAACCTCGTCACGGCCGCGGCCGGGTTCATGCGGACGCACACCGGTGAGGACAAGAGGCCCACCTTCGCCGGGGGTTACTACTTCGGCTCCGCCGACAAGACCAGGGAAGTCACCGAGGAACAGCGCCAGGTGGGCGTGGTCGACTCCTTCTCCATGTCGATCACCCTGTGCCTGGCCACCCTCGGCTTCCTCAAGGTCTACGAGACCAGAACCCGGCGCAGCGACATCCGGGAGACGATCGCCGAGCTGCGTTCCGCCACCAGCAGCAGGCTCACCGCCGCCATGGTGAGCCTGCTGCGCTCCTTCACGGTCAACGTCTTCGACACCGACTCCGCGCAGGGCCGCACCCTCGTCGAACTCCTCGGCCAGGGACGGCAGTCGAACCGGCAGGTGCTGAACAAGTACCAGAACCGTTTCCGCGCGCTGCGCGCCGGGATCGTCGAGAGCATCAGCCTCGGTATCGACGTACAGGAAGGGCTCAAGGACGAGAGCCAGCTCTTCGAGTGCGGGTGGGCGTGGAGCCTGGTGAAGGACTCGCCCGAGGTCGAGACCGACGAACCCATCGGGCCGCAGCCCGAGGGCGTCGCCAACGCGGTGCCGTATCTGTACTTCACCGTGGTCGCCCTCGACGGCATCCAGGACCTGTTCTCCGACCGCACCCTCACCCTCGGCCTGCTCAACGCCGAACAGCAGCGGCTCGCCGAGGCGCTCCGGCTGCGGTGGGAGCTCACCCAGCAGTACTGGTCCGGCATCGCCCGCTTCGACACCGACCGCTGGCCCCTGGAGGACCTGCCCTGGCGTACGACGGGACAGCGGCTGGAGTCGGAGTACTTCTCCCTCTCCGTCGCCGCCATCCTCGTGCACGACCTGATGCGGCGCCGGGCCACCGACGACGACCTGACCCGCACCGTCGGCGTCATGGAGCGCCTCGCCGAACGCGGCCGCATCACCAGCCGGATGGTCCGCGACGACCCCCTGGTCCATGAGCTGCACAACGTGGGCGTCGCCCTGCCGTTGCAGGGCAGCGAGCGGATCGGGCCGCCCATGACCTGGTCCATGACCGACTTCTCGGCGCAGCTGCTGAAGCGGACCGTCCAGCTGTGCACGCTCTCGCGCAACCTCGCCTCGCACGACCGGCTGCTCCGGCTCGCCGAGGAGATCTTCGACCACATGTGGAGCCGCCGGATCCGCGACGGCGAGGGCGTCGGACTGTGGGACAGCGTGCACCACGCCTATCCCGAGGCGGAGATCCACAAACGGCGCGTGCCGGTGTCGTGGAGCATCACCGAGCGGGTCACCGAGGTGATGGTCCAGGCCCATGAGATGTACCGCCAGGCCCCGATCCGCAGCCTGGAACTCACCGAGCTGGCCAGGGCGTTGCTCAGTGAGTCCGCCCACTTGCTGGGCAACGAACAGATGGAACCCGCGCCCAAGGACGACGGCCGGCACGGGATGCAGCTCAGGAACATCGAGGTCAAGTTGCGCCGCGCCCGCACCCTCGTGGACGAACAGCCGGGCACGGCCTACGCGTTGACCCTCGACGTGCTGGGACAGCTCGACGCGCTCGCCCGCGCCCGCGAGGCCGCGGACCGGGGAGTGTGAACCGTGCTGATCTTCGCCGCCTCCGACAAGGGAGGCACGGGCCGCTCCGTGACCAGCGCCAACCTCGCCTACCACCGGGCGCTGGCCGGGGACGACGTCTGCTACCTCGACTTCGACTTCGGCTCGCCCACCGCGGCGGCCGTCTTCGACGTGGCCGACGCCCGCCAGGCCACCGAGGACCTCGGCCTGCACGCCTATCTGACCGGCACGGTCAGCGAACCGGCCCGGATCGACGTCTGGTCCGAGACCGAGCACCAGGTGCTGCGCTTCCCGCCGCCCGGCTGCGGCCGCCTTGTGCTGATGCCCGGCGACGTCAGCGGCGGCGAGTTCGCCATCAGCGACGACCACCAGCGTCGCTGCGTCGACCTGCTGCTCACCCTGTCCTACGAGTTCGACCTGGTCGTCGTCGACCTCAGCGCCGGCCGCTCCTACGCCGTCGACATGGTCCTGGCGGCCACCGCACGGCCCGAGATGCGCGGGGTCACGGCCCGCTGGCTGGTCTTCCACCGCTGGACCCGCCAGCATGTGGCGGCCGCCGCGAGCCTGGTCTTCGGCCCGCGCGGCATCGTCGCCGGCGGCGCCGACCGCGGCCATGACGAGGAAGCGCTGCGCAATTCCATCCGCTTCGTGCGGGCCGCCGTACCGGACCCGGAATCGCCGCTGTGGTCGCAGGTCTCGCCCACCCAGTCGGCGTGGATGCGCAAGACCGACGGCGACCTCAAGCAGCTCGCCTCCAACCACGGCATCGGCTACAGCCAGGTCCTCGGCTCCGTCCCCCTCGAACCGGTCCTGCAGTGGCGGGAGCAGCTCATCACCGACGAGGACGTGCTCGACAGCCAGATCGCCAACCAGGAGACCTGGACGGCACTGAACCAGCTCGCCGGACGCCTGACCGACGACAAGTACTGGGAGCAGGCGTGACCGAGGCCGTGTTCCAGGAGACCACCGCGGAGCTGCGCACCCAGTCCGTGCCGCTCGCCCACCTCTCCCTTGAGCTGGGCCACCTCTACATGGAGGACTTCGAGGCGGGGCCCAAGCGGCTGGGCGAGCACTTCGCCGAGGTGCGGATCTGGGTGGACGCGGTACACGCCTCCGCCGCCCGCCGCAGCACGCGGCCGCGGATCAGCACCTGCTTTCTGATCGACGACTACTTCACCCGCTTCTCCACCCCGGCCGAGCTGATCCCGATGGTGCTGAAGGAGGCGGAGAAGGCGGGCCTGGTCATCGACTACCTGGCCCGCGAGTCGGCCTGCGCGGTCGCCGACCGGGTCGAACTCGCCGAGTCCGTCATGCACCGCCTGGTCGAGTCGCCGCCGCCGGGCAGCTACGGCTCCCGCCCGCCCGTCAGCCAGACCGGCTGGCTCGCCAACGGCCAGCGCACCCCCACGACATCGCGCAGCGCCCTCGGCGAGGTCAAGGTCTGGGAGCCGCCCAGGGAGACCGCTGCCCGCAACCACTCCGTCTTCATGGACGTGGAGCTGTGGTCCGAGAAGGACGGACGGCGGCTGTGGTCCTGCCCGTTCCTGGCCGCCGTATGGCAACTGGCCCGCCTCGGTCTCTTACGGCACCTCGGTGAGCCCGTGCTGGAGCCGAGGGAATGGGAGGGCGAGGACTTCCCGCACGACTGGGACCGGCTGCCGCCGCTGCTCAAACTCACCGACACCAAGGCGCCGTTCAGCGCCTACCGCACCTGCACCCTCATGCCGAACCGGTTCCTCGCCGTGGAGGACGCCGTACGGCTCGTCCTCGACCAGATAGACGTCGACGCCGGGGCGCTGGACCAGGTCGCCAAGCGGTCCGCCGCCGAGGGGATGCCGGTGCCGGCGGCCGTCGCGCAACGCGCCACCTATGTCTTCTACGAGGAGCCCGGTGACTCCTCCGAGGCCGAGGAGTCCTGAGATGACGGCGGCCCCCGGACAGTCCGCGCACACGGTCCTCGCCTGCGGTGAGGTACGCACCTGTCTGCTGCCGTCCTTCCAGGCACTGGACGGCAGGGCCGCCGCCCAGCTGCTGAGGCTGCGCGCCGACGTACACGTCCGGGTCTCGGAACGGCCCACCATGTACGTGCTCTCCCCCGAGATCCTGACCGGCGTGGACTGCCGGCTGCCCACCTCCAACGGCAGCAAGGTCCGGGCCGTCGGTACGGTGGCCGTCCGTGCGGCGCTGACCGAGGGCCGCCTGCTCCAGTCGACCGCCTACTTCAGCCTCCCGGCCGCCGGTCCCGATCTGCGCCGCCCCTGGGGCCAGTACCTGGTCCGCCCGGGCCTGGTCGAACCGTTCGGCAAACTGCCCCAACAGGCCACCGCCGAGGGCATCTTGCGTGGCGCCGGACGCGGTGAGCTAGACCTCGGGATGATCGCCGAGGGCCTGCTCGCCCAGCTCCGCCGCCATCCGCTGCTCGACCGCCGGGTGCCCTTCAAGTCCAGTCCCACGAGGCTGCGCTGGGTCGCGCGCCGAGGGCGGCAGGACGAGCGTGCTTCCCTCACGAACTTCACGGTGGCCGAGGGCGGACTGCGGACCATGGAGCTACGGCTGCCCGAGCACATCCCGGCCGCATCCGCAGCGGGCATTTGCGAGGATCTCGCCCTGCACGACTGGCTTTTGACGACCGTTCAGCACATGCTTGACAACAGCAGGCTCGGAGCGGCGGACGGACCTCCGGTCGTCGAGGCACTGCATCCGGTCGTGGTCCATCTGCTGCATCTGTGGATGCCGCGGGCGCACGTGGACCCCGCGCTGGGTCACCTGTGGGACGTGCTGGAAGAGAAACCGGGGTTCTCCCGCCAATGGGAGAACCTGAGCCGGCGCATCAGGGACCGGCTGGCCCTCCAGGCCGTAGCAATGTCGCAGGAGCAGCTCAGCGCACGTTGAGGGCGGCGGCAGCCAATCAGATACCTGACGGGGGATGAGAAATGAACGGGGCACCATTAGGAGCAGGGAACAACAACGGACAAGTCACCCCACAGCAGGACCCGCGCTTTCCCAGGCTGTTCCTGCGCATCCTGCTCAGCGCCGTGGTGGGAGGCGGCACCTTCCTGCTGACCAGCCTGCTCGGCGTGGACGACGGGAACATCTGGCAGCTGACGGCGTCCATCGCGATCGGCAGCGCGGCGCTGATCGTGCAGTACCTCGTGGCCTTCGGCGAGCGGTTCGAGAAGGTCGACCGGCGGTTCGCCGAGATCATCTCCGCGACGGAGCTGTTCAGCCAGGTCGACGGTTCCGTGCTCCGCTCCGAGGAGGTGACCAGACTGGTCCTCGGGTACACGAAGCTCCGTGAACAGGGCGGCGACATCGTGCAGGCCTTCGGCGAGAAGGAGCTGGCCCGCCTCTCCAAACTGATGGAAGGCCTCAGCAGCGGCAGCGCGGACTGCCCGGGCGAGAACCACGAGTGGCTGATCGACATCACCGACTGCGTCAAGATGACCCTCGACGCCACGAGCACCTCCGTGGACCGGGACTTCTGGTACAGCGGGCCCGCGGAGCGGTATCTCATCGCGCAGGAGAAGGCGATCAGGCGGCGGGGCGTGGAGATCAGGCGGCTGTTCGTGGTGAAGACGCCGAGCGAGGTCACCGAGAGCCTCAGGGAACTCTGCGAGGAGCACAAACGGCGTGGCATCGACGCCCGGGTACTGGTGCGTTCGTCCATGGCGTCGAACCCCAAGGTGAACGACTTCATCATCTTCGACGGTGAGCTGTGCTACGAGACCTCCCCGGACCTCCAGTCCAACCCGGACGGAACCTGGCTCAGGCGGGAGGAGGAGCACGTCGAGGACCGCATCAACCAGTTCGAGGAGCTGTGGGCGGCAGCGACGGAACCGGGCCCCGAACCCCAGCGGGAACCTGAGCCGCAGCCGGGGACGGCGCCGACCGTGGCGTCGGGGTGAACGTGCGAGCGGCGCCGACGGGCGGACTGCGCATACCGCCGGTCGTACTGAAGGTCCTGATCACGGTGGCCGTGGGTACGACGGCCTATGTGATCAGCAACCTGATCGCCCCGGCCCAGGAGGACCTGTGGCAACTCGCCCTGGCCGTCGTGATCGGCGGTTCGGCGCTGATCGTCCAGTACATGGTGGACTTCGAGGAACGCCTCGGGGCGTTGGAGAACGGCCAGCGACAGCACCGGAGTGAGCTGACGGAGCTGGTGGATCAGGGCTTCCGGCAGGTCGGGGAGGTGACGGACCTGTTCGGCAGGCTGGAGGACTCCGGGATGCCCTCCGGCGAGGTCAAGCGGCTGGCCAGGAGTGCCGCGCAGGTGGGATCGCAGGGCCAGGCCTTCATGAAGGAGTTCGCGCGGGCCGAGATCGAGCGTCTGGCCTCGATGATGACGGCGCTGGCCTCGGCGCACGGCGACTGGCCGGGCGAGAACAGCGACCTGCTCATCGCTCTCGCCCGGTGCGCCCGCAAGAGCGTCTACGCCACCAGCAGCTACATCGACCTGGACTTCTGGGAGACCGCGACCGCGAAGTACTACCTGGACGTGCAGCGCGAGGCGATCCAGCGGCATGGCGTACAGATCAGGCGCCTGTTCATCGTGCAGGATCCGGGGGACGTCAGCGCGAGCCTGGACAAACTCCTTGAGCAGCAAAGAGGCGCGGGCATCGAGGTCGGGATGGTGATTCTGTCCGAGCTGTCGCCCGACATCAGAGTGGGCGAGACACTCGACGTCGTGATCTTCGACGACGCGCTGTGCTTCGAGATCACCACGGATGTGCAGCAGCTCAACCCCAACGCCCGACTGGACGCCCGACAGGACAAGGTCGCTCGGCGCAAGGCACGCTTCGAGCATCTATGGGACGCCCGCACAGCCCGATGATCTACCCGCTGATCTACGATCGAAGGTCGTAGGAAGGGGCGCGCGGTGGGCGATGGCGGGACGGTCGAGGGGCGGGCCTCCGGGCAGGGGCGGGTCTTTCAGACGACGGGTGAGCAGTACATCGAGGAGCACCACCATCACTACGCCCCCGGGACGGCACCCCTTCTGGGCGGCGGACCGGTGCGACCGGCGGTCACCGCCGCCGACTCCGTGCGCGTGCCCCTCGTGGGCCGTCCACCCGGCATCCTGCGCAACCGCGAGGAACTGCGCCGCACGCTGAGCGCGGCGATCGCCGGACCGGGCGGCGAGGTCCACGTCGTGCACGGCATGGGCGGCCTCGGTAAAACAGCGGTCGCGTACTGGCTGTTCACCCAGGCCGTACGGGAACACGGCCGCGCCGGGCTCTGGGTGAACGCCTCGGACCGGGTGTCGCTGCGCGCCGGCATGCTAGCGGTCGCCGGTGACCGCGGGGCGACGACCGGCGAACTCGCCGCCGCCGCGAGCGGCCAGCGCGCCGCCGCCGACCTCGTCTGGCACTACCTGGACCACTCCAGCGAACCCTGGCTGCTGGTCCTGGACAACGCCGACGACCCCGCGATCCTGGAGGAGGGCGGCTGGCTGCGCACCAGCCCGCTGGGCACGGTCCTCGTCACGACCCGGATCGCGAACTCCCCCCTGTGGCGGGCCTCGGGCGTCTCCCGCCACACACTCGGCCTGCTCCCCCTCCAGGACGCGGCCCAGGTCCTGTGTGACCTCGCCCCGGACGCGGGCACCCCGGAAGCGGCCCGCAAGGTCGCGGAGCGCCTCGGCCGACTGCCCCTCGCCCTCACACTGGCCGGTTCCCATCTCGCCCACCAACTCCTGGAGTCGTGGACCATGGACGAGTACGAACGCAAGCTGACCGAGGAGTCGACGGCGATCGTCGACCAGGGCGCGGCCGGCCGCGGCAGCGGACAGTCCCGCCAACTGGTCAGCCGTACATGGCAGTTGTCCCTGGATGCCCTCAGGGAGCAGGGCCTTCCCGAGGCGACGTCCCTGCTACGGCTGCTGTCCTGCTGGGCGGCGGACCCGGTCCCCCTGACGATGCTCATGCCGGCGGCGCGCGGCGAGGTGGACCTGACAGGCATCGAACCCGCCCTCTCTGCCGACCGGTTGGAGCCCGCCCTGCGCGGCCTGCTCGACCACTCCCTCATCGAACTCGTCCAGCTGAGCGGCGCGCGGTGCGTCAGCGCACACGGGGTCCTGCTGGACAGCGTCGCCGGGGGAGTCCCGGCCGGGCCTCAGCGTGCGGCCCTCGGACTCGCCGCCGCCCGGCTGCTGAGCGCCGCCCTGCCCGACCCGGACGACACGTCCGAGCAGGCACGCGCCGCACTGGCCGTGCTGGCCCCGCACGCCGTCGCCCTCCTGCGCGTCGCCTCGGGCGAGGTGAGCGAGGAGATCGGTCGGGTGTCGGGACTGGTGGTACGGCGGATGTACGAGGCGGGGGACTGGTCGGGCTCACTCGCGCTGGCCGAACGCGTCGCGGAGAGGACGGGGCAGCTGCTGGGTGCGGAGCATCCCGTCGCCCTCGACACGCGTTTCGTACTCGGGCAGGCGTTGCACCGCATGGGGCGCTACGCCGAGGCAGAGGCGCTGCACCGCCAAGTGCTGGCTGCTCGTGAGCGGGTTCTCGGCCCCGACCATCCGGACACGCTGCGCAGCTGTCTGGGGCTGAGGTATCCGCTGGAACAGCTCGACGGCCGGAGGGAGGAGGCGGAGCAGCTGAACCGGCGGGCGATCGAGGGCCAGCGGCGCGTGCTGGGCGAGGACTCCGCCGAGACCCTGTACAGCAGGGCGTGTCTGCTGGAGGTGCTGCCCCAGATCGGCAAGGCGGAGGAGTTCGATGCGGAGGCGCGGGCCCTGGTCGAGGACTGCGAGCGGTTCCTGCCGCCCGACCATCTCACCACCCTGATGGCCCGCCACCTCCACGGCTACGGGCTCTTGCTGCTGGGCCGGCACGAGGAGGCGGAGCCCCTGGCACAGCGCACCCTGGCCGACCGACGGCGTGTGCAGGGCCCGGAGCATCCCTTCGCGCTCAGTGCACTCGCCCTCAATGCGAGGGTGCTGCGTGGCCTGGGCAGGACCGACGAGGCGCTGCCGCTCCTGGAGCAGCTCATCGAGATCCGTGACAGGACACTCGGTCCGGAGCACCCGGCCGTGGTCGAACTCCGCGAGTGGCTTACCGAGTGGCAGAGATGAAGGCGCCCCAGGCCTCGGCACCGATCACGAGCACATCCCCGACGGGGACCTTGCTGTCTCGGACAGGGACCACGCCGGGGACTCCGTCGGCGACCTCGACGCAGGCCTCGCCACCGTCGCCGCCGCTGTAGCTGCTCTTACGCCAGCGGGCGCTGCTCAGGTCGTATCCGCGCATCGTCTGTAGTCCTCCGCCACCGACTCGATCAGGGCCAGGGACGCCTCCGGCGACAACGCGGCGGCCCTGATGTGATCGTAAGCCGCCCTCGCCCGCTTAACCACCATCGGATCGTCCAGCAGGGTCCCCGAAAACACCCCTTCTGTATAGACAGTTGGCGGGGCGTCCTCGAACTCCATGAGCCACATCATCTTGCCCATCTGCGGGTGGGCTCCTGCCGCGAACGGCAGCACCTGCAGCAGCACCGTGCGCTCACGCATCATCGTCGCGATGTGGTCCAGTTGGCGCACCATGATCCCGGCGTCGCCGACCGGGATGCGCAGGGTCGCCTCGTGCAGAACCGCCCAATACACGGGCCGTGTAGCGTCCTTGAGGATCCGCGCGCGGTCCATACGACCGCGCACCAGCTCCTCGATGTACTCCTCAGCGGCGAAATAATTGCCTGCAAGGAACATCGCCCGTGCGTACTCCGGCGTCTGAAGCAGTCCCGGAACAACCGTAGGCGCCCAGTCGCAGATCTCTGTCGCCAACCGCTCCAACTCCGCCGCATGCGCGAAGTACTCCGTGTACGGCTGCTCCTTGATGAGCTTTCGCCAAAGTCGCTCGAAAATACCGTCGGTTTGCAGGACCTCGTCAATCCGCTGGGCCACATCGAGCTGAGGCTTTCGAATTGCCTGTTCGAACTGGCCGATGTAACCGCCGGAAACAAAAACCCGGGAACCCAACTCCGCCTGAGTGATCCCGGCGTTCTCCCGCTGTCGCTTCAGCTCACTCCCGAAGAACTCCCAAGCCGCCAACCGTGAACCGTTGGCCATGGCCAACCCCCTTGTGCTGCCCCGTACTTGTAGAGCACAGACTCCTGCCGAGTGTAGGCGT
>JABFVM010000470.1 GCA_013362785.1 Streptomyces sp. | reverse complement strand
GCGCACCGCGCGGCCGAGCAGGCCGAGGACCTCGCCGCCGGAGCGGGAGTCGAGGTTGCCGGTCGGCTCGTCGGCGAAGACGACGTCCGGCTGTCCGGCGAAGGCGCGGGCCACGGCGACGCGTTGCTGCTGGCCGCCGGAGAGTTCGGAGGGGCGGTGGTGGAGCCGGTCGCGCAGGCCGACGACGTCGATCAGCGCGTCGAGCCATTCGTGGTCGCCGATGTCGCCCTTGCGGCCCGCGAGGGCCAGCGGCAGCGTGATGTTCTCCGCGACGGTCAGCGTCGGAACCAGGTTGAAGGCCTGGAAGACGAAGCCGACGCGGTCCCGGCGCAGCAGGGTGAGCCGGCGGTCGTCCAGACTGCTCAGCTCGGTGTCGCCGATGTGGGCGGTGCCCGAGGTGAGCGTGTCGAGGCCGGCCGCGCAGTGCATCAGGGTGGACTTGCCGGAGCCCGAGGGCCCCATGATCGCGGTGAAGCGGCCGGCCGGGAAGTCGACGCTCACCCCGTCCAGGGCCCGCACGCTGGTGTCGCCGCTGCCGTACACCTTCACGGCGTCCACGACACGGGCGGCCGTCGGCGTGCCGGTCGTGACGGTCGCGGTCGTCATGCCGCACCGCCCTTGCCCGTACGGCCGAACTGCTCGTCCAGGACGGACAGCCGGCGCCAGTACTCGTCCTCGTCGATCTCGCCGGAAGCGAAGCGGTGGCCGAGTACGGCGATGGGCGAGTTGTCGTCGGGGCCCGGCCGCCAGGGGCCGCGGCGTCCGCGCCACACCGTGCGGCGCAGCAGGATGATGCCGCCGATCACCACGGCCGCCCAGATCAGCGGGAAGAAGAGGATCCACGGGCCGGGGCCGCCGTCGGCGAAGTGTGCGAGGGTCTGCATCTCTGGTCATCTCCCGAGTCGGTTCGCAGGGTTCGTACGGTTCGGACGGTTCTTCGGTGATGCCTTGAGCCTCGCGCCGGAGGGGGGTCCGGGTCGTCGTACGGCCAGCGGCAGTGGGCGTACCTCGTGGGGAGTACGGAGGGCGGGTTCAGCTGCTCCGAAGTGGCTCGCGTGGGGCTCCGTGGGGCCCGCCGTGGGGCTTCCCGCGGGCTCGACTTCTGTAACTACTAGTATGTACAGTGCTTGCATGAGCACCTCGGACCGATTGATCGAGTCCACCCGGGAGCTGCTGTGGGAGCGCGGCTATGTGGGCACCAGCCCCAAGGCCATCCTGGAGCGGGCGGGTGCCGGGCAGGGCAGCATGTACCACCACTTCAAGGGGAAGCCGGATCTCGCGCTGGCCGCGATCCGGCGGACCGCAGAGGAGATGCGGGCTACCGCCGCGGGAGTACTCGACGGGCCGGGCACGCCGTACGAGCGCATCGAGGCGTATCTGCGGCGCGAGCGTGATGTGCTGCGCGGCTGCCCGGTCGGGCGGCTGACGATGGACCCGGACGTGATCGCCAGCGACGAGCTGCGGGCGCCGGTCGACGAGACGCTGGACTGGTTGCGGGAGCGGCTCGCCGGGATCGTCGAGGAGGGCAAGGAGCAAGGGCAGTTCGGGCCCGGGTTCGACGCCGAGGCGATCGCGGCGACGATCGTCGCGACCGTCCAGGGCGGCTATGTCCTTGCCCGCGCGTCCGGTTCGCCCGACGCCTTCGACGTGGGCGTACGCGGGCTGCTCTCGCTGCTCTCCCCGCGCCGGGAACCCCGATAGGAAGGCGGCTCCGATGCACGCGATGCAGTACCGGCTCACCCTGCCCGCCGACTACGACATGGAGATCATCCGTCGGCGCGTCGCCCGCAAGGGGCATCTGCTCGACGACTGGGAGGGGCTGGGCCTGAAGGCCTACCTGGTGCGTGAGCGCGGTGTGCACGGCTCGCCGGTCAACCAGTACGCGCCGTTCTATCTCTGGAACACCGTGACCGGCATGAACTCCTTCCTCTGGGGCGGCCCTTTCCAAGGCATCGCCGACGACTTCGGACGGCCGTCGGTCCGGCAGTGGACCGGGCTGACGTACGAGGAGGGCGGCGCCGCCGGCTCCCCCGCGCGGGTCGCGGTACTGCGGCGTCAACAGGTGCCGGACGGCGTGCCGTTGACCGACATCGCGGCGGAGGCGGCGCGGGAGACCCGGCGGCCGGCCTGCGAGGAGGGCGCGGTTCTCGCGGCGTCCGCCATGGACACGAGTCGTTGGGAGATGATCCACTTCTCCCTCTGGGAGAACGACACGCCCAAGGCCGACGGCGACGTGTACGAGGTGCTGCACATGTCCGAGCCGGGGCGGGACCGCTTGCCGGGCTGACGAGGAAGGCGAAGACATGGCACTGGAGATGCGCGATCGCTGTGAGCGCTGTGAGACGGCTGAACTGCCGCTCGACGCGCCCGCCCGTATCTGTTCGTACGAATGCACCTTCTGCATGGCATGCAGCGAGGCCATGCGCGACATCTGCCCCAACTGCGGTGGCGAGTTGGTCCCAAGACCTCGCCGCAGGTGACGACAAGGAGACCCCACACATGCCCTTCGTCCGCATCGACGCCCTGGGAGCCGACCCCGAGCGCCTCGACGCCCTCGGCCGTGCCGTGCACGACGCCCTGGTGGACGCCATCGGGATCCCGCCGGACGACCGCTTCCAGATACTGACCGGCCACGACGGCACCCGGAGCACCCTGCGCTACGACGACGGCTACCTCGGCATCCACCGGGACGACGGCCTCGTCCACGTCACGATCACCATGCGCTCCGGACGGACCCCCGCCCAGAAGCAGGCCCTGTACCGACGCATCGCCGAACTCGCCCTCGCCTACGCGGGAACCGAGCCACGCAACGTCTTCGTGAACCTGCTGGAGAACGAACCGATCGACTGGTCCTTCGGCGACGGGGTGGCGCAGTACGCCACCATGGCGCCTCCGCCCCGGGCCGGGTGATCCGCCGGACAGGTCCTAGCGGCCGGACCCGTCCTCGGCACGGCTCAGGAGTTCTTCGCGTCGGGCGCCCAGAGCGCTCAGCGACTCCCTGGTGATGTCCGCCAGGGCCACCGGGCACAGCAGGTGCTCCAGCGGAGCCGTTTGCGCGCGGTCGCGTTCGTAGAGGGCGCGTCCTCCGGGGCTGCTGAGCCGGATGCCGAGTGCGGCGGCGTTCGGGCCGCTTCCGGGTGGAGCCGGGTGCCCGTCGTGTGCGCACGTCGCCGCGGCGTAGTCCGGGAGCGTCGCCTCCAGCGCCGCGATCAGGGCGTCGAGTACGGAGGCGTCCCGTACGAAGTCGGAGACGGCGTACCAGGTGACCGCCATGACGACCAGCAGGCGTCCGGGGCGGTCTGCCGGGCCGGCGGACCGCAGCGCCTCCGCATGAAGGGCGATCTCCTCGTTGATGTCGGTCCCCGGGTCCGGGTAGCCGTGCAACAGGGCGGACAGCGTGTCGATGTCGTCCTGGGCTCCCACCGGCAGCCGGGGCGGCACGTCAGCGGCCGAGCCGGGTTCGATGATGTCCAGCGCGATCCGCGCGAGTCCGGCGACGTTGCGGGGGCAGAGCCACTGCTCACGGGGATGGTTCTCGTCCCATGGGGCATTCGGGTCGGGGAGGTTGCACAGCTGGCGGACGAGGTCTTCGTCGAACTCGGGCTCATGCTCCCGGTAGGGGTGCGTCTCGTGCTCGCAGGGCCGGTCACGCAGAGCGCCATCCGCCGCCTCCAGTGCCCCCCTGGCCTCCGGCACGACGCCGTCGCCCGGCGCCCCGGCCGCATAGGGGGCCATCATCAGGAGACCGATCGTCCACACATGGGCCGACTCCCCGCCGGGATCGGCCGCGAGGCGCGCCGCGCAGTCGAGGACCCTCCGGTCGAACGTGTCGTTGCGCAGGTCGTAGTACTCCTGCCGGATCTCCTCCCAGACACGGGCGAGTTCATCGAGCGGCATGTCGTCGGTGATCACCGGGTGAGCGTATGCCACGGCCTTCGGACCGCGCCGACTCGGAGGGAGGGCGACTCGGAGGGAGGGCCTACCGCCCGCTGCCGTCCATCCGCCCCACGCGCGCCACGTTCTCCCGGTCCTCGGCCTCCGCGCTCGCCTCGCCGGCGAACCAGGCGTCGAGGATCTCCTTGAGGAGGGGCTCGGAGGTGAGGCGGAGGCTGAGGGCGAGTGTGTTGGCGTCGTTCCAGCGGCGGGCGCCGGCCGCCGTGTAGGCGTCGGTGCACAGGGCGGCCCGGACACCCGGCACCTTGTTCGCGGCGATCGACGCGCCCGTGCCGGTCCAGCAGCAGACGACGGCCTGGTCGGCGGTCCCGGCAGCGACCTCACGGGCGGCCGCCTCCGAGCAGGCGGCCCACTGGGGGTCATCGTCGGGGCTCAGCGCGCCGTGGGGCACCACGTCGTGGCCGCGCTCGCGCAGCTCGGCGACGAGGAGGCGGGCGACGGGTTTGTCCATGTCCGAGGAGACCGAGATCCGCATGGGGCGAGCCTACCGCTGGGCATGCGCCCGACCGATGTGCGGCCGAGCATGGAGATGAGCGGTGGGAACGGCCGAGGAGGAACCATGCCGACCCTGCACATCGAGCATCCGATCACGGACTTCGCCAGGTGGAAGACGGCCTTCGACCGCTTCGCCCCGGCACGCGCGGACGCCGGGGTACGCCACTACCGTGTCCAGCAGCCCGTCGACGACCCCTCCTACGTCGTCGTGGACCTCGATTTCGACGACGTCGCCGACGCCGAGCGG